>CAZFIA010000052.1:0-19571 GCA_964519335.1 uncultured Pseudomonadales bacterium
GCACAGTCTCGTTGAAGCGCAGGTAACCTTCTTCGGCAAGCCACAGCATTGCAGCGAAACAAGCCAGGTAGCGGGCACTGTGCATGCCAAATTCATCGGTCTCTTCTGCGCCGCAGATATCGTCTACCTGCAAGATAATGGGTTGCGGAAAAGCTCTTTGTAGACGGGTGAGTATCTTTGCGCTGTCTGCAAAAAACTCATCGATATTGATGCTATTCATTCGCTTGTTTGCTCAAGCCTGACGATAGCCGTCAAGGAATCGCGCGATGCCTTCGATAGCCTGACTGAGCTCTTCTTTTCCCGGTAAAAACACAAGTCGAAGATGATCCGGCTCTGGCCAGTTAAACCCGCGCCCGTGCACCAACAGTATTTTTTCGGCCTTTAGCAAATCCAGCACCAGCTGTTCGTCGTCGTGAAGGTTGAAACGTTTTACATCCAGTTTTGGGAATAGATACAACGCCCCGCGAGGTTTGAAGCAAGTGACACCTGGGATCGCGCTAAGCATGCTATGCGCCAGATCGCGTTGTTCGCGCAATCGTCCGCCGGGCTGCACAAGGCTATCTATGCTTTGGAACCCACCGAGGGCAGTTTGTACCGCGAATTGACCGGGCACGTTGCTGCACAGTCTGAGACTTGCGAGCATGTTTAGCCCTTCGATCAGATCACCAGCATGTTTCTTGGGGCCGCTAACCATCATCCAGCCCGTGCGGAATCCGGCGGCGCGATAGGACTTTGATAAACCGCTGAATGTGAGTGTGAACAGGTCATCGGCAAGCGACGCCATAGGTATGTAGGTCTCGTCGTCGTAGAGAATCTTGTCGTAGATCTCATCAGCTAGTAACACGAGCTTGTTGCGACGGGCAAAGTCGACGAGCTGCAAGAGCATCTCTCTACTGTAGGCCGCCCCTGTTGGGTTGTTGGGGTTGATAACAACCAGAGCTCTGGTGCGTGGGCTGACTGCGCGTTCCAGGTGCTCGAGGTCAGGTTGCCAGTTAGCAGTTTCGTCGCAACGGTAGTGCACGGGGGTACCGCCACAGAGATTGGTTGCTGCCGTCCACAGTGGAAAGTCGGGTGCAGGAATCAGTACCTCGTCACCGTCGTTTAGCAAGGCCTGCATGGCAAGCATCACCAGTTCGCTAACCCCGTTACCCATATAGATGTCTTCGATTTGTGGGCTGCTAATGCCGAGGGTCTGGTAGTACTGTTGGATGGCTTTGCGAGCGGGGAACAAACCCTTTGAGTCACTGTAGCCCTGAGCATTGGAAAGGTTGCTTGCGATGTCTTGGATGATCTCGGCCGGGCAGTCGAAGCCAAATGTGGCCGGGTTGCCTATGTTCAGCTTGGTGACGTGGTGGCCATCGGCTTCAATCTGTGTTGCAGCGGTGAGCACGGGGCCGCGAATGTCATAGCACACATCATCGAGCTTGCGGGATTTTTGCAGCGGCGGCCGATCAATGAGGTCCGTTTCTGAGGTTTCGGTTGGTGTTGTCTGTGGAATAGGCGGGGGAGTCATCGCAATTCTCTTTGAGGGGAGAGCGATGATACGGCCTTAGGTGGTGTTAACGCGACTGTTGCTCGTAGAGGTTTTGCAGCTGACGCAGGCAGTGCTGGGTATCGCGACGGCGATTGCTATTGGCAAAGTCGATATCGTAAAAGTGCACCTGAGCGCCGGGGGCATTTTCTATGGTCCTGGTCGGTGGGCGATCTGATGTACTTCCAGTCGTATTAGTAGGGATGGCACTGGTAACCTTGCCGGTGAGTTCTTCAAGCCGGAGGTCGAGAACCTGCAGATCAAGCACCAGGTCGTCGCCAACCTTAAACTCCGCGGTGGTTTCAACCTGCATACGTGCACTATCGAAACCCAGGCAGGCGGCCTCTATTGAACGGTGAAATAAGCCCTTCAATCCGGGGCGATGGATTTCCACGCCAATGGTGCCGTTGCAGCAAATTTGGAATTGACCCGTACTCGCCAACTTTTGAATCTCATTTATCAAGGCTCGCCGAGGTTAGTGAGCCAGGTGTCTGACATCAAGTAAACATTTGTTTCGAGGTGTTTCACCTATAGCGCTGATCTAGGGGCAGTTTCTCCATCTACTCACACGTTCATACTTACATGTTTGTTATCGCTTTTTATGACGTCTACTAGAAGCACAGCGGCAGCTGAATTGAAGAGTTCAGATCGACTCCTGCTGTGTGGTGATCCGGGTCATTGGCGCACGGCGGGTTTGGTAGCTAAAGCTCGGTTGCTTGGTATCCCGCATTGGTTTGTTGAACCCTTCTGTCCACGCAAGGCGCTCGAACTGATTGACCAGCAAGACATTACGGTTAGCGACTGGTATCCATGGCAGTTGATGGAAGTGCTGGATTTGTCCATGGCACAACGTGCCGCCTACAAAGGTGTGAATCACCGGTTGGCCTGGGTAGGTGGGGCGCGAATACCGAGCTCGTTAGCGAGCGAGCTTGCCCCGTGGTGGGGTTCAATTCTTGAGGAGTATTTGAGTTTGCCGCAATGGCCAGATCTTGCAGACATGGAGCTCGCTGTCCGAGACGTCAATGGCGCAGGTTGTGGTCCTTATCAGATTGGATCGCTTTGGGCCTTCGCTTGTTGTGAACCTGAGACCACGAGCGATACCGGGAGCGAAACGGAGCTTCTGGGTTTTGCTGATGAACAGGGGCAAATTTTCTCGCTAGGTAAGCGCGCGAACGCGCTGAGCACGGCCTATGGCTGGCTTACGCCACAGGAGTGTGAGGTTCTGCTTGAGAGTCATAGCGCTGTGGCAGCGGCTGCATTAGTTGTCATTGAACGCGATAAGGCAGAGTTGCTTGGCTATGAGCTGGAAGCGGAAGCTGGCTTCTTTGCCGTGGTGGTGTTGAAGGCAAGCGAGTCACCCGGTACGCCGCTCATTGAGGTCGAGCTACTGGACTATTGCGCCCAGCAACTATCTGCGGCGAAGTGTCCCTTTGGGTTGGCGTTCTGCGACGCGCTGCCCCGGGCTTCCGGCGGCGATGTTGATAGGGCAGCCCTTTATACACTTATTGTCGCTGCCCATTAGCCAGGCTAGTTCTGAAGTAGATTTGCTGGCGAGTACTGGTCGGTGAGCACTCTCGCGTCCTGTTTCCAATCACGCGTGTCATCGATCTGGTCGCGGACGCGCCCCAGGTCGACCTCAAAGGGTAGAAGGCGCTTGGCCCAGCGATCGTGATTGCGATCGATGACTGTGTCTGACGGAAACTCGCCGTTTTTTGCGATGATAACTCGGTTAGCGCTCTGCGGCGATTGCACGGTCAAGAGTTTGCCAAATACGCTTTCGTAAGTTGTGCTCTCATGATGGTAGAGCTTGCTAATCGAGAATGTATTGGCCAACAGCACGCCCTCAGGAGCAAGCAGCTCGCGCGTCTCAAGCAGATATTCGCGAGTCATCAGGTGCTCGGGAATATAGTCGCCGTTAAAGGCATCCAGTAAGATCATGTCGTAGCGCACATCGCGGCGGACAGCGCGTTTGCCAAATATTCGAGCATCCTGAACGTAAAGCTGTCCGGGCTCGGTTTCTTCGTAGTCAAAGTACTCCCTGGCAACCGACGCTACCGCCGGGTCAATCTCAACCACGTCGATGCGCGCGTTTGGTAAGAGCTCGCGGAAGGCCAACGGCAGAGTTCCTCCGCCAAGACCTACGACCAAAATATTTTTTGGCTCCGGGTTTAACAAGAAGCCTGAGAACACGAGCTTCGCGTACTCGAACACAAGCCGTTTGGGGTTGCGTCGATCTTTGCAGGATTGGTTGCGCTGGTCCTCGCGGACGCTGAATTGCATGCACAGGCGAGTTTTATCTTGTACCACCAAAACGGTGCGATAGAGGCTGCGTTCTTTGTGGATTACTCGGCCTGTTGCGGCATTGGTGACTAAGGGCAACCCCAAAACCACCAGCACACCGGCCGTGAGCAAACGAGAAAATACACTTGATTGAGTCATGAATTCTTGGAAAGACTGATTGCTGCATGGGTTCCGGAAGGCGTATCAGATTGGGTTGCGAATACGCCGTGCGCAAGAAACGCAGCGACTCCCGATGCGATTAAGGTGACACACAGTGCAACGAAGATGGTTTCCATCTCGAACCAGAGCACAAAGTAAAATGAGGTAGCCAAGGTGCCGATCGCGCTGCCCAGCGTGGAGAAGAAATACAGTTTGCCTGCGACTTCGCCGGCTCGATCGCTCTGTTCAACCAAAAGCCGCACGCTGTAAGGAGAAATTATGCCCAGCGTTAGCGTTGGGGCGATGAACAAAATTGAGGCGGCCAGGAGCGAGCCATAGCGTGGATCGCTTACTTGATCGAACACCGCACTCATAACCGATTCTGCAGAAAGCATCAGAGGCAGCAAGATCAGACCGCCTACAATAAATATCAGCCCAAATTTCTGCAGACTTGGGTTGTGCACTGACCACCGACCGCCGATGTAGTAGCCCAATGCTAACGCCAACATAAAAACGCTGATGATCGAGCCCCAAACATAAATACTACTGCCGAACCAGGGTGCCAAGAGCCGCCCTCCAAGCAGTTCGACGGACATGATTACAAAGCCTCCGGTGAAGGCGAGGAGAGCGATCAGTGAATTTCTTTTACTCACGTGGCGAGTGCTTCTCGCAGGGCCTTACGAGCAGCCCGATTGTCGGCATAGGTTTGAGTGGGCTTGTCCGCTTCACTCCAGGCTCGGAAGCCACCGTCGATATGCGTCACGGCAGTCATGCCCATATCTTGGACACTTTTGGTGGCGAGTGCCGAGCGCCAGCCGCTCTGACAAAAGAACACGCAAGTCTTGCCTTGATCAAACTCCGCTTTGAAGTAGGGGCTTGATGAATCCACCCAAAATTCAATCATGCCGCGATTGGCGTTGAACGCGTTCGGGATGGTGCCCTCGCGTTCTAGTTCGCGGACATCGCGCAAGTCGACAAACAAATGGTCCGGGCTATCGATGAGGGCGGCGGCTTCCTCTACTGACAACGCGGTGATGTGCTTGTTGGCCTCTTTAACCAGCTCACCGACGGTAACTTTTACGCTCATCTTCTCAACTCAATGCAATTTCGAAGAGCCAGTGTACCCGAGATGTTCGAAACGTGACCTGCATCACTGAGGGACCATTCGCGGCAATAAAGCGCGTCTGAGGGCGCTTTGAGGCCTCGCTCACGCGGGTCTCTAAACCCGGAAAAGCCATTTATAAACAAAGGGTTAAGTGTGCTATGTAAGGGCCGCTCTAGTTGGCATGAAATCTGAAGAAACGGGTGGTGAATAGAGAACCAGACGCGTGGCATGGCTGGCCGGAGCGATTACGGATCGACCGACAATTTTGACGCCATAAACGCAGAGGAGAGAGCACAGGGGTTAGCCCCTGTGGAGAGACCCCAGAGAGGACCAGACGAGATGCATTTCGAGAGTAAATACCCCGGCCAATTTGATACCGCGCCTGACACCCTGCACGTGGCGATTCCTCGCGTGGAAATTGTTGCCGAGATGGCTTTTCGCGGCGAAGAAGCGGCCCTCAACGACGTTTGTCTTGCGGTGACTGTGATCGCCGATGCCCTGGACGCCGCACGTACGGACGTCACTTCCTAGTAAGCTCGGGCCCGCGGTTGGCCCACCAGTCTCTCTAGCGCCCGGACCAATTCGGTGGGCGCTT
This sequence comes from uncultured Pseudomonadales bacterium, assembly GCA_964519335.1. Classification (GTDB taxonomy): domain Bacteria; phylum Pseudomonadota; class Gammaproteobacteria; order Pseudomonadales; family Azotimanducaceae; genus JALZVT01. Next base: position 5,671 of record CAZFIA010000052.1, read on the forward strand.
TTCGGCGAAGGCCTTGGGACCTTCTACGTAATCGTCGCCTTTGACCATTGCCCTTACTGAGTCGTACTTGTGCGTCATCGAATCTTCGAGCGATGCAAAGTCGAGACTTTGGTAAACCACATCCTTACTTGCCCGGATCGACAGCGGCGCACACTCGCAGATCATTTCTGCCCAGCGTCTTGCGCAAGCCATTAGATCATCCGCGGCAACAACTTCGTTAACAAACCCAAGTGTCTCGCCTTCCGCCGCCGGTACATGACGGCCAGTAAGAATCATGCCGAGTGCTCGTTTCGAACCAATTTGCCGGGGCAATCTGTTGAGACCACCTGCAAGTGCTGCCAATCCCACTTTGGGTTCGGGCAGTGCAAAGCGCGCCGACTCCGAGGCAATGATCAAGTCGCACGCCAGGGCGATTTCAAACCCACCGCCCATCGATACGCCATTAACCGCAGCGATGACCGGTTTGTTCATATCAAAACGGCTGGTGAGGCCGCCAAACCCCCGGGGCGTCGGCATCCCCTTGCCGCCTTCTGCCTGGTATCGAAGATCGTTGCCTGCTGAGAACGCTCGGCCAGCGCCGGTGATGATAGCGACCCACATATCGGGATCATTGGCATATTCGTCGAACACTTCTCCAAGCTCGGCGTTAGCGGGCGGATGTAGTGCGTTCAAGCGTTCGGGACGGTTAATCGTCACGGTCATGATGTGGTTAGATTTTTCGACTATGCAGAACTCAGTCATGGCGTATTCCTCTATTTCTTTTAGGTGGGGCTATAGATAGTGCATCAGGTTGTAACCCTCAATATAGGGCTCTGGGTTAAGTATCAGCTCTGTGATCGAGCAGTTACCAATGGCATAGCTTTGCCAGCGTTTTGGGTTGTTATCGAGCAGCGACGCAATGGCGACCTGCATCGCTGCGCCATGGCTTACGATAGCCACAGTAGTGTCTTCTCTCGGGTGGGTGTGGCGCTCAGTAATCGTTTTGAGCTCGGCTACGCAGCGCTCGCTAACTGCACCCAGACTTTCACCTCCCGGAGCAGCCCAAGCCAGATCCTTGGCGCTGCGGGTAAAAAAGTCGTGTTCGTCCAGCAGCTCTCGAAAAGGCATGTCTTCCCATTCTCCAATGCTCCACTCGCGCAAGTCTTCCTGTGTTTGAATCTTGAGATCTAGCAGGGTGCTGATTGGGGCGGCCGTCTCTTGACAACGCTGTAGCGGGCTTACGTAGAGTGCGTCGAGTTGTGGATAATTTTTGGCCACATGCTGGCCCAGACGCTTTGCCTGGCGCCGACCGCGCCACAGCAATGGGCTGTCGGTGGAGCCGTGCCAGCGCTTTTTAAGGTTGGCTCTGATTGTACCGTGACGCATCAGGAGTAGCGTGCAGGTCATATTGTTGTTTCCCCAAGTTTGCGGAGATGGCGCTGCACTACGATAGCACCTATAAGGTCGCCTTCGACGTTTACCGCCGTACGAAAAGTATCAAGCGGTCGCTCGATGAGCAGCAAGATGCCAATGGCTTCGAGTGGAATGCCGACAGCAAGCAATACCACTTGCATGCCAGCCATCGAACCGCTGGGAATGCCCGGTGCCCCCACAGAAGACATCATGGCCACAAGAAATACCACAATCGTATCTAGAGTGGTTAGTTCAAGGCCGAACAGGTGGGCGAGGAACACGGCGGCAATACCTTCAAAGAGCGCGGTTCCGTCCATGTTCATGGTGGCGCCCAGGGGCAACACGAAGCTGCTCACGGATTCTCTAACGCGGAACTCTTCGCGCACCGTTTCCATGCTAACGGGCAGAGCGGCTGCGCTGGATGATGTGGTCAGCGCAACGAGACAGGGACGGGCGATACCGCGCCAAAGTTCAAGAGGAGCTACTCCGCCTGCTAGCCAGGCGATAAGCGGCAGCACTATGAGCCCGTGCACCGCGGTTGCAGCGAGCACTACAATGCAAAACGATAATAGTTGTTGCAGTAGACTCCAGTCGGCTTGCCCAAGCAGCTCGTAGGTAACGGCCATAATGCCGAGGGGCATGAGATTTACTGCCCAGCGCGCGATGCGATGCGTGACAGCCGCTGCCTGCGCCATAAGCTCGGGCCACTGACTGTCGCGTGGCAGAACCAGCACCATGGCTACTCCGATCAGCAGCGCCGCGGTGACAATGCCAAGAATATTGAGCTCAGCAAGAGCCTCAAATGGATTGCTGAAAACGGCTTTAACCAGCCCAAGAAGCACACCCAGCGGAGAATTGTCTGAGGCGTCGATGAGACTGTCGGCGGGCACCTCCACTGGCGTGACCAGCGGCGGCTGATCCGTCCAGGGATGGATCAATGTCACCACCGTCAGACCTATGGCAATTGCGATACCGGTGGTGAGTAGGTAGTAGGCTGCTGTCGCTGCGCCCATGGTGCGCAACCGATAGGCTTCACCCAGCGCTACGATGCCAGCAATCAAAGAGAAAAAGATGAGTGGCGCGATTATCATGCGCAGGGCTGACAGAAACAGGGTTTTTAGAAAGGCCATCAAGCCGTCGAGCCCTGGCGGGTGATCGAGGAGCAGCAGCAAGCCGCCCAACAGGGCACCAGCGAATACAGCGATGGTGAAGGAACGGCTCGACATGCAGTCTCTTTAAGTCATAACAGGAAATTAGGGCAAAGCACTCAATGTGGGCTGGTAACCGGGCATGGTAGTTTTTTTTTCGAAGCACTGGAAATGGTTGGGGATCTGGTTCGTGGCGACCTTAGTGCTTTGGGGTTGTTCGGAGCGCGGCTATCAGCTGCTGTCTGGTTCTACTATGGGGACCTACTACCGCATCCAGGCCAATTGCCCGGTACAGGTTGTTGCAGCCGACATTGATGAGCAGTTGCGTCGCTTCAACGCGATCTTCTCGACCTATGAACCCGCATCGGAGCTTTCGCAGCTCAACCTCGAAAGTACCCAGCGGTGGCACAGAGTTTCTGAATCAATGATGACGGTTCTTGCGGCCGCTGATGTGCTGGTGCGTGAGTCCGGCGGCGCGTTTGACCCAACGGTCGGGGCGCTGGTCAACCTTTGGGGCTTTGGTCCAGAAGATCAGGAACTTGCGCCAGATGCGGGTGCGATCGCCGCAGCTCGAGCGCAAACTGGGTTTGAGGTGCTAGAACTTGATCCCGGGGTGCCGGCCGTGAGGAGCACCAAGCCGCGCAAACTAGATCTTTCAGCCATTGCAAAAGGCCGGGCGGTTGACGAACTCAGCACGGCGTTACTGCAGCTGAACTGCACCGCTGCGCTGGTGGACATAGGCGGAGAAATTCGGGTGTTTGGCGAAAGCCCCAGTACTCGGCCCTGGAGGCTCGCCATAGAACAGCCCGGGGAACTGAGCGCCAGGGCACCGGCTCTGCCGGTTTTAAACCTTACCGAGGGCGCAGTAGCAACCTCGGGTGACTACCGGAATTACCGGGAACTTGACGGGCGAAGGCTGTCTCATCTAATAGACCCGCGGAGCGCCGGGCCGGTCACTCATCGGCTTGCGTCGGTAACAGTTTGGCATCCAGAGGCGATGTGGGCAGATGGTTATGCCACCGCAATTAGCGTACTGGGACCAGAAGCGGGGCAGGTGCTGGCAAATCGAGCTAAACTTGCGGTTGCGATGTTGATTCGCACCGAAGATGGCCGCTTTAGCCCCTGGATGAGCGAGGCCTTTATTTCACGATTTGTAACCCCAGACTAAGACCAGAAAGGAATGTTTCATGACTACGTTGCTGCTCGCCTTTGGGGCCATGTTAATCATCATCGGCGGAATGGCGGTAGGGGTTATTTTTGGACGGCAGCCCATTAAGGGGTCTTGTGGCGGCATGAGCGCGGTGGGTATAGACGCTGAGTGCGAAATCTGTGGCGGTAATCCTGCTCGCTGTGATGCGCAGTCTGACTCTCAGTTAGAAGAGCCTTTAAAAGAGCAGCTGAAGGATCAGGATTCAGACGATCTAAGCTACCGCGCCTAGATCGCCGCGTTATGTTCCGGCCACTTGGAGTCAACATTGGGCTCCGTTATGGATTTTCACAGCGTAGCTTTATCGCACAGGTGAGTTCGCTGGCTATATTTGGCCTGGCGTTAAGCACGGCCGTGTTGATCTTGGTGCTCAGCGTCGTGAATGGCTTTGAGCGGGAGTTGCAGGAGCGTGTATTTGGAATCATGCCGCATGTAACGCTGCGTGCCCGGGTCCAGCAAACCGAAGATGCCTCGCAGCTTGCGACGCTCAGGAATTTGCCTGGCGTTGCTGGTGCGGCAAGTTTCCTTCAAGGCCCTGTGTTACTGGCAAACAACACTAGCGTGCGCGGCGCCTTACTAACCGGTATCGATCCTGAAAGCTATAGAGCTGTATCGCGCTTGCATGAGCATGTGGAGCCGCCGATAGAGCGGTTGTCGAAAAGTCGTTTTGGGCTCCTGCTCGGGAAGGGGCTTGCCGGTGAATTGGGTGTGGAGTTGGGTGGCCAGGTTACTGTTGTTCTGCCTGAAGGCAGCGTGTCGCCGCTGGGCGTGCACCCCCGGCAACGTCGATTTGAAGTGATCGGGCTAATCGACACCGACTCAGAGATCGATAATAGCGCCGCCTTTACCTACATCCGCAGCGCTCAGAAGATGTTTCGAGCGGCCGATGATATTCACGGCTACCAACTTCGTCTGCATGAGCTGTTCGATGCCGAAGAGCTCGGTAGAACCGCCAACATTGCGCTGGGGAGGGGCTATTTCTCAACAAGCTGGATGCGTACCCACGGCACGCTCTATCAGGCCATCGGGCTTCAAAAACTCACAATGTTTGTTTTGCTGTCGTTCCTGGTTGGCGTTGCGGCATTTAATCTGGTCTCCACGCTTGTGATGGTGGTGAACGAGCGTCGAGCCGATGTTGCTGTGTTGCGAACGCTGGGTACCAATACCTCTGTGGTTATGGTTGCGTTCATTACGCTCGGTCTCGTTATTGGTTTACTCGGTGTTGTGCTTGGCGTGATCGCTGGCGTTGCACTTGGCGCGCTTCTCGAAAGCGGCTTCAAGTGGCTCACCGAGACCTTCGATCTCAATTTGCTAAGCCAGTACTTTGTTAACTATTTACCCGTGGATACCCGGCTGTCAGACATATTGATGGTCTCTGCAATCGCGCTGCTGTTGTGCTTTTTGAGTGCTATTTATCCCGCCTGGCGAGCGGCGCGGTTGTTACCTACGAGGATTCTGAAATATGAGTGATGCCGTTTTGCGTGCGGAAGGCGTCGCCAAGTCGTTTGACTCTGGACCGGCCGAAGTGAGCGTTCTGAAGAACATTAGTTTTTCAATTGATCGAGGTGAGCGGTTGGCGGTACTTGGCCGCTCGGGCTCAGGAAAATCGACGCTCTTGCATATTTTGGGCGGGCTCGATGATCCAGACAGTGGCGAGGTTTGGATTGGTGATGACTCGTTGAACACACTGACTGCGTCGCAGCGGGCCAAACTGCGCAATCGCAATCTGGGTTTTATCTATCAGTTTCACCATCTGCTGCCGGAGTTTAGCGCCGCTGAGAATGTTGCGATGCCACTACTTCTTGCCGGGGTCGGTCGTGGTGAGAGTTTTGATCGCGCTGAAACGCTGCTCAAGTCGGTGGGTTTGTCTTCGCGGGTGAGCCACAAACCCCACGCGCTTTCAGGCGGAGAACGACAACGCGTTGCTGTTGCACGGGCGCTCGTGAGCAACCCGCTACTGGTATTAGCTGATGAGCCGACCGGCAATCTCGATCGTCAAAGTGCTGAAGAAGTATTTGACTTGATGTGCGCGCTGTCAGACGAGTTTGGCACATCGTTTCTTATTGTGACCCACGACGAATCGATGCTTAAACGTACACATCGAGCGATGAAGCTTATCGACGGTGAACTTCAAACCTTTGTCTCCGGATCTTCCTGAGCACGCTTAGGTGACTGATTCAGCAAATACATCCGAGAGTGCCGACGCCAGCGTGTCGCGCTGGATCGCATGGCGCTACCTGTTTGCTGGGCAGCATCAGTACGCTCGATTCATAAGCTGGGTGTCGCTCATCGGTATCGGACTAGGTGTCGCCGTGTTAATCCTGGTTCTTAGCGTTATGAACGGTTTTGATCGGGAACTGACTTCTCGCATTCTTGGCACCGTGCCCCATGTCTTGATTGAACCGGAACAGCAGGATCCCTCTGCACTTGCTAATCTTATAACAGACAACCAGTCTGTGACCGGCGCCTTTGGGTTCTTCCAAAGTCAGGCGATGGTAACCCGTCGATCTTCGGTGTCGCCCGTTATTATCTATGGTGTCGATGCAGAAGGGCTATCTCACTTACCGATGCTCACCAACAATGCGGATGTAGATATCGCCGCTGCGCTCCTAAAGCCCCGAAGCATTATTCTCGGCGCGCCACTCGCGCGCAGCCTAGGGTTGCTCCGCGGCGACTGGGTAATGGTTATGGTCACCACAGCGAGTCAGTCTCGCGTGAAGCCACAGTTCGAGCGATTTCAGTTAAACGGCACTTTTGAGGTGGGCGCGGAGCTGGATTTTGGGCTTGCGCTCGTTAGCCTGGATCTAATGCGTGAACCTGGGCTTGCTAGCACGGGAACCTTTGGCACCCGATTGATGCTTGACGATCCTTATGCTGCCCCAGGGCTAGCGCAGAGCCTGCAGAACCTGGTTGACACTGACGCTAAAGATGCTCCAGAGAAAATTAGTCACTGGGGAGAAACTTACGGGGAGTTGTTTCGTGCCGTAAAGTTGGAAAAGGCAATGATGTTTGTGTTGCTTGTGCTCATCGTCGGCATAGCTGCCTTCAACGTGGTCGCTGGTCAAGCGATGCTGGTGAATGACAAGCGGGGAGACATCGCCATCCTGCGCACCATGGGAGCAGGTGATGGCACTGTGTTGCGAGTATTTTTGTTGCAAGGGTTTCTTACCTCGCTGTGCGGCGTTGCGCTTGGTGTGTTGCTAGGTTGCATTCTGGCGCTCAACATTACGGCGCTGGTTGCCTGGCTTGAGGGACTTACCGGTACGCGGGTTTTGGAGAACACCTATTTCTTGGAGGTGCCTTCCCAGTTGCTACTTTTTGATGTGCTGGCAGTGATCCTGCTGGCGCTTGGCATTGGAGCGCTTGCTGCCTTTTTCCCGGCCTATCGATCGCTAGCGATTAATCCGGTGACTGCACTGCACGAGTGAGAGAATTTTGCTGTGCCTTCGCGGCTTCCAGAGTGCGGGTAGTTCGCTGGTCGCGTCGATCCTGCCAGCGCTGAATGACGTGCAGCCGCCAAAGAACCCGTACGGAAATATAGGCGGTGATCCCCGCTACCCAGCCGCAAACCAATGACCCGATCAACAAAGGTTTTGCGATGACGCTGAATTGGCTAGAGACCCATTCCCAGCTCAGATTTATTGCTGAGACTTCTACTTCAATACCTAACAGCCAGGCACCCAGGCGATAGGCAAAGTAGAACATAGGCGGAATGGTGATGGGGTTGGTTATCCAAACCAGAGACGCGGACAACGGTAAGTTGCAGCGGGTGGCAATTGCGAGCAGGGCTGCGAGCAACGACTGGAAAGGAATAGGTAAAAATGCGCAGAACAAGCCAATAAAAGCGGCGCCAGAAACACTCCGTCGGTGCAAGTGCCAAAGCTCAGGCTCGCGCAGGTATTTCCCCACAGGCTTAAGGGGCCCGGACTGACCGAACGACTGGGGATTTGGCAGGTGCCTGCGTAACCACTTCTTTGGCATAAGAGTCCAATTATGCCCGTGGGCCCGATCAACTGTATATGCGCGCTCTTCTCTTTGGCCTGTTTGTTGGATATTTTTTGGTGGCTTGTGCGCCAGTACTCTGGGATAGCCAGCGTATTTGGTTTGTTGCCAGCGTCCTTTTCGTGGTTGTCGGTGCAGAGCGCCTGGCGAGGTGGGTCTTCGGGCCGCGCCTCTCGTCGAGTCAGGTAGCGGTTTGGATGGCTTCGTCTTATCGCTTTACGATTGGCCTGTTGGTAGCAGCCTTAGCGCTCGGATCTGCCGTTAACGGGGTAAATTCAAATCTGACCGGCATTGTAGGAACAGCAGGCTGTGCAGAAGCGCGATTGATGTTGCGCGTGCAGATTGTAGGGCTGCCTCGGACGAATCCCAGCGGTAGCCGCTTTGATGCACGGGTTTTGGACGTGGACCCCGGACACCCACAATGCCAGCAACTACAGGGTGCCAAACTGCGTCTGGGTTTTCGAGGGGATGCACCGCTCAGGCCCAACCAAAAGATGTTAGCTCAGATAAAACTGCGACCGATTCGCGGCAGTGTGAGTCCCGGGGCTTTTGATCACGAGCTCAATTCTGCGCTTCAGGGTGTTGCGCTCGGAGGCTACGTCACGCAGCTGTTTGCGCTGCGCGACTCGCATCCGCAGACTTTTAGGCTTGTGCCCTCCATAGATGAGCGTAGGTATTCGTATCGTCAGTACATTTCCGGGCTAGACCTGGAGTATCCCGGGGTGATTCTTGCACTTGCCACAGGGGATACGGCTTTACTTGACGTTGATGACTGGGAACTTTTGCAAGACAGCGGCACTGTCCATCTGCTGGTGATCTCTGGATTGCACGTAGGGCTTGTTAGCGCGTTGTTGTTTTTTTTGCTGCGGCCTGTTGCGCTACTTTTTGTTGGGCTGCTGCCCGGGGCTCCGCCATGTGGGTTACTGCACGCTGGACTAACGGTTGCATTGCTTTTGGTTTATGTCCATTGGGTGGGTGCGTCTGTGCCTGCGTTTCGCGCGTGGTTGATGGTTGCTGTCGTGCTGGTGGGGTGGGCATTGGAACGCCGCGTTCAGGCGCACACCCTCGTCTTGATTGCGGCGCTCGGTGTGGTTTGGATGACGCCGCTGGCCGGGCTGCAGGCCGGATTTTGGCTGTCTTTTGCGTTAGTTGCATGGTTGCTGAGCCGTTCGCCCGATAGTTCGATCAACAATGGCACTACAGAACAAACGTCTGGCGACGAACGAAACCAGCTAGATCAACAAGTTCATTGGGCTGGTGACCTATTATTGAAGGGGCGAGCGCTACTAGGACTGCATGTTGGCGCGACCCTCCTGCTCTTGCCGTTACTTGGTTGGCTCGGTTTGCCGATTGCACCAGTAGGGCCATTGGCGAATTTCTTCGCCGTTCCATATGTGACCCTTCTTTTAGTGCCCTGGATTCTTTTAAGTGTTTTGCTCTTACCGACGGTCCCCGAACTAAGTGCGCATCTATTAGCCGTTGCTGATCGCATGGTCGGGTATTTGTTTGACGCGCTGCGCTGGTTTGTGGAAATTTGGCCCGCCGTCTCCCTGGCAATACTTAGCGTTGGCACCCTGGCCGCTGCTTTGGTGCTCGTGTCGATAGTTCTGTTGCCGCTGTCTAGAGGCATACGGAGTGCGGCCGCATCAGCCTTACTCATTTGGATGCTGCAAGCCGATGAAAGTTCTGTGGTCTCGACTCAGGGGTCGGGCACTCCAGAACACGGGGAGTTTAATGTGCAAGTGCTGGATGTAGGGCAGGGGTTGTCTGTTGTAGTTGCCACGGCAGAGACGGTGATCCTCTACGACACAGGCGCGAGCTATCCTAGCGGTTTCAACTACGCTGATTCCGTAGTTATTCCTGCGCTGCAGCGCAGGCAGGTTCTCCGGCTCGATGCTTTGGTCATAAGTCATGGCGATAACGATCACGCAGGTGGCGCGGCCGTTGTTATGGAACGCTTTAGCCCGACGCGGCTAGCGGGTTCGATACCTTCTGTAGATTCTTGTCAGTGGCATCATGGATCCGAAACGACGCAACACTGGCTGTCTGCTGGTGTTGAGCTTCGGCTGATGAATTTTGAAGCCGGTTTGAGCGCTAATGATAGGAGCTGTGTATTGCTTATTAGTGGCACCCACGCCCAGGCGCTGCTCGCCGGAGACATCGAGCTATCTGCCGAGCGGGCGTTGCTTGCTGAGCTTCCGAGCGGGGTTGATATGGTGACTGTTGCTCATCATGGGTCATTAACATCCTCGGGCGAAGCGTTTGTCCAGAAGCTGCATCCCGGTTTGGCCGTGGTGAGTGCGGGTTACAGAAATCGCTTTGGGCATCCACATATCCAGGTGGTCGAACGCTATGAAGGTGTTGGCGCGCGGGTAGTGAATACCGCAGACGAAGGTACGATCGGCTGGCGGAGCGCTGATGTTGGGGCGATAACTTCAGCTCGAGCGCTGCGCATTGGTAGCTGGCAACTTGCTGCGCCTCTTGCGGTTGTTTTAGCGCAGGACCCATTCACGGATCGCTAGTTTTCCAGCATCCGGATCATATGTCGTAGTTCTTTGATTAGTGTGTTCTTGTCGTCTTCGGTGAGAAATTCACCCACTTCAATATTACGGTCGCGTTCTGTTAGCGCTATGCGCGCTGAGCGCCGAGCGCCTTTGGGGGCTTCGACGAGCACGCGGGTAAAGTAACGCCGAAATCGGTGTTCTTTTTCGATTTTGTTTACCCCTGACTCGATCACGACTTCGTCTTTGGAAAAACGGAGCACTTCCTGGCGATGGGTTTTACGCACGCAATAGTATATGGCGGCGGTTAACGCGATCATCTCGAGGCCAGCGAACGGCAGGATGAGCCAATAGCCCAGTACGAGGAAGCCAATGGCAATGGCGATAGATACGACGAATAGAGTGGCCAAAAAATACAGGTTAGCGCGCCAGGTCCAAGAGTGGTTGGGCTGCAATACGATTTGGCCAGTTTGACATGTACTGTCGAATTCGGCGTTAACCATGCTTGCGTTGTACCTCCTCATTAAGAGCCCAACCCGTGGATCTCTTGGTTGGCACTTTACGCACATAGTTCACGTCTGTCAGGCGACGGCCTACTGGCCACAGGGCCTCCGGGGCCGGTTTGTCGACTTATTTTCTTTCACCCATTGAATAAACCGCATTTGCCCTCATATCGAGTTTAAGTGATTTTGAGGTGATCCCCATGCGGATGGATCGATTAACCCAGGCGTTGCAAAGCGCCTTAGCCCAGGCGCAGAGCGACGCATTGGCGAAGGACCATAGCCAAATTACCGAGGCGCATTTGTTGCAGGCTTTGGCTATAGAAGCGCCGGCGCCATGTGGCAACTTGTTAAAATCCTCCGGGGTTAATCTGGCTGCACTGGACGCTGGACTGCAGAAACTAATTTTGGATTTACCTGTCATTGGCACGCCCACGGGCGAGGCAGGATTGGCAACTGATCTGAACCGCACGTTAAATTTGGCGCAACGTGACGCAGATCAGGCGGGTGACAGCTTTTTGTCAACTGAAGCTGTATTACTGCGTTTAACAAGTGCGCCCGCTCTGGCCCCGCTATTAAAAGAATGTGGCTTGCGCCCTGATGCACTAGTGGCGGCCATTGAAAGCCTACGTGGAGGAGAAGCCGTGGAAAACCCTAATGCAGAAGAGCAGCGACAGGCGCTTGATAAATACACCATCGATCTGACTGCTCAGGCTGAGGCCGGCAAGCTCGACCCTATTATCGGTCGCGACGACGAAATACGTCGAACCATTGAGGTTTTGCAGCGTAGAACGAAAAACAATCCAGTACTCATCGGCGAACCTGGAGTCGGTAAAACGGCAATTGTCGAGGGATTGGCTCAGCGCATCATTAATGCTGAGGTGCCGGAAGGACTAAAGAGCAAACGGATACTTGCCTTAGATATGGGTTCGCTGATCGCGGGTGCCAAGTTCCGCGGGGAGTTCGAGGAACGCCTCAAAGCAGTGCTTAATGAACTTGGAAAACAGGAAGGTTCTGTCATCTTGTTTATTGACGAGCTGCATACGGTAGTTGGTGCCGGGCGCGCTGATGGTGCAATGGATGCTGCCAATATGCTCAAGCCCGCCCTGGCACGCGGTGAGTTGCATTGCGTTGGAGCAACTACTTTGGATGAGTATCGACAGTACATTGAGAAAGACGCCGCTCTGGATCGACGCTTTCGAAAGGTGCAGGTTGATGAACCCAGTGTTGAAGACAGTATTGCGATTCTTCGTGGGTTAAAGGAACGCTATGAGCTCCATCATGCAGTAGACATTACTGACCCGGCTTTGGTTGCGGCCGCGAACCTTTCACATCGCTACATAACCGATCGTCAACTACCAGATAAAGCCATAGATTTGATTGACGAGGCAGCCAGTCGTATCCGAATGGAAATTGATTCGAAGCCGCAAGAAATGGACCGTCTCGAGCGTCGACTGATTCAACTAAAAATTGAGGTCGAGGCTCTCAAGAAAGAAGACGACGAGGCTTCGAAGCAACGCCTGGGAGAATTGCGTGAATCGGTTACCAAACTTGAAGCCCAGTATGCGCAGCTCGAAGAGGTTTGGCGGGCCGAAAAAGCGTCTTTGCAAGGCGCGCAGACTATAAAAGAGCAGCTCGACGAAGCGCGACTGGACTATGAGACGGCGCGACGAGGAGGCGATCTGGCGCGAATGTCAGAGTTGCAGTACGGACTGATCCCCGAACTGGAAAAGGCGATTGCTGAAGCGGGGTCCACCGATGAAGACGAAAGAGCGAGCGGCCATAAATTACTGCGAAACAAAGTCACGGAAGAAGAAGTTAGCGAGATTGTTTCGAAATGGACCGGTGTGCCCGTTACCCGATTGATGTCTGGCGAGAAAGAAAAATTGCTCGCGCTCGAGGAAGAGTTACACAAGCGGGTGATTGGTCAGGATGAGGCGGTCGGCGCGGTGGCAGATGCAGTGCGTCGTGCGCGCGCAGGGTTGGCAGATCCCAAACGACCCAATGGATCATTTATGTTTCTGGGGCCTACGGGCGTTGGCAAGACTGAGCTGTGTAAGGCGTTGGCAGCAACGCTGTTTGACAGTGAAGAGGCGCTGGTGCGCATAGACATGTCCGAGTTTATGGAGAAGCACTCCGTGGCGCGGTTGATAGGAGCGCCTCCGGGTTACGTGGGCTATGAGGAAGGTGGCTATTTGACCGAGGCTGTTCGGCGCCGACCTTATTCACTAATACTGCTTGATGAGATCGAAAAGGCACATACAGATGTGTTCAACATTTTGCTGCAGGTACTCGACGACGGCCGACTGACTGATGGCCATGGTCGGACAGTGGATTTTCGCAATTCGGTCATTGTCATGACCTCAAATCTCGGCTCCCAGGCCATTCAGGCGCTCACCGAGCAGGGCGAGAGCTCGAAGATTCGGGAGACGGTGATGGGGGTAGTGGGCCAGCACTTCCGGCCAGAATTTGTTAACAGAGTTGACGATATCGTTGTTTTCCATCCATTGGCGCGCGAGCACATGCGTGGCATTGCGGAGATCCAGCTCAAGCTCCTTGGGGTGCGGCTTGCTGAGCAAGGCATAGGGCTCAGCTTTGATGATGACGCGCTGAATTCGCTGATCGAAGAAGGCTACGACCCGGTGTACGGCGCGAGACCACTGAAACGGGTACTTCAGCATCGACTTGAAAATCCCCTGGCGCAGGCGTTACTTGCCGGCAACTTCATTCGTGGGGACAGGGTACGCGTGCTCAAAGGGCCAGGTGGAGGGCTTGAATTCACGCGGCTGGAGGAGAAATTCGACACGGCCGCAAGTTAGTGTATATTTATACAGTAGTTGTTGTAAGTGATCGGTTGTAGCTGGAGTGATCTGTTGTAACCGGGGCATCGGAGGCAGGAAAACGCTATGAGAGGTGAAACCAAAGATTTATTTGCCGGTCTGGCTCGGCCTGCTGGTGTCCCTATCTCTCTAAACCAAACACTCGAGCGATCACCCGGCAGGGTTGATCACATGGCGGCTACTCGCCGCTTGCGCGTTAAGTTGCGGCGCGCACAGTCTCATTCTCCCGAAGAGGTGAAGGCCGGACGGCTAATTTGTCGGCATTTGTTGGCCATGCTTGAAGAAGCGCAGGAAGAAGCGCAGGAAGAAGC
>CAZFIA010000052.1:19671-23874 GCA_964519335.1 uncultured Pseudomonadales bacterium
GAAGAAGCGCAGGAAGAAGCGCAGGAAGAAGCAGAACTAGACGAAGCTACCCCGAGACGAGTTCCAGAAAATGATAGCGTGTACGCGCTGGGGCAGGCGGCCGGCAGATAGCTGGCTGGCAGATAGCTGGCCGGCAGATAACTCATGCTTTAGGCCGAGGTTCCGGAAGAGTTTCAGCCAGCAGTTTGTGTGCTTGTCCGTCAAATAAGTCGCCAAATAAGTCGGCAAATAACTCTACAAAATCCAGAGCAAACAACGCTTCCTTTTTGCCCAACTTGTCCCAGCTTTTTCCCGGTGCAGCGGGCCTGCCAGAGCAATAAGCCTATTGTGAAGGCGTCGGTTGTTGACGAACCTCAGCCTGTTTAGGATGGCCAGAAGTTATGATTGATCCGGTTCTGGGCTTATCCAGCTGACCGTTGAAAGGATTTTGCGATGATCAAAAAGTGCCTCTTTCCAGTGGCAGGTTATGGAACCCGGTTTTTACCGGCTACCAAGGCGATGCCGAAAGAGATTTTGCCCATCCTCGATAAACCGCTAGTGCAATACGGCGTTGAAGAGGCGTTTGCGGCGGGCATGACCGACATTGGTTTTGTAACCGGTCGAGGCAAACGCGCGATTGAGGATCACTTTGACGTCAGCTATGAGTTGGAGCATCAAATTGCCGGCACCGGTAAAGAAAAAATGCTGGGCGGTATCCGCGAGCTGATCGAAAACTGTACGTTCAGCTATACCCGGCAGATTAATATGGCCGGTCTTGGCCATGCGATCTTGACAGGCCGAACTGTTGTCGGTGATGAGCCTTTCGGCGTCGTGTTGGCAGATGACCTCTGCATGGGCGAAAGCAATGGCGTATTAGCGCAGATGGCAAAGCTCTTCAAACAGTTTCGCTGCTCTATTGTGGCGATCGAGGAAGTTCCGCGCGAGGAAACAGATAAATACGGTGTCATTGTTGGCGAGGAACTGAGTGAAAATCTATTCCGGGTAACCGATATGGTAGAGAAGCCGACGCCGGCCGAAGCGCCGAGTAATCTCGCGATCATTGGGCGCTATATTCTTACGCCGGACATTTTTGACATCCTCGAAGACACCGAACCGGGTAAGAACGGCGAGGTTCAAATCACCGACGCGCTGCTGCAGCAGGCGAAAGACGGTTGCGTTATCGCCTACAAATTTAAGGGCCGCCGATTTGATTGTGGCTCCGTCGAAGGCTTTGTTGAAGCCACCAATCACTGCTATGAGAACATCTACCTGAAGCGATCACCGTAAGCGCCAACCGACTCAGTAGAGTTTCAGCGGGCAGGTCTAGCGATTTAAACGTCAATTATTGTGACTAGTTGTGTCCAGCTCAATGGCTTTTTTCAAAGTCTGGCACCCAAACCCAATCCTTGTGTCGGTCAAGGTTGTGCGTTGTGACCTAATCAGGCTATGTTCCCCGCGGCTCTCGCTGAATGACCTTTTGCGGGACTCAACAACGACAAAACAATGATCTCAAACAAAGATCTCAGGTAGTGACTATGACCAGGTACAGAGGAGTTTTCTGGCGGTGTTAGAACTTATTCAATCCGGCGGTTTCTTGATGGTGGCCATTCTGCTTTGCAGTGTGCTGGCAGCAGCGATCTCAGTTGAACGTTGGTGGGTGCTGCAGAGCCCCAGGGTTGCACCCAGTGACTTACTCGCGAATACCTGGGGCGCGGTAAAAGAAAAGAAACTGGACCAGGCGCGGTTGCGGAACTTGCGAAACGAAAGCCCACTGGGCCAGGTGCTCGCGGCAGGTTTGGTTAACGCCAGTCGCGGTCGAGAAATCATGAAAGAGGCGATGGAAGAGGCTGCCGGTCAGGTGATGCATGAGCTGCAACGCTACCTCACGCTACTTGGCACCATTGCAGCGATTAGTCCTTTGCTTGGCCTCTTGGGCACCGTCGTGGGCATGATCAAAGTGTTTCAGCAACTACAGATGCACGGTGCCGGTAACGCGAACATTTTGGCGGGTGGCATCTCACAAGCGCTTATTACTACCGCCGCAGGAATTGCGGTGGCTATACCCGCGCTGATATTCCATCGCATGTTTGTGCGCAAGGTAGACGAACACGCCGTCACATTGGAGCAACAGGGCAGTAAGCTCATCGACATAATGATGGGCGATCGGGCCGTTAGCGATTCTGTGGGTGAAGAAGAGAGTCGAGTGTGAAAGTTCAGCGTCTGGGCAACAATCTTGATACCACGGTTGAGCTGACACCACTAATCGACGTGGTGTTTTTGTTGCTGATCTTTTTTATGGTGTCCACGACCTTCATTCGTGAAACTCAACTAAAAATTGATCTGCCCGAAGCGGCGGGTGAATTGCAGCAAGTAGAAGGCCAGGTCCTCGAAGTGAGTATCAGCCGAGACGGCGAATACTCGGTCAATTCGCAGCTGCTGGTGAATAGTAAGATTGAAACGCTTGTTCGCGCGCTTCAAGAGGCCTCTGGCGGTGATCTTAAGAAGCGCCTGATTGTCACGGCGGATGCTAATGCGACGCATCAAGCGGTCGTGCGTGCCATGGATGCCGCGGGACAAGTTGGGCTCAGTCGCATCAGCATCACCACACAAAATCCGGATGATGAAAGCTGAGTCACCCAGAGCTTCTGATTGGCAGCTTTACAAACGACTCCTGGCCTATGTGATTCCGCTCTGGCCGCTGTTTCTTGCAGCGATCGTCGGCTTTATTTTGGGCAATGCTGCGGAAGTTTACTTCGCAAACCTCATTCGGGACGTGGTCGACATGTGGGAAGCACCTCCTGCAGGTGCTGCGATCAGCTTCCCGGTATTGATTCTGCTAGCAGCAATAGTTCGGGGGCTAGGCGGCGTAGCCGGAGAGCTCTTCCTTGGGCGCATATCTTTTCATGTCGTGCATAGCATTCGAACGGAGTTGTTTAATCAGCTCGTAAGTTTGCCTACAGCTTATTTTGATCGTAGCACTCAGGGACATCTTGTATCCCGACTTACGTTTAACGTGGCCCAGTTGAGAGATACCGCATCTGATGCGCTAAAAACCCTGATGCAGGATGGTACCAAGGTGATTCTCCTGCTTGGTGCGATGCTATACACGAGCTGGAAGTTGTCGCTGATTTTTCTCGCAGTTACTCCCGTTGTGGCCTTGATAACTGCCTATGCGTCGGGTCGGTTTCGCCAAATTAGCCAGCGTATTCAAGGCTCTATGGGTGACGTTACGCATGTGGCAACTGAAATGGTGAACGGTCACCGTGCAGTGCGGATATTTAGCGGTGAATCCTACGAGCAAAAACGCTTTCACAAAGCCAGTGACAACAACCGACGTCAAAACCTGCGGATGATCCTAACCAAGGCGGCCAGCGTGCAGATCATTCAGCTGATAGTTGCTGGCGCCCTCGCGTTCTTAATCGCGCTGCTATTCACTCCAGCAATTGGCGGTGACCTGTCGGCCGGAGACGTGCTCTTTTTCATGACGCTAGCTGGACTTTTGGCCAAGCCGATCAAAAAGTTATCGGAGGTTAACGCCAAGTTGCAACGGGGGCTCGCGGCGGCGGAGGATGTTTTTGAACAATTTGATGAGCCCGAGGAGATCAACACCGGCGAGCGGTCTGCAGACGGTATCGCAGGGCGTATTGAATTCAGGAACGTTTGTTTTTCTTACGAAACAGGCAAAGATCGGGTGCTTAATGGCGTGAGCTTTGTTGTTGAGCCCGGCCAGACGGTGGCTCTGGTGGGGCGCTCAGGCGGCGGAAAATCGACGATTATCAACCTTATTCCTCGCTTCTACGATGCGCTTGAAGGTGAGGTGTTAGTAGATGGCTTTCCTATTGGTGATTACGATCTGAAGAGTCTTCGTAATCAGATTGCGTTTGTGAACCAACAAGTGGTGCTGTTTAACGACACGCTGCGCCGAAATATCGCATACGGCGAACTCCAGCAACGTAGCGAAGAAGAGCTTGATGTCGCGGTTAACAAAGCCCACGCAGATGTGTTTATCGACGAGTTACCGGATGGGCTTGCTACTGAGGTTGGTGATAATGGTACGAAGTTATCCGGCGGGCAACGTCAACGTATTGCCATTGCGCGTGCACTTCTCAAAGATTCACCGATTCTTATTCTCGATGAAGCAACCTCAGCTTTGGATAATGAATCCGAGCGGCACATTCAATCGGCGCTCGAAGCAGTTATGCAAAATCGGACGACTATAGTGAT
>CAZFIA010000053.1:0-23687 GCA_964519335.1 uncultured Pseudomonadales bacterium
GAATATCGCGGCGATACAGCAACATAGTACCCCGACACCTATTGGATGTAGCAGATCCTGCCCCGCATGCGCGAGGGTTGATCCGGCCATCGTTCCAACATCTAGCGTTTGTTCCACTCGTTTACACCGTCAGTAAAAAGCTCTTCGTCTAGAACTTTAGGCTGCTCTCTTGTCCGCTTTGAAAATGGAGGTAGATTCACCGTAGCATTTATCGACAGTGTCTTCTCCACTTTTTCAGCCTTCCTCGAACACGCGTTAATTAGTTTTAGTGTTTTGTAAGATCAAGTCTTTATCGGTTATACGATTGAGGTTTTCCTGGCAATCAGAGCCAGTCGCGGGGAAATCTTCTCCACGAGTTCTCTATCTTCCTCGTTCAAGCACAACAAAAATGCTACCAGGCCATACACCAAGATTGCCCCGAGCACACCACAACCAACGGTGGTCCAGTTGTCTAACACCACGTAGTTCTTGAGCGTAAGACATGCAGCGGTAGCCGCTGCGAGGGGGAGCAAACCGGCGAATAAACATTCCTTGAAAAACCTAGACCAAGAACCGTTTACGAATCTAAGGGCCACCGGCCAAAGCAGAAACACATGCATAGCGATTTGTACTGCACCCGCTGCTGCAACTCCGCCAACCGCACCGAATCCCTGTGTTACCGCAGCGATAAAGGCTACTAACGCTAGTGCTTCAATAATCAGCTGAAGAATATAGTACTGGTCAACACGACCTACCGCGTGCGTGATTCGATAGAACATTGCACTACCCCACACGAACGGATAGATCATTAGTGATGCCAGAATAACCCCAGGTACCATGTTGTATTTGGGGCCGACATAAAGATCGATGATTTCGGGTGCGAAAACCATTAGGGGAGCGATACCCAGCAAGCAAATCCAAAGGTGGTATCGCCCTCCTCGATAGTACAATTCTTGTACAACCTTTTCGCCCTGCTGAGACTGCAAGCTGACTAATGCAGGCTGCATTGGCATTGCAGCGGAAGCAGCGAGCCTTCTGAATTGCACATCTGGCAGTCGACCGAGATGGTAGGCGGCGACATTGATGGCGGAAGAAAACTGATTCAGGACGAATAGTGGAATTGTCTTTTGCATGATCGAGGTAAGACCGGTTGTGGCTGTCCAACCACCAAACTTTACGAGTTCTACTGCAACCTCCCACGATGCTAATGATCGATTAAAGTGAATAGCCGGGATCATTTTCTTCGTCAATATTACTCTTGCAATGATGCCCAGGGGTTCGGCGATAACCGTCGCTACGACTAGCCAAAGTACGTTGGGGCCGATACCGAAAAGAAAGGCTATGATCAGGCATATTTTTGTCGTTTCTATGCCTAAATCCAGCAGATTATGAATCAGGAAGTTCTGGCGAACGTACGGTCCCACCGTGTACGGAGCAGTTAGTAAATGCAGACAGAGATTTACTACGAGTAAACCCAACATGATTTGGGCGTCGTCGATGTGAGCGGGATCGATTTTGATTACGGATTCGAGTTGCCACGTAGTTATAAACCCCGCCATGGCGATAAACGCCGTGCCTAGAATCAGAGCGGGCAGCATCGATGAGACGATTCTTGTTACACCTTCGTGGTCGTCAATCGCATCTTTTTCCACTATGAATCTTGCCAACCCACCAGCGAACGCTTGTCGCACTATCTCCCCGAGCACCAATATGGACAACATGATTGGATATAGGCTGTATTCTTCCGGTTCAATCCGTCTTAGTAAGTACTGGTTTACCCAGACCAATACCGTAATTTGGAGTGCTCTTGATACGAGTGAAATACCGGCGTTAAAAGCGAACAGCCTTATTGAGACTGCTCTTCGAGAGTCGAGCTTACTCAAAAAGACCACGATTTCGAATTGCTGTTTCTAATGCCTGGGCAGCATCTTCGTGCATTTCGGGCGAGGGATAGTAGTTATCGTGAGTCCAAGTCTCACCACCCAGGTCAGCTCGATCGTTTGAAGGGTCGACTGTTGTTGGCTTTCCAGTGAATCTACTTATCAGTTTATGAGGGAAGCCTCGGCTGGTGACGCATTCAACGTATTCATCAAATTCAGGTTTGATAGCTTCAATGCATTGCTGATTGATAAGTTGGGGAAACGCTGCGAAAAGTTGGGAAACAGACAGGTATCCCTCTTCGTATTCGGGTTGCCGTTGAGAGAACCAAAGAAGTACTTTAGGAACTTCTATTCGTTTGAGCCAATTCTCGTGGTTTTCTATCCACAGTTGGCGTGTTTCGCTCACGACCGTGCGGCTCCGAGGAATACCCAGCCTCCTCGCGATGGCAGCAGTAAGTCGTTTGGGGGGAAAGGCGCGTACAAATTCACTTCCGTCTACTAAGTCTTGGTATGCGCGGAGGGACGAGATTTGTTGGCCGTCTGATCTGCGGGTTAAGAGTTCGAGTCCGTCGCAGTCGTAAAGGCTGTTACTTTGGCTGCGGCCAGACATTGTTTGCACAACTATGAACTTTGCGTTATTGAGAATTGGGTCTAATGACTCTTGCTTTGCGAAAAACTCTGGTCCAGCGCCACCATAGCCCAGGTTTAAATACGGCAACTCAAGCTTTGAAGACAAGAGTTGTGGATATGGGTTGTCACAAAAGCAACCGAATGTCTGAGCAGCGCCAACGCAAACGAAGTAGTCGCCATTCTTCAGCATCGTATCGATAGGGCCGCGGAACATTAGGCTTGTCCCGGCCAACTTGGTCATCTGGTAGTCGATTACTTCGAAATCTCTGGCCTGATAACCCGATAGGTGCGGCGCGTTAGTCTTATTCATAGTGGCTACGACATTTCATATTTGGATATATTTGCGCCAAGGGATGTTGCGTCCAAGCAGATGTTCCAGTGCGGCGATATCTTCATCGAAAACCGGCATAAGTTTGTCGCGAGTGCTTTGGTCTAGAGCGGGCACTGATGTTGAGTTTATTGAGGCCAGCTTAGACAGAAATAGGCTAGACACTCTGTTAGGCAATATTGACTCTGTTAAGCTTCGACTTCGGCTTGGCCAATGTAGCCAACGATCTAGTCTGAGATTCTTTGGCGCGCTAGCTACCTTACCTCGCTTCGACATATTGGGGGTATAGCTAGTCGAAATGCCCAAATGAGTGCAAATTTCGTGGTATGTGCCTAACGGATTCTCCAAAAAGTCGTCGTAGAGAATAACCATTAGCTGCTCTTGATCGAAAAATTTCAGGTAGCGTTCTATTTGCTTTGAATAGCACCCTATGCTCGCGTAGTGCCAATCCCAGCCCCAACCCGCTGCTATTCTGTCTTGTTCTGCTTCCAAGGCCTCTATTAGGGGGAGAGGTTCAACCTGGTACTGCACATTCATACAATAGTGAGAATATAATCTTGCAACTGGCTCACGCAGGATGGCAACCAGGCGAGCATCTGGAACTGCCTCCGCGATACGTTCTGCGGCTTTTGGATAGTACAGGTATCGGACTGAGGCATCCGCACGAATTTTTTGAGTCTTTGCTGCGGCGTATGATTCTAGATAATCCCCTAGATTTACTAGCGAGCGACTGTAGTGAAGCGCGAAGAGCACATCCGAATCGACGGGTCCTGGGTGGGTTAGGTCTTCATCTTTTAGCGCGAAAAAATTCGGTTCTTTGCGGCTAGAGAAATACACGTCTGGGTGTTGCGCCAGATAATCAGCCATAGAGGTTGTTCCGGATTTGGCGGCGCCCAATAGCATAAAGTTAGGATATTTAGACACAGAACCCTCCAGAAAAAGATTATAAAGTCACTGCAAGAATGGGTTCAACGATGCACTCTTAAGCAGAATGTTCTGGGTCTGTTTACCCTTTGTGTAGTTTGTTGGTGCCAACCCTGTCGAGGCGATTAGAATGGCGATTCGAATAGGCTCTGGCGCTTTGCATAGCTCTCACGCGGATTCCGATATGACCCAGGCAAAACTCAAGGTTCTATATTGCACGATGCACAATCCGTGTGGGCCCACTTATGGCTCACAGTTACGAACGTTTCATATTGCCAGTCAACTCGCATCGTTCTGTGAGATTGGCCTGGCCCTGTTCCCTTTTACCTCGCCAACGCCGGAAGAGAGAGTAAAGCTGGAGAACGCGTTCACCTATTTGGGTGAATTCAAATTTGTACCCAAGCCTAAGCGTAATCCGATTGATTACTTTCGTCAGGAATTTGACAAAAACTGGCTATACACACACGGACAGCAGATTGATTCCGAAGATCGAGCGCGCTTCCTAACGCTACTATCGCAATATGATTATGTGTGGTTTCTCGGTATACGCATACCTAATGCGCTAGGAATCTACCATTGGCCGCGAAGTGTGCTAGACATAGACGATATTCCTAGCACGTTTTACAGTACCCAAGCGAAATCCAGCTCTTCGATTCTAGGTAAGGCAAGGGCGCTCAGAAAGTACTTTCAATGGACTCGCAGAGAACGGGTGCTCGAGGCAAGATTTTCGCGCATAGCCGTATGCAGCGGTTTAGATAGAGGCTATTTGGGGGGCTCGGAGAGAATTTCGACCATACCTAATGGGTTTGAAGCCCCGGCTCAATCATTGCCCCCGGTGGGGGGCAGCAGCTTTGAAATTGGCTTCATTGGCACCTGTGAATATCAACCCAATCGTCAAGGGCTTGAGTGGTTCTTGAGCAACTGTTGGCAACAAATACGGCTACTCAACCCGAAGGCTACGCTAAAACTTGTCGGTAAGATGACTGAGCAGTACTCATCTCAGAAAGATGGCGTATTTGGATTGGGTTGGGTCGAAGATGCCGATGTCGAGATGGCGGGATGGCGGATTATGATCGTTCCTCTTCATGTAGGTGGAGGAACTCGAATCAAAATTGCTGAAGCCTTTTCGCGCAAGATCCCTCTGGTGTCAACCTCTCTTGGAGCATTCGGCTATACGGTATCTAGCGGCAAGGAATTACTTATCGCCGATGAACCCGAAGCGTTTTCAACTGCCTGCGCTAAGTTATTGGGTGACGCTGATCTAGCCAATACGTTAGCGCATACTGCTTTTCAGAGATTTGAGGAAGAGTGGAGTTGGAATGCTATCCGTCCAAAGATTCGACAAACGATTGATGCGTTGCATGCAGAGTCGAAAATGGAATCTAACAACCTGAGCGCCGATATTTGAGTCGTCGATATTGAAAATATCTGTAGTCATTCCCACCTATAATCGGCGACATTGTGTGATGAGAGCAGTCAGTAGTGTGCTCGAACAGAGTCTAACGCCACACGAAATTATCGTTGTAGATGATGGTTCCAATGATGGAACGTCAGAGCTATTTGCTAGTGTCGATGCTCGAGTGCGATATGTTGAAAAAGGTAATGGAGGCGTTAGTTCGGCCCGTAACAGGGGCATTCAAGAGTCAACTGGAGACTGGGTTGCCTTCCTTGATTCTGATGATACCTGGCTGCCTGATAAGCTCGAAAAACAAGTTGAAGCGGTCACTGCGCATAGCGCTGGGATTTGCTTTACGGGGGTTGTCACGGAGCAGGGGGAGCGAGCCACTGCGATTAGTGGTTTGGCGCCAGAAATTCCCCAAGGACAGTCTGCTGCGTTTGATTGCCCAATTGAGTTTATGACCCGCTCAGATCATCACCCGATGATTCAGAGCCTTCTGATAAAAAGAGAGTTACTGGATGCTGTGGGAGGCTTTGACGAAACGCTTCATGTCGCCGAGGACACGCAGCTATTCTATATGCTGGTTGCTAGTTTCCGAGTAGTGTTACTTAACTCTCCGCTTGTCATGCTTACCAGAGAGCGTGAAACACCTGGTCTTAGCGATTCAGTAGAGATTGACCAGGTTGCTCGGCGCGTAGATTGCTATCTGCGTGTTCAGCTAAATGCATACCAAATCATCCTGATGAAGGCAGATAACTTAGCGCCCGAGACCTTTTCTGCGTGTGCGGTGGTTACACGAAAGAGAATAAGTCACTTTTTGATGCAGAAAATGGAGCTATATCTAGCTCAAGGCCAGCACGCTAAAGCGCAGGCTCACGCAAAAGAATGCTTGGGGTATGCCAACACCTATAAATTCAAGATCAAGAGCCTATTAACGCTGTTGTTGCCGAAAATTGCCTCGGCAAGAGCGCGTGATAAGTGGCTCAACTAATCAGCTATTGGGTAGCCACTCTGTGCGCCGCTGCCAAACTCCTTTCCAAACTTCGTATCGTTCACGACTTCGCTCCTGTTTGAGAAAGCTCAGAACCTGATGAGCGACTAGTCTTGAAGCAGGCCATGCAGCAAGTAAGAAAACGCCCAAGCTTCTTGTTGGAGGGCTGAAGTGGCGGACGATTAGCCCCATTTTCGAACCTAGAAGGCTTACAAGCTTTCCAGTTGCGGAACTTTCGGAGGCGCCTCCATGATGAACAATCTCTGCCGCGGTACAAATCATTGGGTTGCACCCCAGGTCGCGCGCTCTCAGACAAAGGTCAGCCTCTTCTCCGTACATGAAGAATCTCTCGTCAAAGCCGTCGAGCTGATTCCATAGATCTCGTTTTGTAAGAAGAAAACAACCAGAGACAATGTCTACTTCGCGAGTGAGCTTGCTATTCCAATAGCCAACACCTTCAGGGTTGAACAATCGTGATTTCCTGAACAACGATGAAAGGCCCAGGGCCTGGCAGGTAAGGCTCCAGACAGATTGACGCCCCCAGCAATAGGTTGGGTTTAGTGAGCCGTCTGAGAAACGAGTTAGCCCACCCCAAACGCCGGCGCTTTCGTAGCGGCCTGCGAAATCTAACAACGTCTGTATAGCGTTGCTGGAAACAACGGTATCTGGGTTTAGTAGTAGCAGATAGTCGCCCTTAGAATGTTCGATCAGGCGATTATTACCGCCAGCGAAGCCGTGGTTAACATCGGACGGAAAATACTGCAGCCTGCTATCTGAATAGGCTTGCAGCATCTCGTGCGAGTCATCAGTAGAGTTATTGTCCATCACCAGTAACTCAAAATCTGGAAGGATGGTTGAGCTAAACACTGCATCAATACAAGCGCGAGTCATATCGCTCGTGTTGTAGCTCACGACGATAATCGAAAGGGCTTTCGAATCTGGGTTATTCACCAGTTAATACCGATACTTTCAAACGTCATCGGCAAAAATTACTCAACGAGAAAGTCTATGGGCGCTTCAGGCCGAGGAGCGGGGGGGCTGGTATCATTCAATACGTATGCATAGGTTCTGCGCGTTAGGTTGGATGGGATCCAGGTATTCACCCAACCACCCATGACAAAAAGTGTGTCGTTTGTGGCTAATGCAGAAGCCCCAACTTTCTTCTCAGGAAGATCCATTTCGGCATCGGCCCAACTGTTGCCATCAAAGGTAAGTACTTCGTCTTGCCCGCGAGGATTGTTACTGCTATCAACGCCTGTCACCGACCAGATCTTGTTGTCGTAAACAAAGACTGAAGTTTCAATGTGATTGCGCGCAATGGGAATGTTAGGTCCGCTACTCCATTGATTGGTCGCAGGATTGTAGATCTGAACGATACCGAGCTGTCCATTACTTGGGTGGCTGTGTCTAGTCTCTCCTGCTATCAGGTACACCATGTTGTTAAACACAACAGCACCCGCGTGCACCACTGCTGTCGGAATGTCTGCCATAGACTCCCAGCCTGAACTAGGGTTCTGCAGATTGAGGCGAAAGTGATGTGTTGCTGAATTGGAATTGTTAACTGCGCCGCTGAAGATGTGTACATAGTTTCCCACCATAACGGCAGGTGCTGCCCAAACTGTCGTTGGTAAGTCTGGCAGTTGTGACCAGGTATTATTTACAGTGTCGTATTGATCTACCCAACGCACACCAGTGGTTGGACCCGCGGTCTTGCCGCCCACAAGTACGATGTAGCGATCCTGATAGGCCACAACGCCAGAGTGGTTCTTGTTGCGGCTCATAGTGCCGTAGGCTGCATTCCAGGTGTCGGTTGCTGGATCGTATCGGTCTATCTCTGATGGGCCGGTGTTCTGATTTTCGTTTAGCCCAGACAACACGTAGATCTTATCGCCGACGAGTACAGCATCATGTTCGGCGCGGGTCCTTGGAACATCGGCCTGGGCAGTCCATTCTGCGTGCGCAGTCAATGCCATACCTAACGTGGCAATCATTAGAACTAGTTTCTGCATGCTTCTATTCATACTTTACTCGCCATACTTTATTCGATCACTTTTATCTGTTCGGTTGAAAAATCACTTTGCTCTCCGGCCGCGTTAAAGGCAGTCAAGCTGAAATAGTAAGTGCCCGGCTGAAGTTCGAGCACATAACTGGTTGCTGTTGGATCGCTGATTTCGACTGTCGAAGTATAGTTACCACTGGCTTGCCCGTAGTATAGGCGGAAGCTAGTTAAATCGGTTAACGGAGAACCATCGGTATTTTGGGTTGGCACTGACCAACTGATTAGCGCTTGACGTATAAAGACTTCTGTCATTGCAATTGCAGAGCCTTCAGCACCATTGCAAACTAACGTGTAGAAAGTGTCTGTGAAGAGTGTGCCTGTACTTTCTGTACCCGACAGGTTTCGGCTGCCAGACCATCCATCGCTTGCCTCACAGTTGTTTGCACCAGTAGATATCCATTCCAGATTAGTAGCGCCGGCCCGCGCAATCCAATTATCTTCGGCGTTTAAGCTTAGGCTCAACGGTACGGGTGCAACCACTGTTATCTCTGCGCTACGTTGAGCGACACCGCCAGGGCCTGTGCAGCTGAGTGTGAAAGTAGACGATGCAGTTAGCGGACCTGTTGTCGCTGACCCAGAAATTGGCCGTGTGCCCGACCAGGCACCGCTTGCATTGCAGCTGGTTGCGTTGGTCGCCGACCAGGACAGAGTGGCGGCTTCTCCAGAATCTAACTCTGCGGGGTTTGTGGTAAACGTAAGAGTTGGAACGGGTGCAGCCGATACCTGAATATTGACGGTTCTGCTCACAACGCCGCCTGGGCCTGAGCAGTTCAAAACGTAAGTAGACGAAGTCGTTAATGAGCCTGTTGGCGCTGATCCGGATGTCGATCGTGTGCCCGACCAGGCTCCGCTCGCATTACAGCTGGTTACATTGGCCGTTGACCAGGAGAGGGTGGCCGATTCTCCGAACTCAACCACCGTGAGGTTTGTGGCAAAGGTAAGGGCCGGAGCGGGTGCAGCCGACACCGCGATATTGACGGTTCTGCTAACAACGCCACCTGGACCTGAGCAGTTCAAAACGAAAGTAGACGACGCCGTTAGCGAGCCTGTTGGCGCTGACCCAGAAGTCGACCGTGTTCCAGACCAAGCTCCACTCGCTGTGCAGCTGGTTGCGTTGGTTGCCGACCATGAGAGGGTGGCCGCTTCGCCGAAATCTACCTCTGCGAGGTTTGTGTTAAACGTAAGGGCCGGAGCGGGTATAGCCGCTACTTCGACATCAACAGTGCGGCTCGCAACGCCTCCGCGGCCTGTGCAGCTGAGCGAAAAAGTAGACGAAGTCGTTAGCGGGCCTGTTGGCGCTGACCCGGAAGTCAACCGTGTGCCGGACCAGGCCCCGCTTGCAGTGCAGCTGGTTGCATTGGTTGCCGACCATGAAAGCGTAGCCACTTGGCCGGAAACTACCTCGGCGAGGTTTGTGGTAAACGTTAAGGTGGGAACGGGTATAGCCAATACCTCTACATCGACGGTGCGGCTTACGTCACCGCCGGGGCCAGTACAAGTGAGCCCAAAGCTGGAGTTTTCTGTCAGCCCGGCGATCACCTGCGTGTTAGTGACCGCCCGATTGCCACTCCAGTCGCCGGAGGCTTCGCAGCCGGTGGTGTTCTGACTTGTCCAGGCCAGCGTTACGTCATCGCCACGCTCTATAGAAGTTGATGAGGCACTGAACGCAAGACTCGGAGTGGGCGGTGGTAACACCGTGGTGTTGACTGTGACGTTTACTGCGCCTGATGTATTGGTACACGTTAGCTGAAACGACTGCTGGCTAACGATACCGCTGATGATCTCGCTGCCAGACAGGGGTTTGTTCCCCTGCCAGCTGCCCGCGGCTACACACGACTGCGCATTTTCGGCAGTCCACGACAACTCGGTTTGTCCGGCGTAAGGAACAGATTGCACCGAGGCGCTAAACGACAACTGAGGTGCTTCGGGTGTTGTTACGACGACCAGGGTGCTCACCGTGGTGTTTCCACCCTGGCCTGCACAGGTTAATTCAAACGTTGATGCCGTGTCGATGGGGGCGGAGGTTTGTGTGCCGCTGGTGGACAGTGTGCCACTCCAGCTGCCAGCTGCCTCACAAGACTCTGCGTTTGTTGCTGACCAGGTTAGGGCAACACGTTCGCCTGCAACGACACTTTGCGCAGAGGTTGTGAGTGAAATCACAGGCGGTGGAACCTGTATCTGGCCCAGCTGAACCACCACGTCAGCTGAAACTGCGCCGCCTAAACCGACGCAGGTTAACGTGAATGTCTGCGCTTGCTCTATTGGCGTTGAGTTCTCTGCGCCTGTGGTCTCTCTTGAGCCAGTCCATCCACCGGTTGCGGTGCATTGAAGTGCGTTGGTTGCCGACCAGGTCAGTTGCGCGGGTTCTCCCGGTGGAACACTTAGATTGCTCGCGCTGAACTGCAGCGTTGGGACTGGTGCGCTTTCGACAGCTCTCGCAGATTCCACGACCGACCCTAATGTTGTCGCATCTGCACTGCTCGCTGCAGCAACAACCCCTGAAATATCCGCCAACAAACTTCTACCTTGCGCTGACTCAAGCGCTGTCGCTAGCGACTCTGTTGGGTTGCTGGCCAGCAGCTGCTGCAGATCTTCCTGGGTTGATATTCCCTGAGCGGATAACACTGGAGCAATCACGTGCAGTGAGCGCCTTAGTATCTCTACAAGTTCATTGTTGAGGGCAATGTCGCGGGTTAATACTGACGCATCAGGCGTGATGGTCTGCACGGCTAAATCCATGAGCGCGGTTGCGTCCGAACCGTTCACTTGCAGGCTGTTTGTTGCGACTTCCAAGGCAACGTCCACAATAGCTGCATGGGCAACCGCAGCAAACCGGGCATCTACATCGCTGGCACCTGCACCGCCGGCATCTAGTACGCCATCGGCCAGATCACAACCGAGCTGCTCTATAGCCTCTTGCTCGCTGCTCGTATTGAGTGCGCTGGCGATGCGCCGGATAATTTCACCAATCGCCTCATTCGCTTTAACGATGGCCGCCGCGTTTGTGGCATCTACCGCCAACGTTTGTGAACCTGCCGCACCTTCGAGACCCATACCCAGTCTCTCCCGGGCAATAACACCGGCGCGTGCAAACCGATCTGCTCCGGTTAAACACTCGGCGATGTGAACTTGCAAAGAGGTTAGCGGCGAGAGATTGGCGGTCTGGGATACCGTCTCCGTCAGCTGTGCTGTGAGTTCAAAATCGAGCGCGCGACCCGTCACCAGATCCAGGCCGCCGTTGGCGCGGACTGTTAGTGGGGGTTGAGCGTTGGCGGGAACGGTGGCTTCGTAACGTGCGCCGTTATCGCTGGTTGCACTGGCAACCATGTTCCCCGTGCTGTCGAGTACGGTTACGTCGGCATCGACTACTGGGCCATCGCCTACGCTTCCGATGATGGTAATGGTGTTCGGAGCGGGTAATGGATCGGGCGTTGCTGCTAGTTGAGTCTCGCTGGAGGAGCCGGCGTCACAGGCGGCTAAAGAAACGAGGCTAACTGCTAAAACAAGAGTCCGGATGTTGTGTGTCACAATCCTTGACATAGATTTTAAACCTCTACGTTCTCAACCCTGAAAACCTATTCTGATTGATGGTCCTTCTAGTTCTGTTAAGCGAAGCACAGTGTGAAGTCAGGTTTCCAACTCTCTCAAACTTTTTTGCCGGTAAAACAATTCTGAATAGGCTGTTAACTAGCGTACGTTGATCTGTACCTCATGACGTGCCTGCGGCACGCGGATCGCACGATGCTGAGCATCAACCAGCTGGGCCGAAACCTGGTGTGATCCGGGTTTGTCTAGCTGCAAGTCGAATTGGCCAGACAACTCACGAATAGTGTTGTGCCCTTCGTCATTCAGCGCGATGTGTAGATGATCGAAGTCTCGTCCGCTGAGTTTGTAGGTCACGCTAAGCATTCCGACTGGAAATACATCACCTGTCTTGGGTGAGGTAATTTCGATGACAGCTTCGACCTCGCGAAAATGCAATCGGATTGGAGTGTTAATACCTGCTCCTTCTGTGCCTGTCCATCGCACTAACAGGTGATCAGCAGTGAGATTGGCACCACCGTGTTGATACTCCAGATGCCCATCGGCCAATCTTGCGACACCCTGTTTGGGCGCTTTGATTAGTTCAATGACGGCATCTGAGGGAATGCCGAGAGTGGTGTTGTTAAATATCGACAGTTGCCCTCGAGGCAGTTCGAGATCGACGGGAAACTTGGACGTGTTCGCAATGAGTTTAGATTGAATTTCGGTGTTGGCTGTTTGTGTTTCGGCTGTCGTCGTTTCGGATAAGTCATCCTGCTGAGTACCGCAACTCGACACTACGCATACGAAAAAGCTGCAACACAAAATTCGACTCGAAATTCGCCCTGTGATTCCATTTGCATGGCAAAGCTCATTCGTTTGGGTGGTATTTAAACAACGAAAATACATATTAGCGCTAAATTACAACAGGTGGTCCGTTCAATCATGCGTGTGGCTTTGCTAAAGTCATATGTTAAGGATACTGCCAATAAGCAAAGGACTATGCCAACAAATTGCGATTTAGCAAAGTTGTTCCCACTCTTTAAAGAGCTGCGACAGATTCAGGTGTGCGCCTTTATTTTGGTCGCATCACTTTGGTCTGCTTGGGTCCATGCTTTACCACCCAACTTTCAGGAAGAACTGGTTGTTGCTGGTAATCTTGATAATACGACTTACCTGGTCCAACTTCCCGATGGTCGGATGCTCGCTGCAGAAAAAACCGGTGACATAAAGATCTTCGATCCAAGTGACCCAACCCCGATAACCGCCAGCGATTACTTAACCATTCCAGACGTAGAGTTTGGCGATGAGCGCGGCGTCGCAACGATGGCCGTTGACCCAAATTTCGCGCAGAACCCCTATATATACGTTTACTACACTCACGGCAGCAGTAACCGTAATCGCATTTCCAGATTCACCCATACGGGTGATGAAGCTTCGGCCGCTAGTGAGTTGATGATTTGGCAGGCCAGCCAAGATTGGACAGATTGCTGTCACTACGGCGGGGGAATGGGGTTTGGTCCCGACGGTCGACTCTACCTCGCAACCGGCGAGGAATTTGATGGCGCCCAATCTCAGGATCTCACCCGTTCGGGTGGTAAAGTTATTCGTATCAACAGCGACGGCTCCATTCCTGCGGATAATCCGTTCCATGACGGTGCCGGCCCAAATCTTGATGAAATATGGGCCCGTGGTCTGCGTAACCCCTATCGCGCCTATTGGGATCTGGTCACAGAGCGCTTCTACATTGGAGAAGTCGGCAGTAACAACAGCAATACAGCTCGCGAGGATATTCATGTAGCAACTGCTGGTGCGAATTTTGGCTGGCCCGCCTGTGAAGGCCAATGCCTTGACCCCCAGTTTTCCGACCCGGTGTTCGATTACCCCCACATACCCGGTAGAGGTGGCGCCGTAACAATGGGTACGGTGTATCGAGGCAATTTGTACCCAAGTGAGTACGTGGGAGATCTGTTCTATGCCGATTTTGCGGGTCGGATAATTCGTTTTCTAAATCTGAACCCTGATGGCAGCGTAGCGTCGGATGAAGATTTTGGAACCTTCCCGGGTGTGCGGAACATTGTGCATTTAATGCAGGGTGCTGATGGGCGGCTCTATTACGCTGATCTTCGAGGTAATGCCTACCGAATTAATTTCACTGCTACTAATCAGCCTCCGGTCATAAACTCTACTAATGTGAATACTGCGCCAGGTGAAGCCCCCGCGCAGGTCACGTTCTCAGTGAATGCTAACGATCCAGAAGATGATGCGCTGCAATATCACTGGTTCTTTGGCGATGGCAATGATGCCTTTGGTGCAACGGTTAGCCATACCTATCAATCCAATGGACCCTACAACGCTTTCGTTCAGGTGTCTGACGCCGAGAACACAACATCGTCAGATATTTTTGTCGTGCAGGTTGGCAATTTGCCCGGAGTTACAATTTCACAGCCTTCACCCAATCAACTGTTTCGTGCAGGCGATGTGATCACCTACGCGGCAAGCGCAACCGATCCCGATGAAACACTGCAGGCGAGCAACTTTTCCTGGAATGTAGAGCTTGCTCATAACACGCATACTCATCCAGCCATAACAAATAACCCAGGGCTTGGTGGAACCTTCCAAATCAACACTACCGGACATGAATACCTCGGGGACACTGGATACAACTTCACCGTAACGGTTACTGATTCTGACAATATCAGTACGACAGAGACGGTCACTGTCCTTCCAGATAAGGTTGATATCACATTTGCCACCACACCAATCTCTACCGAGATATTTGTTGATGGCGTGCCTGTTACGAATCAGACGGTTTACGACACACTCATCGATTTTCAACACGTGGTATCTGTACCAGACAGTGTTTGTTCGTCGGGTATTAACTACGATTTCGTCAGTTGGTCAGACGGCGGCACAC
Source organism: uncultured Pseudomonadales bacterium (assembly GCA_964519335.1). Lineage (GTDB taxonomy): Bacteria > Pseudomonadota > Gammaproteobacteria > Pseudomonadales > Azotimanducaceae > JALZVT01. The sequence goes on from CAZFIA010000053.1 coordinate 14,630, forward strand.
AAACACACGCCTATACGGTTCCAACTACTGACGAAACACTTACCGCAAATTTTGTTGAGAATGGCGCCTGTGAATCGATTCCGGGTAGCGGGTTGGTTCTGTACCTAGAGGCTGATGCCGGTGTCTCTACCACGGGTGTGGGGCAGGTTACAGAGTGGTTTGACCAGTCTCCCAGACAAAATCATCTTACGGCCGCTGGCGCACCCACCCTAATACCAGGGTCATTGAATGGTTTGCCTACTATTAGTTTTGACGGCAATGACGACAAGCTAGAGCGTGTGACCGCCTTAATGGGGATGGCAGAAGGCAACGAAGATCGTTCGGTTGTATTGCTTGCGCGATACAACTCCAACGGCTTTGGTGGCCTAGTTTATGGCGTCCCTGAATGTACCCGAGCATTCGGCACGGTGGTAGACAACGTTGGAAATTTGGCGGTTCAAGGCTGGTGTAATGATCTGCAGTCTAGCACTGAAGGTAACGGCGCTGGCTGGCTGGTCCAATCTGCTGTGTTTACTGGTGGTGAAGTTGCCCACTACAAAGACAACGTACTCATCGATTCGGCAGCGAGAGCCTTCGATACCGTTGCTGGTGTTCTGGTGCTTGGTGCAGAAATCGACGGTACGCCTTTTGTAGGTATGGAAGTCGCAGCGGCGCTGATTTATGACCGGGCGCTGACTGGAGCGGAACGAGGCGAGATACAAAACTACCTGCAAAGCAAGTACTTCGGTACAACGGGCAATCAACCACCTGTAGCAACAGGCGATACAGATACTGTGTTAGTGGGGCAATCTGCAGTAACTAATGTCTTAGGCAACGACAGTGACGTGGATGGCACACTCAATCCGAGCAGTGTCGTCGTGGTTTCTCAGCCGATCAACGGCTCAACGCAGGTCAACACAGCGACAGGCGAAATCACCTATATCCATAACGGCGTCGGCACAACCGATAGTTATCAGTATCGAGTTTCCGATGACCTGGGCGCGCAATCCAATTCTGCAACGGTGATCATCAATGTCTCTAATGGCAACCTGCCGCCTGTAGTAGTTGACGATATCGCTAGCGTTCAACCTTTTGGTTCGGTACTGACCAATGTGCTGGCGAACGACACCGATGATGTTGGTATTGACCGAACCACAGTTTCTATTGTTAACCAACCTTCTAAAGGTACTGTTAGCGTTAATCCGGTATCCGGGGTGATCACCTACACTCACATCGGCCCGGCTCTTGGGCAGGATAGCTATCAATATGAGGTCCAAGATGACTTTGGGCTGATATCTGGTAACGCTACAGTCACGATCTCTATTGGCGAGGGTGCGAGAGTTACCGACGGGTTGCTATCGCTGTACACCTTCGATGAACAATCGGGCGTGACCATCACCGACACATCAGGTGTTGGCGACCCGCTTGATCTGGTGATTCAAGATCCTCAAGACGTCACCTGGGGCGACGGAACTCTAACTCTTGATCAAGGCGCATCAATCTTTTCTCCGGGAGCTGCTTCCAAGATAAATGATGCGGTGAAGGTGAGTAACGAAATTACTATCGAAGCACTTATTGTTCCCAGCAACCTAACCCAGTCTGGGCCTGCAAGGGTGGTGAGCATTTCGGCAAGCACCGGCGCGCGCAACGTTACACTCGGACAAGAAGCGTCGGCCTACAACACTCGACTAAGAACCACGAGCACCAATCACAATGGTACCGCGTCAGCGCATAGCACCCCCGACAATACGGTCGGCACTGTCGAGCAACATGTGGTGTATACGCGCCATAGTGACGGTACTTCCACGTTCTATGTTAACGGCGTCATGATCTCAACCTCCACTATTGGGGGTTCCACCAGCTCGTGGAGCGATAACTACAAGTTGCTGCTTGGTAGCGAAGTTGGCGATTCGCGTCACTGGCTGGGTACTTTTGATCTGGTTGCTATCTATGACCGGGCCCTGGGTGCTGCAGAAGTTACGCAGAACTTTGTGGCTGGGACCGGCGTGTTGAACCAATCACCTATTGCCCTCGATGATACGGGAGCGGTAGCTGAGGGTGACTCAGTTGCGCTGGATGTCCTCGGCAATGACTCAGATTCCGACGGTACGATTAACGCTGCCACAGTGTTTGTTGAAGTACCGCCAAATCATGGCAGTACTGCCGTTGATTCAGCGACAGGAGAGGTGACTTATACCCACGATGGCAGCCAGAACCTAACCGATAGCTTTCAGTATCAGGTCTCTGACAACCTTGGGTTGGTCTCCAATTTGGCGACTGTCGATTTGGAAGTTAGCGTTCTGATTGGGTCGCCACCTGTTGCAGTGAACGATTTTGCCAATGTTCTAACCGCGGGATCGGTAGTTATCCCTGTTCTTGCTAACGACAGTGATGCTGATGGACCGCTAGACCTCACTTCGGTGGAGATCGAAGTTGAGCCCGATAACGGCGATGTTTCAGTAGACCCACAGACGGGCGAGATCACGTACACGCACATCGGAGGACTTACTACTGGTGATAGCTTCCGCTATTCGGTGCGCGATCTCGATGGACGATCATCGAATATTGCAGTTGTTAGTCTCTCCATCGGTACAAATTTTGTGCCGCAAGCTGGCCTGGTGCTGCGCTTGGAATCTGACAGCGGTGTTGTATTAGACGGTGGAGGTGGAGTCACAGGTTGGAATGACCTATCCGGGAACGGCAATCACTTCTTGAGCGCAGGAGATCCTGTGCTGGTAAGCAATGTACTCAATGGGTTGCCTGCAATTGATCTAGACGGTAATGGCGATGTTCTTGAACGCCTAGATGTGCTAAGTGCATTCCCTGGTGGCAATGCTGATAGAACGATTGTAGCGCTTGCAAACTATCGCGGGCCGGGCTTTGGCGGCATCAGTTATGGTGCAGCTGATTGCGAACAGGCCTTTGGTGCAGTGGTCTCGCCTTCGGGTAATTTGACACTGCAGGGCTGGTGCACCGATTTTGAAACTGCTGAAAACGCTGTTGGTGCTGGCTGGCTCAGCCACACCATCATAGTGAGCGGTGAAGGTGCACAACAGTATCTCGGTTCAACCTTAATCGGCACGCACAACGTTGCAGACTTTGATACGGCGTTAACGCAGATGCACATTGGTGCAGAAATTGATGGAACGCCAAATGTTGATATGCAGGTGGGCGCAGTGTTGGTCTATGACCGGGCCCTTACTGCCGTCGAATTTGCGGAGGTGCAAACCTATTTACAACAAAAGTACCTGGGCAGTGCTGGCAATCTTCCTCCGACCGCGTTAGACGATGCAGACTCTGTGGGTGCAGGTGGAATAGTAATCACAGCGGTGCTTGGTAACGACGTCGATCCAGAAAATTCAATTGACGTCTCATCTGTGGTGATCACCACTGAGCCATCTTTCGGGGAGGTTTCTGTGGATGCTGGTACGGGCGAAGTCTCTTATACAAACAACGCCGAAGCGGCCTCGGACTCTTATCAATACCAGTTTTTTGACGCTCCCGGCGCAATCTCTAATGTGGCCACGGTAACTATCACTGTTGATGCCAATCAAGCGCCGGTAGCGGAAGATGATTTTGCGTTTGTTGTTGCGGGCTCGTCGGTAGTCATACCGGTTCTGGCCAATGATTCTGACCCAGACGGTACGGTTGATGAAACCACTGTTGCCTTAGTTCAATCGGCAGGTTTGGGATCTGTAGTGGTCGATCCGTTAACTGGTGAAATTACTTATTCGCCGATTGCTGGAGCAAACAGCCAAGATACCTTCACTTATGAAGTCCGCGATCACGCTGGCCTGGTTTCTAACGAAGCTGTAGTTCAATTGCGGGTAGGGTCTACTGCGCTGCCCGAAACGGGACTTGTGATGTGGTTAGAGTCTGACAATGGTCTTACGCTTGGCAATCAAAATGCAGTGCAAACATGGACAGACGGCTCTGGACAAGGCAACACCCTCACTGCAGGTGCTGGGCAACCTACGTTGGAGGTAGGGGCTCTTAATGGCTTGAACGTAGTCACCTTCGATGGCGTAGACGATGTTCTAGAGCGACTTGCTGGCGTTAATCTTCCATCCGGTAACGCTGATCGCACGGTTCTCATGGTAGCGAACTATGTGGCTAACACTGGCTATGGCGGCTTCGCCTACGGGCTCGATGAATGTGATAGGACGTTTGGAACTATTGTGCATGCCAATAGCAATCTTACTGTTCAAGGATGGTGTACAGATTTCGATTCCGGCTTGTTAGGTACGGGGCAAGGTTGGCTGTTGCAATCTGCTCGTATGGAAGGTGGACAGTTAACTCATTACATGAACGATGATTTGATTGGCACGCATTCTGCGACTAGCTACGACACAGCGCTCGCCAGGATTCGTCTGGGAACAGAACTAGATGGCGACCCTGCGCTGTCCATGCAAGTAGCTGCGGTTCTTGTCTATGACGGTGATCTTACGGTAACCGAGTTCAATGCAGCGCGAACGTACTTGCAGGAGAAATACTTCGCTGCAAACTCAGAACAAACACCTGTAGCGGTAGATGATTTTGACATCGTGAATAGCTCGCAGAGCGTCGTTACTGATGTGTTGGAAAACGATTTTGATTTGAATAGCGGTATTGATGTGACCTCAGTAGCCATAGTGGGTGTCGCTCCAACGCGCGGGTCTCTGAGTGTGAATCCCACTACTGGTGAGATTACCTATACCCATAACGGCACCCCGGGTGGTGCGGACAGTTACCAATATCGAGTTTTTAATCTGTCGGGTCTGCCCTCCAATATTGCTACTGTTGCCATAACCATTAATGGAGCTGGCAATAGCTCACCCGTAGCAAACGATGATCAGGTGACAACGAGCGTTGGTGGTACCGTAGAGATCAATGTGCTTAGTAATGATGTAGATGATGATGGCGCCATCGATCCAACCACGGTTACTGTAACTTCGATTCCGGTGAACGGTTCTTATAGCGTCGACCCCAATACAGGTCTTATCACTTATGTTCATAACGGAACTGCGACGAACGCAGACTCTTTGCGTTACGAAGTTATGGACAATCTTGGCGAGTCTTCGAATGAAGCCACCGTTGATATCGATATCGGTAACTCAGATGTTCCAACCGCTGGTCTGGTGCTGCGACTGGAAAGTGACCAGGGGACCATCCTCGGCAACAATTCAACGGTCACCCAATGGCTAGACCAGTCAGATTCTCAGAACCACCTGAGTAGTGCGGGTGATCCGATACTGCAGAGCAACGGATTGAATGGCTTACCTATCATCAGCTTTGATGGCGTTGACGATAGCCTTGAACGTATCGGTGGATTAACAGGTCTACCTTCCGGGAATGCTGACCGTACTGTCGTACTTGTTGCCAGTTATCAAGAAGCGGGCTTTGGCGGGTTTGCCTGGGGTGACGATGCGTGTAGTAGAACCTTTGGCAACATAGTCGGGCCCAACGGCAACCTCGCCGTGCAGAGCTGGTGCGTTGACTATCTAACTACCACCGCTGGCACCGGCGCGGGTTTTCTGACGCACAGCTCATTACTAGGCTCGGGTCAGCTCGATCAATATCTAGGCACTGCATTGATCGACAGCCAGGCTGGTACCAATTTTGATACCGCTCTGTCTCGTATTGTTCTTGGCGCAGAAATCGACGGAAACCCAGCTATTGGAATGCAGGTTGCGGCTGTTTTTGTCTGGGATCGGGCCGTTAGCACGCTTGAGTTTGCGCAGATTCAAGAATACATAGAGGAGAAGTACTTTTCTGGAAGCAACATTCCGCCAGCAGCATTGGACGATAGTGATTCGGTTGCTTTTGACGGCAACGTTGCAACTGAAGTGTTAGCCAATGACAGTGATCCGGAAGGGCAACTGGATGCCGCCAGCATTTCGGTCGTAGTGCAGCCAACTCATGGAACTGCAACGGTTGACACCCTTACCTCAGAGATCATCTATACCCACAACGGCGTAAGCACCGTGCCTAACGATACCTACCAGTATCAGGTTTTTGATGCGCAAGGGGCGGCATCAAATCTGGCTACCGTTACAGTGTCAATTTCTGGTTTGCCGAACGTACCGCCAATGGCGGTTGACGATAGTGTGCAGCTGGTAAGAGGGGGTTCGATCACCATCGATGTTCTTTCTAACGATTCGGATCAGGACGGAACCATAGATCCAACCACTGTGAGTGTGGTGGATGATCCGGCCAATGGTACCTACTCTGTCAACCCGACAACGGGGCAGATTACCTACAACCACGATGACGGAGCCTCTGGGTCGGATCTCTTACGCTACGAGTTTATGGATGACGATGCTGCGACATCCAATATTGCGGCAGTGAATATTTCTATCAGTGACAGCACCTTTCCCGAGCAGGGGTTGGTACTGCACTTAGAGGCTGACCAGGGTGTGCTAACGGCCGGCACCGAGGTTACCGATTGGTTTGATTCGTCTGCGAGTGGCAACAGTTTGACCGCAGTAGGTGGTCCTGAGCTGCTTGAATCCGCGCTTAACGGCCGCCCTGTCATCGATTTTGATGGGGTAACCGACCGGCTGCAGCGACTATCTGCTGTTAATGATTTGCCCATCGGATCTGCCGATCGCACCGTAGTAATGGTGGTTAACTATCGAGGCACGGGATTTGGCGGTTTTGCCTACGGCACAGACACGTGCCAGCAAACGTTTGGTCTCGTCACTGCACCAACGGGTGATTTAGCACTACAGGGCTGGTGTACCGATTTTGTGTCTTCTGAGCCAGGTACAGCAGCGGGATGGCTTGTGCAATCTGTAGTCGTTAGTTCAGAGGTAGCTACCCATTATCGCGCTAACAATGTTATCGGCACGCATTCAGTTGATAACTTCAATACCTCGCTGAACCGTATTGTTGTTGGTGCAGAAATTGACAGTTCGCCGGCGATTGATATGCAGGTAGCTGCGATCATGGCTTACGATCGCGCGCTTACTTCAGCCGAGTTTGACCAGTTGCAAGCCTATCTGCAGGAAAAGTACTTTGCGGTTGGAGGCAATCAGGCACCCAGCGCTCAAGACGATACCGATCAGGCCATTATTGGTGGGCAAGCGGTAACCGACGTGCTGAGCAACGACAGTGATCCAGACGGAAGTCTTGATGCAGCCTCGGTAGTTGTTGAAGTTGATCCATCGTTTGGAGATGCCCAAGCTAATCCCGTGAACGGCGAGATAACGTACGTACATACTGGCCCTTCATCAGTGGTCGATACCTATCAGTATCGAGTGAGTGATGCGCTCGGACTAGTTTCGAATTTGGCGACGGTTACGATCACCGTAGGCGAACCCAATCAGCCGCCTGTCGCTGCAGATGACACAGATACCGTTGTGCAAGGCTTGTCGGTGGTAACCGCTGTGCTGGGCAATGACTCAGACCCTGACGGTAGCATCGACCCAACTACAGTTGATGTTACCAGGTTACCTCTAAATGGTTTAACGCAGATTGATGCGACCACTGGCGATGTGACCTATACCCACAATGGTGGTCTTGATACAACCGACAGCTATGAGTACGAGTTTCAAGATAATGACGGCGATGTCTCTAATACTGCGGAGGTAACCCTTAGTATCTTATTGCCGAGAGTCAGCAATGGATTGCTGGCTCTCTATCGCTTTGATGAAGGTACTGGAACCAGCGTAAATGACAGCTCGGGATCGGGCGCCCCACTCGATCTCAGCATCGCGAACCCCGGCCGCGTAACCTGGAACTCTGGCTCTAGCGGTTCGTTGACAATAGATCAGCCCACGCTGTTGAGCTCTGCAGGTGCAGCCAGAAAACTGAACGATGGCATCGAAGCCACTGAGGCAGTGACTGTTGAGGCCTGGATAAGTACCGCAGATTTAAATCAGAATGGCCCCGCTAGGATAGTGAGCCTGTCGCGTGGTACTGGGCAGCGCAACTTGACTCTTGGCCAAGGCAGCGCGGACGGCGGCGATCAGATAGACGTAAGGCTCAGAACCCTTGTTACGGGTACAAATGGATTGAACCCGTCGCTGTCGAGTGGCGCGGGTACACTGGCTACCGACCTTAGCCATGTGGTTTACGTGCGTGATAGCTCTGGTCTGGCGACCCTGTATATTGATAATGTGGTGCTAGCTAGTGATCTGATTGATGGGGGGCTACACAATTGGCATCAAAATTTTGCATTGTCTGTTGCCAATGAGTCGACACAGGACCGACCATGGTTAGGTACGATCGATTTGATTGCTATCTACGATAGAGCGCTTGGGTCAGAAGAGGTCAGCCAAAACTACCAGGCCGGGCCGCAATAGAGTACGAAAGTAAGCGCTAGCTTCCGTAATACTCGCTGTAGTATTTTGATTTAGTTACCGTTGTCGATTTGTTTATTACCGCTCCTACAACAGGGGTGTTTTCCATAGCGCGTTTTAATTCAGTAACTTCGCTCCGGCTGGTTTCGCCCTCCGCGAGAACGAGTAATACTGCATCAACATGCGGAAGCGCCGCGAGATAGTCTGCGACTACCAACACTGGCGGCAAATCTACGATGACGATTCGATTAGGAGAGTGTTGTTTGGCGTCCAGCAATAGCTTTTCGAGTTTATGCGATTCGAGAAGTTTGCTTGCGTTGCTGTAAGGCTTGCCAGGTGCAACAACTAGACCGTCGAAGCCCGATTCTATGAGGATATCGGAGAAGTCAATATCTTTTGCGAGATGGTCGGCTACACCAAGTTTGTTTTCGATCCCTAAACAGTTCCCTACGCGGGGTTTTCGCAAATCAAGGTCGATCAGCATGGCCGTTTGGTTTAAGTCTTGCGAAATCGCCAGTGCGAGGTTGCATGCAATAGTTGTTTTGCCGATACCTGGCGAACTACCCACTATTGCTAGTGTGTTCATTTTGTTCTTGGTTAGCTTGCCTAGTACCTGAGAGCGCAGCACGCGCATCGCGTTGCCATTTTTGTCGTCTAAATGTGCAACGATCCTGTTCTTCCTTAACAGATCTAGATCAGGAACCATCTGCTTTGAGGCTCCGTTGCTCTTTAACTCCAGTTCCAGTTCCTGTTCCTGTTCCTGTTCCTGTTCTTGCTCTTGTTTGGCCCTGATAACT
>CAZFIA010000054.1:0-23632 GCA_964519335.1 uncultured Pseudomonadales bacterium
GGCGCGCTTCATCAAACAGTGCGCGCAGCGTGAAGTTGCCGAAGTTGTGTGGGTTTAAATGGTGTGGGTTTAAATGGTCTGGGTTTAGTTGGTGCGGGTTTGACTGTTGAATGAGTTGGGCAGTTGCGTTCATGGCGATTCTCCCTGTGATAAACACTGATACTGTATATATATACAGTATCACAGGAATCCTAGAAAACCCAGTAAAAATGCTGGGGAATTGCCATCCGCGCTGACGGTTGCCACTGAGTGCACAGACGGGGTTCGCGATTGCTGCTGCCTCAGGCGCGAGTGCAGCTTCTGCCGCTCCAGATGGGGCTTAGCTTGAGTCCACCAATTCTATTTCCATGTCCGGAACATCGGATTGACGTGGCGACTGATAGCAGGCGAAGTCGTCCATAAGTTCTCGTCGGTTGAGGCCTACGAAGCACAAATACCTATCGCATATTTCCCTGCGGCAAACAAATCGATCGCTTTTGTTCTCTCCGTATAGATTTCTAAAAGATGATCTTTAAGTTGACCGCCCTTGCACAGCATTAGGACCGAGCGTGCGGCAACACCGTCGCGCTCGATAAGGCGTGTGAGTTGCACGACATACTTACCACCCTTTATTTCTTGAACCTCGACGAGGACATCGCCGGGTTTATAGGTAGACTCTTCAATGCTCTTCATATATTCAGTCGAATTCAGACCATCTAATTCCACTCTATCGAACACTTGTACGTACGAGGTTCCTTTAGTTAGGACGCCATCATCTGCAAGTGTCCAGCCGCCGGGTAAGCTATCGTCACTTGCCGTAGTTGCCGCAGCTGAAAGCGCCAAGAGAATACCAACTGCCCGTTTTATATTGGCTTTGAACACCGAACCCACCCCTAAAAATTCACGAAAATCAAAACTATCTATGGTCTTTCCCTCAGTATGCAGGATTCCGCGAGGTGTTGGCAGTGCGTTCCCAACCCAAACTGCGCCCAGGCTATGACTCTTTGATTTTGAGCCAGAACGATGCACTCTAACGTGGACCGGAACTATAGGTATTCACTGTGGCCAACATATTGACCGGTAATTCTGTTTCTGCTGCGTTGCTTGTTCAGCTTCGTGAGTGGCTGGAATCTGAGTGGGGACACATTGATCCGTTTGAAGGTAATCACGCCGAAGTGACTATTCCAGCACCGGTCGTCGCGGTGGATGAGCAGACATCGTTGTTAGGTGGGCTCATTTTTGGCGCCTTTGCTAAGCCGGGTACTCCTGAAATTGCTGTTTGGGTAAACGCGGTGCTTGTTTCACCCGTTCATCGAAAAAAGGGTATTGCTTCGCGACTGGTGCAAGCGGCCGAGGGTGAAGCAAAGCGCCTGGTGATAGACGAGTTGTTTGTATTGTCTGATGTCCCCGGTTTGTATCAGAAGCTTGCTTGGCAAATTGTTAGTTTGGATAGTTCAAAAAACGGAACAATTCTTATGAAGACCCTGAAGAATGCGTAACTGACCGAGGAAATTTAACCCGCTGTTGCCACACTAGCACCGCTTCGACTTGCTTCCACATCCGCAAAGCTTGCGCTGTGGGTACTCTCAGCATCGATTGCTTTTAAGCCAGGCAGCACATGCTCAGAAAACAGTGTCATGCTTTCTTTTGCCCAGTCGTTCGGCATCATGCCGTAGCTCATCTGGCAGATAAGCTCGCCAAAACCTGTGGCTTCCTGGGCATTGATAAGTTGTTCGAGCACCTCTTCGGGCGTGCCAAACGCACCGACTTTCAGCGACTTTTCTCGAATCGCGTCTACAATTGCATCCAGCTCCGCTCCCGACTTTCCTTCGAGCAAAGCACGCATAGAAGGTTGGTTAAAGAGCCCGTAGTGCCAAATGCTGGTGTCGTAGGTCATCTTCACCCATTCGCGGGCCTGCGCAACTTTCTCTTTGTCGTGTGACACAAACACCGGCCCAGCCACAGTTGCAACAACTTCTTCCCAGCCGTTGCTGCGCCGTATGGCGTTGAACTCATCGGTAGATTCGCGAACGCTCTCCCAGTTGCTGAAGTTGTTAAAGAGCGGCGCACAGCCAGACTCAGCTGCCACCTGGCGCGTTTCTGGACTGCTCCAGGCCATCAACATATTGCGGGTTAGATCTGGAGTGTGAGGTTGTGGGCGTATTGAGGTTTCTGGGATTTGATAGTGCTTGCCGTCGTAGGAGAAAAACTCGCGGCTAAGCCCAAGACGTAATATTTCCAGAATTTCGAGCATGCGCTCACGAGATTCTGAATAGTCTGATCGAAAGGCTGCGAATTCCTGGGGCGCAGCACCCCGACCTACACCGATACTCAGTTCGCGGCCGGCGAGCATGTTGTCGAGTAACGCGATCTCACCGGCTAGTCGGATGGGATCGTTCCAGGGCAACACCATAACCATGCTGCCAAAGCCAATGCGCTTTGTGCGTCCGGCCATGTAGGAGAAGATCTGCGTGGGTGTAACCGTCATGCCGTACGGGCTGCAGTGATGTTCGATCGTCCAAAGTTTGTCGAAACCTAAAGGCTCAACTAAATCGCAGAGCGCGAAGTCGTCTTGCAAGCATTCGAAATCAGAACGGGGTATGGGCTGCTTGAGGTCACCATTCATGGTCCTCTCCTGCATATCGACCATGTTCTGAAACCAAATAGTTACGCCTACTTTCATCACGTACTCTCGCTATTTCTACCGGATGCTTTGATTTTGCAATGATCCGGCATGATTGTCAATATGGCAGTCGTGCCACTTTTGTCCGGTATGTCACTTATGCCACTTATGAACGAGTCGGCTTATATTCGAACTCGTTGTTGAACACGCCTATGGTCTGCGCATCTTTACCGTGAATCCTGCCGCGTACCTCGCCATTTTTGCCATCGATCATCAGACTGACGACTTCGCGTGCCATATCGGTGGCTGAGATGAGGGGGATGCCAGCTTCTCGAACCACAGTAGAAAGCATGCCGGTATCAACCGTTCCCGGGCACAGCGCGTTTATTCGCAGGCGACCTTTGCGCTCGCTGGCAGCCGCACTGCGCGTCAAGTGCAGAACACTGGCTTTGCTCGCCGCGTAAATCACATCAGCGGCAGTGGGCACTAGTGCAGCGCGAGACGCGGTGACAGTAATCGCACCACCTGACTCACGCATGAGTGGAATAAGGTGGCGGAGCGCAAAGAACACGCCATCTACATTCACCGACATCACTCTTCGGTACGCGGCTGTGTCGACTTTTTCTAACGGCAGGAATGGGGAATCGCTGGCCGCGGTCATTACTCCAAAGTTTAGTGAAACGTAGGTAGGTACACCGAGTTGCGCGATGCAGTCTGACGCGGCTTGCGCGAAGCTCTCTTCTTTTCGGACATCCGTGTGGAAGAAGTGGCCGCCGAGCTCAGCGGCGAGTTGCCCGCCGTCTTCCTGGTTGATGTCGAAAATGGCGATTCGGTGACCGGCACCAGCCATCAAGCGCGAGACCTCGGCGCCAATTCCTGTAGCACCGCCAGCGACAAAACACACCTTGGTTTTCGTTTGTGATTCGGTCATTTCAGGCCGAAAGCGCCCGAGGTATTTCTGACTGGCTAGTCTGCTGGTTGGTTGCCAACGCTTTGTTAAAACAATCTACTACCGGAATCCGCCCTTCGTTCCAGTACCAATATTCCATGGCAATTTCACGAATGTTGAGCGTGCTCGTGGCGAGCGTCAGGCTTTGCAACTGACGCTCTCTTGCATCACTTATCTGATCCGCAATCTGGGGTGCGATTAGGTCTGCCAGGTCTTGTCGCCATTCCTGTCGCAATGTCGACCGACGTGCGACAAATATTTCGGATGACATTGCCTGAAGCAATCGGTTGGCGGCCGAAGGGTGCCTCAGCGAATTTGTTAGCAGCACGACCGATGCGGCAAGACTTGCGTCTGCGGGTCGCATGCGTTCAAGCAGAGTGCTGGTTAACGCAAGGTGTGCGCTTACAGCGGATGGAACATCTACGTAAATCGCATCGGTCTTGCTTTGGTAATAGCGGAAGAATGTTCTGACTGAGATATCGGACCTATCCGCAATTTCTTCGGCGGTAGTTTTGTCGTGGCCGCCTTCTTTTTCGCCGCCATGCTCTTCAAAAATAGTCGCGGCTTCCCGGGCGATTCTGTTGCGCTGTGTTGCGCGCCGTCGTTCTGCGGGGGTTGGTTTCAACTCGTCGACAGCAACCGCAAAATCAAGCTTTAGGGTTTTTCTTGCGGCCATGGTCAGTCTGATTCTTTTATATGCCGCTAGAGTCTCATACGCCGGCGTTCTGTACTAGCTGCACAAATGGCACGGCTGCCACTATCAGCGAAGGCGACGAACATCGTCACGATGCAGCGTATTCGCACCGTGGACGATAGAAGCTGATCCGTAACCGAGGTTTGGAAGGTCTCGAAGGGCCGCGATGATTCTTGAAGACAGTGGTGCTTGTTGCCATGTGGGTTCATCAAAAGTGATGCTGCCGACACCACGCCAAACGGCGTTGATGGTCGAATAGCTCACAAGCTTTGTAGGGTAATCAGCGTCTGCTCCGCCCTCTGGGCTTGGAATGTATTTCCAACCCAGCGCGATATTGGGCGCACCAGTATTAAGCGCGCTTACTTTGGATTCAGGCACGGCCTTGGGTTCGCTGACTTCGCCGCGTACTAACCGGTCGTCGTACTCAAAGCACTCGAACGCCGCAAGATCGTCTGTGCGTTCGTGGAGGGGCGTGCGGCCTACAATCTTTGCATAACCCTGAAACTCGCGGCCTGCAATAACGGGTTTTGAGTCTGACTCCCAGATCACCAGACTGTAGGGCCCGGTTAGCTTTTCCGAGCCATCGTAGGAAACTGGCGTGGTCACTCTAGTAACGTTGTAGCCTCGGCCAGCGCCCAACCAGTCGACATCAGAAAAGTTTGAGCTGGATACAGTGACAACGGGTTCATCAGGTAACGTAAAGAACCCTGGAATATATTGAGTTAGCGCCGCTTTCTCGGTTTTGAACGGAATGGCGATGGTTCGGGTGTCGCCTATGTTTGTGACGTCAGGAAGATCCGATGGGCCAAACACAACGGGCATGTCGTAGCGCTTTGTGGGGTCAATTTCAAACATCTTGGTCTTGCCTCAGGCGAGTATTCATTTCAGCTATGGCGTGATCGAAGGCTTGCAGGCCTTGCGGTAAGAATCCGCCCAGGTTGCAGAACGCGTGTGGTAGTCCGGGTTCGATCCGTGCCGTCACTGCAATTCCCTGAGCGGTTAGTTTTTCTGCGTAAGCCATGGCCTCGTCTTTAAGTGGGTCGTACTCGGCGGCAACGATCAGAGTTGCTGGATGCCATTCAGGAATCGTCTTTGCAACCGACGGACTGACTCGTGGGTCAGATCGCATCGACTTATCGGGTGCATATAGCGACCACATCCAGTCCATCTGTTCTCGGACCGGCGCAAACAGAGCTCCCAGCGTTTGCCAAGAGTTGCTCGTTGTGCGGATGTCGAGTGCGGGCTCAAGTAGCAGCAGGAAATTGGGCGCGGTGTCGGCTTTGTTACTCAATTCCAATGCCACTGCAGCGGCGAGCCCCCCGCCTGAACTTTCGCCAGCAAGTGCGATGCAAGTTGGATCACCGCCAATTGATAATGCGTGTTCTCGAGCCCATAGCGTTGCGGCCACGCAGTCATCGAAAGCCGCCGGGAAAACAGACTCGGGAGCGAGACGATAATCAACGTTCACAACCGCGGCGCCCATCTGGTTTGCCATGCGTCTGCACAGGTGATCGGAATGCTCGAGGTCACCAAGAATCCAACCGCCAGCATGGAAATAAACCACAACGGGCTGCAAGTCTGCAGGTGAAGCTCGATAGCAGCGCACATCGAATGGCGTGTCTCCAGAGGAGATAGTGTGCTCAGTGATTGAGTGTACTTCTTCGCGCTTCGGTGTTGTCTGGCGGTTGCCGGCTGACTGTCGTGACGCCTCTACACCCACTGTGTTCATAGTGGGCGCAGAACGAATAGCCGTTACAAGAGCCCGGACCTTTTCTGAAGGTTCTGAAAGCCCGAGTCCTGAATAATTGTCCATACCTGGGTGCTCTGTGTTTCGACGCTACTGAAGAGGCGGTTCGGTGACCAGTACACCCGCGCTCGTCAGGGCGCTGATCTGCTCATCGTTGTAGTCGAGCCAGCTGCCTAACACCTCAGCGTTGTGTTCGCCCATGTACGGGCTCGGCAGCCAGTTCTCAACGCCTGAATGATTGCGATGAACCGGGTCACCCTGAAAGCTGACATCAAACCGATCACGGAAGTCGTAGAAACCACGTTTATTAAGCTGTTCATCGGCGAGCATTTCGGGTGAGTTGTTTACTGGTCCTGCCGGTACACCTGCATTCTGTAGTGCTTCAGTTGCATCGGCTTTTGTTCGCTGCGCGGTCCAAGTTGAAATGGCCTCATCGATGGCATCTGCATTTTCCTGGCGGGCTGCAAGATCCCAGCTTTCAAACAACGAAGATGGTTCACCAACAACCTTCAGCAAGCTCGCCCATTGTGAATCGTCTTCACAAGCCACTGCTAGCCACTGATCATCGCCCAGGCACGCATATATTCCGTGCGGCGCCATGGCGGGATGACGATTGCCCATGGCCGCGGGCTTTTGCTCATCGATCTGTTGAGCAACCAACCAGGGGCCGCTGATGGTCACGCCCGATTCGTGCAAAGAAAGTTCAACGCGCATGCCTTGGCCGGTGCGTTCGCGCTCAGTGAGTGCACCGGCGATGGCGGCAACGGTATGCATACCACCCATGGCATCGGGCAGTGCTTGTGCCGAGTTGTAGAGTTCGGTTGGTGAGTAGCCGGTCATATAGGTAAGCGCCGACAGTGATTCGATGACGGTGCCAAACGCAACGCGGTCGCTGTAGCTGCCGGTTGAGCCATAACCGGGCATGGTGACGTAGACAATTTTCGGGTTGGCCGCACTGAGCTCGGTGTATGAGAGCTTTAATCCGGCCATAGCGTTTGCACTGTAGTTTTCAATGACAACGTCAGCCTGGGCGACCAGTTCTAGCAATACGGCGCGGCCGGCGTCTGTCTTGTAGTCGAGCGCCATGCCAAAGCGATTGCGCTGCAACTTTACGTACACGCCGTTTCGGTTCCAGTGTGGATGTTCTTCGGGGTTACCCAGCCAGCCGCCAACCGGGGTAGCCACCGCTTCGTGGGTACCGCGTGCGAATGGCCGTTCAACTTTTACAACGGTTGCGCCGAGGTCAGCCAGGGTTCGCACAGCGAGCGGCCCTGCCCAGACATGAGTTAGATCAAGTATGCGTACGCCCGATAGTGGGCCTTGGACTTTACTGGCTACCATAGCTCGGATGCGGAGACTGGCGTTGCGGTTGTGGTGGGCACAGCGGTTTCCAGTCCGCGCCAGGGTAGGCCTGGGCTTTGCAGTTTGTTGTGTCCGGCAACGTCACTTATGTCCCAGAAGTTTCTTTCGGCAAGGTGTGCATCTGCCAGTACTTCCGCCGGGCTTTGGGCAATGCCCAGTGGCACTCGGAACTCCTTTGCTTTCTGTTCAAGCTCTTTGCTGGTGAAGCTTGCAAAAGAGTCTGCGATTATTTTCTGCAGCTCAACGCGATTTTTCATACGCAGGTCATTGTTTGCAAAACGCTCGTCAAGAGTGAGCTCTGGACGTTCGAGCATAAGTGTAAACATCTCCCAGAAATTCGGCGTGATGGTCAGGTATACCCAACCGTCTTTGCAGGCGAACAGATCTGAGGGCACGACAAACCAAAGATCGCTGCCGCGCCTTTGTCTTATTTGACCATCAGCGTGATAGCGCACGGTTGTGTAGTGATGCAGCGTTGTGAGTACTTCAAGCATGCCCAAATCTATTCGGTCACTCGATTTGGCGAAGTGTGCGGCTTGCGAAACGCCGTACCCTAGTGCGCCTGTTTGAAACTCGATGTAGTGGCCGGGCAAACTGAGCGGCTCGCGGTTTGGTGCACCAATCATGTTGGTGTATCCGCCCATGGCCAACAAAACGTTGGGTGTTGCCCGCCAGTTGCGCTTGGGGCCGGTGAGACCGAAGGGGGTGATGGACACCTTGATTGGGGTTGTCCAATCGTCGAATCCCAGAGCCAGCAGACTGTCAGCCGTCGCGGCCTCTGTGATGACAATGTCTGCGCGGGCAGCAAGCGCAGCCAGTGTTTGATCGTGGGTGAGCTCTACCTGGCGTTTGCCCATATCTGTGAATAAGGTTGTGGCTTCTTCAGATACCCAGCCCGGTTTGTTGTGTCGCGGCATAACCTGCACTACATCGGCGCCGGCTCGCTGCCACAGGCGGCCGCAGTAGGCCGCGGCAAAGCTGCCGATTTCGAGTACGCGAGGCCCTGAGCCTGGATTCATTTGCAGCCTGTAAAACAATGGACGAGAAAGCTAATAGTCGCACGGAAAGCGGCTGAGCTGAACAATGAGACCGGACTTGAATTAGGGCATGATCAGAAGCATTACAACTTTAACGACCATGGCCGCAACAGGAGATCAGCGATGAAGATTGGCGTAAGTGCGCACTATTCACGAGGCAACGTGAGTCAGCAGGCAAAGGAGCTGGGCGAGCTTGAGAAAGCCGGTGTGGATGTGATCTGGGTGGCTGAATCATATTCGTTTGATTCACCAAGTGCGCTGGGTTATCTGGCAGCGATTACCAAAACGGCTACGCTGGCCTCGGGCATCATGAATTTCTATAGCCGCACGCCGGCAACGCTTGCAATGACGGCGGCTGGAATTGATGCGGTCTCTGAAGGGCGCTTTATGTTGGGCCTGGGTGCTTCAGGACCGCAGGTAGTAGAAGGTTTTCACAGCGTGCCTTACGACGCCCCCGTAACGCGGATGCGTGAGGTGGTAGATATCTGCCGGCAGGTATGGAAGCGGGAATCAAAGCTCACTTACTCTGGAAAGAAGTATCAAATTCCTTTGGCAGAAGGTGAAGGTACTGGGCTTGGCAAGCCGCTGAAGATTATTAATCACCCGTACCGGGATGAGATTCCCATAGTGCTGGCAACGCTGGGTGCCAAGAGCGTAGAGGTGACTGCAGAAATTGCCGATGCCTGGTTGCCTACCTTCTTCATGCCACAAAAGATGGATGCCGTGTGGGGTGATGCGCTGCGGCGAGGCAATGCAAAACGGGATCCGGGGCGAGCGCCGCTTGAGGTATACACGGGAGGCACGGTGGCGATCGGCGAGGGGTTGACGTCGTACCGCGATATGGCGCGGCCACAAGCTGCGCTCTACGTGGGTGGCATGGGCGCCAAAGACAAGAACTTCTACAATCAGGTATTTCGCAAATACGGCTACGAACAAGAAGCGGAAGAGATACAAACGTTGTTTCTGTCAGGCAAGAAAGACCAGGCGGCGGCGGCTATCCCGGCAAGCTATATTGATGCCACCTCGCTGGTGGGGCCGGAGGGCTTTGTCCGCGATCAGCTGCAGGTATACAAGGAAGCCGGGGTAACCTGCCTGAACGCCAATTTTGTGGGTACCACCACTGCCGAGCGGGTTAAGCACTGCGATGCGCTGCGGAATCTGGTCGAGAAGATATAGGCCCGCTGGAAGGGGGTTGAACCTTTTTCGGGGGGGCAGACTCTTATCTAGTAACAAAGCAACGTGACACAGGCAGATGCCCACTGAGCTCCCGGAAAAACTAGAGGCTAATGAGCGCGATGTTCTCGATCGAGAGCTTATGGCCCGTATCAGTGAGACCCGCGATGTGGCGGCGATGGAAGCCCTGTATGTGCGCTTCAAGCCCCGCCTGATGAGCTTTTTACGTCGTTTAACCCGCGATGAGATGGTGCTGGAGGAGGCTTATAACGATGTGATGGTCGTCGTATGGCGAAAATCACACCAGTATGAGGCCCGATCCAAGGTGTCGAGCTGGATATTTTCTATTGCCTATCGGATCTGCCTGCGGATGGTTAAGAAACAATCCCGGCGAGACGCCACTTTTGAGTTACGTGGCGATGAGCTTCCCGATTTGGCTGCGCCAGAGGTGGGCGGCCCCCCCGAAGGTGCGGATGAACTGGTCTCTGCCGTAAAGAACCTAAATGCCAAGCATCGGATGGTGATCGAACTGTGCTATTTCGAAGGCTACTCACTGGAAGAGATTGCCCAGATTGTGGACTGCCCTCAGAACACAGTAAAAACCCGTTTGTACCACGCTCGCAATAAACTGCGATCAATCATTGAAGCCAAGCGACAGCGAGTGACTGCTGAAACAGCGATGGCGCACCAGAGTACGTTGCAATGAACCAACCCCCTAAACCACTCGATACTGGCGGACATTCCGTTTTTGGATCTGACCTCAGGTTAGCTGATTTGTTGCCTGACTATTTGAATGGGCACCTCAACGATAGCGAGCGAGCGGAGGTTGACTCTGCTCTTGAAAGAAGTGCGCGTATGCGCGAACAGCTTGAACTTCAATCCAGACTGCAAGTTGCACTGCGAGCGAACGCAGAAACGAATGATCAACTGGCTGTGACGGTAGCGTCGAGCCGGGGTAGTGGTTTTGATGCGATAGAAGGCCGGATAACAGATTCGCCTTTGGCGCAAATGAAAGACTATTTTCGTCGAGCGCTCGACGGTGTAGGCATGTCTGTATGGATGCCAGCCAGTGCGCTTTTGCTTATCGTTGGCGTGGTTGCCAGTTCAAACATTGGAGACACGCAGATGCCCGTTAATCAGTTTGAAACCATTATTGGTGTGGAGCAGTACGATCAGCCTACGCTCCGTATTCTTCCAGGATTAGCGGTGGATAGTGAGGAATTTGCGGCGTTGTTGCGAGAATATGGATTGAAGCTTGAACTATCGCTTACCGAAAGCAATATAGCCGAGGTTACACCCTTGCTGCCTGATGCTGACATTGAGGCCATCGCCGCCGCCATGAACGAAGATAAACGCGTGATGTTTGCAAAAGCCCTATCGGGGCGCGAGAAATAACCCGTGATGGTTTTTCGTTTAACCCTTGTAGCCGCAATAGTGGCGGTTTTGCTGGGCTGTGTTCAAACGACTGGTGTTGCTAACACGGCATTTACATCAGAAAGTTTGGAGATGCCCGAAGGCGCTCTGATGGTCGTCATTGACGACCCGCGCAGCGAGAGGCGCCGGCGTGGCATAGGTTCTCCCGGTTATACCGCCAGTCTTTCGTATCAGGATGATCCTGCGCTAAAACGAGCTGCTGTTCGTATGGCAAAAGATCACAACCTGACGCTGATCTCTCACTGGCCGTTGCGGAACCTGGCCGTTCACTGTCTGGTGGTAGAAGCACCGACGTCCAGTGCGCTGCAAGCTCTGGATCACGACGATCGTGTGCGCTGGATGCAACCCTTCAATGAGTTTGACACTCAGGCAACAAGTGGGCCTTTGGTACAGTCTTTACAGGGTGATCACCCGGTGCCGCGGCGTAGCATCAAGTCTCTGTTCTCATCGCTTAGTGAGCAGGGGGCCGGCGTTCGAATCGCGGTTGTCGATACGGCGATAGATGAATCGCACCCGGATCTTTCGGGCAGCACTGTCCAACAAACCAACTTTGCAGGCCAGCGGGGTCGTCCGGGCATAGAAGAACACGGTACCGCAGTGGTTGGTTTGATTGCGGCTAGTTCAACTCACCCGGAAGGCGTGAACGGATTTGCCAGCGAAGCCGACGTTCGCGTGTTGCGGGCCTGCTGGCAACAGGAAGGAAAGATAAAGGGTAAGTGCAATACGCTAACGCTTGCGCTCGCGTTAGACGCCGCCATTGATCTGCAGCCCGAAGTACTTAATTTGAGCCTAACCGGTAGTTATGACCGCGTGTTGGAAGAGTTGCTGGCGCTATTGCTTGATACCGGCACCATAGTTATTGCGGCTTACGACGAGAACAGATCTTCTAGTGCTCGTTTTCCTGTCTCTCAACCTGGTGTGGTGTACGCCTACGGTGCACTGGATGCGAACGTTCAGCCGGTTAACAATGAAGGGACAGTGCTAAGTGCGCCGCGGCACGCCATGTCGCTTGCGCCCAGGGCGGGCTACGACCTGGTATCTGGGCACTCTATTGCGGCGCCGCAGATTAGCGCTTTGGCCGCTCGTCTTATTGAAGGCCAACCCGATGCAACGCGAAAACAAATTGTCAATCAGCTAACAACCTGGTTGGGAACACACTAGTCAAAAGCTTCAGAGTCATCGAGGGATATCGATTGTAGATTGTTGTCCGATTGCCGCAATTCAGCTGCGCGTGGTTTGTTATTCTCCGGATGAATGACCTTTAGGTGCGCAACCCCGGAGAATTTTGTACAGCCGTCTATTCGATGCGCTGAGTTTGCGCTGCGCCTATGTCTTTTCACTGGATGCCTGGTTATAGGTGTTTTCTCTGCGCCAAATAGTTGGGCGGGTGAAGTAGACGTTGTTGTGCAAGGCGCGTCGAACTGGATATATCGGGGTACGACAGAAACCGGCAACAATCCGGTTTTGGGTGTTTCTATAGATTGGCAAGCTACTGAGCGAAGCTTTGTTGGTGTTGAAGCACATCAGGCAGAAGTCGATGGCGTGGCGCAACGTCATCGATCCTTTTTGTTTTATGCCGGTACTGGCATTGCCTTGAATGACAAATGGTATGCAACGGGATTGGTATCTCACAGGGAATATCCGGGATCGGGAAGGGAGTGGGACCTTACCGAGTTTAGAGTACAGCTTGATCACACTGCGGGTTGGACATTTAGCGTTGATTATTCGCCAGACTACTACGAACACAATACAACCTCTGTGGCTGCAGAAGTGGGCTATCGCCGCGATCTAAGCAGGCGACTGTATGCCTATGCAAGTGTCGGTGCGATTGAATTCTCAGAGTCGCAGTTTCCTGATTATCAATTCGGTTCTGTAGGCGCGGGGTTTCGATTGCGTAACGTTGTCTTCGATTTAAGTTACCACGCAAACACAGAAGGCAATGATTCGAGCTTTGGCATGGCTCCCTTTTCTAACTCTCGGTTTGTCGGGCAAGTGAGCTGGCGACTGCGCTAGCACCTATCGGCGATAAGGTTTCGAACCCTTCGCGACCTTCAGTTCAAAAAAATTGTCCAGCGATTCCAAAAAACGTTTACGAAAGTGAACCTGCGTTGCGCTCGCGTGCTCATACCGAACGCTATTCACTATTCACTATTCACTATTCACTATTCCTTTTTGTTTTTTTGGAGAACGAAATGATTTTTCGACCCGGTAATGCACGCTTGGGTGCTGCGTTTGGATTATTGCTCCTCGCCGGTTGCGGTGGCGGCGGTGGCGCTGATGCTGCTATTGATTCTATTCTTGCCGAAACGCCGCCAGAAGAAGTGGCTTCTACCTGTCCTGCCGTGGGTTCCCTTTCGGTAGTAGAACTGGCTGCCGACCAATGCCAGATTAGCGGCGTGTTAACCGAAGACGCTGAATTAAGTTCTACGCTTACCTGGTTTCTCGAAGGCCGTCTGCAAGTAGGTAACAATGACAACGCAGCGGTGCTGTCCATTCAGCCTGGCACCGCCATTTTTGGTGATTCAGAAGGCGAGGTTGATCACCTGCTGGTTTGGCCTGGTTCGGCGTTGCAAGCAAACGGTACAAGTTCTGACCCGGTGCAGTTTCTTTCAGATGACGAAGGCGTAGATGGCCGCGCTGAATGGGGTGGTGTGTTTTTGCGTGGCTTCAATGGTTTGCCCACGCTCACCGGCGAGCAAGGCGTTAATCGCCTTGATTATGTTGTGGTTGCAGAGGCTGGCGCAGCAGTTGGCGTTACCATCGATGGCACCGACGTAAGCTATTCTGACAATCTTGTGTTGAATGGTGTTGATTCACAAACCACACTCACGTTTGTGCAGTCACACAATTCTGCGCGCGATGGGCTACACATTTTGAACGGTGATCCACGGCTCTCGTGGATCTTGTCTACCGGTGCCCAGCGCGATGGTGTTTGGTATCGCGATTTTTCTGGCCTCATAAAAGACCTGATGGTTATTCACGATCCGGATGCTGATGGCAGCGTCGGGCGCTCTGGAATCTACGCAAGCGAAACTTTAGAAGGTAACTCGAACCCGCGAATTGTTAATGCAACACTGGTAGGCCGCGATAACGCAAGCGTGCCCGGTGAAGTTGACGATAACGAGTACGGCATATTGTTTGCAGACAACACCGATCAGATTCGATTGGCCAATGTACTTATCGCAAACTTCCGCAATGGCTGCTTCGAAGCCGACTCTGGCGCCGATTTGTCGGGCATTGATACTGATGTTCCCGGGCCCACCTATCTAGACGGCGTTCACTGCGCGAACGAAGCTGGCCCAAACCCTGCGGGCTTTGGCGAGGTCAGAGAGGGCTCCGTTGGGTTTCCCAGCGAAACACTGGCGCCCTTTAACAGTTTGAACGGCCAGGGGCTTGTTTATTACAACGGCGCGGCCAATGCGGTGACCTTTACCGGAGAATTTACTGATCGTAGCGAGAACTTTACGGCCAGCTGGTACCTCGACAATATTGGCGGGATTGGTAATGGTCTTGCCGGCGATTCTACTTTCCTCAATGCTTTCCTCGACGGTGATACCAACAACGATCGCATAGTTGATGCGGCTGACACCTCTTCGCCCTTTATCATTGCTGATGACGGTGTGGGTGGATTCAACCAGGATGTTGCCGAAGATACCGGGGGTTATGACCTCACGCATGTTGGCGCTGTTCGCGGTGGCGCGGTCACTAACGATCAGTTTGATGGCTGGACGGTTGCGACAGAGGCTGCTGGCGGCTTTGTTGTTGCGCAGAATTCTGAATTGGTCGGTTTGTCGGAATGTCCTGTTGGCGTGGGCGGTGCATCCGTTGTGGCGCTTGAGCGTAGTGGCGGACGAAACGTCTGCGAAGTGTCAGGTACGGTAAGTTCTGATGACACCCTTACCAGCAATGTAGATTGGCAGTTGGAAGGGCGCCTGCAAGTGGGCGACAACATAAATGTAGCAACGCTCGCTATTCAAGCGGGCACCCGGATAGCGGGAGACAACGTTGATGCGGTAGATCACCTGCTGGTATTTCCTGGTTCTACGCTAAATGCGTTAGGCACCGCTGCTCGGCCTGTTCGGTTCTCCTCTGATGACAATGGCGTTGAAGGCAGCGGTGAATGGGGTGGCTTGTTTGTGCGCGGGTTTGTCGGTTTGCCAACACTTACTGGAACCCAGGGCACCAGTTTGATCGATCACGT
Organism: uncultured Pseudomonadales bacterium; assembly: GCA_964519335.1. Lineage (GTDB taxonomy): Bacteria > Pseudomonadota > Gammaproteobacteria > Pseudomonadales > Azotimanducaceae > JALZVT01. The sequence goes on from CAZFIA010000054.1 coordinate 15,200, forward strand.
TGTCGTTTCAGAAGGTGGTGCGAGCGTTGGCGTTGAGATCGATGGTACAAGCGTCACTTACGCAGATAACATTGTCCTTAATGGGGTTGATAGCTCCACTCGACTCACCTTTGTGCAGTCGCACAACTCGGCGAGAGATGGCTTACACATTCTTAATGGTGACCCTCGTCTTGCCTGGATACTGGCCACCGGCGCCGGCCGCGACGGTATCTGGTATCGCGATTTCAGCGGGCTCATTAAAGATCTAATGGTTATTCATAACCCAGATGCTGATGGGTCTACGGGTCGCTCGGGAATCTATGCGAGTGAAACCCTGGAGGGCAATTCGAATCCGCGAATCGTTAACGTAACGCTTGTGGGTCGAGACGGTGCAAGCACGACGGCCGATGCTGATGACAATGAGTTTGGCATTTTGTTTGCGGACAATACCGATCAGATCAGAATGGCTAACGTGCTAATTGCGAACTTTCGCAATGGTTGTTATGAAGCTGATACGGCGGCTAACCTGACAGCGATTGATAACACCATTCCAGGACCAACGTATCTTGACGGTGTGCACTGCGCGAATGAGTTGGGCGCGAACGGCGCGTTTGGAATTGTTCGAACGGGTTCTATCGGTTTTCCTACGGGCACGGTTGCGAGCAATAACTCGAACGGCAACGGCCTTGTTTACTATAACGGTGCAGGCGGCGAACTTGGGTTCTCGAATACCCCGTTTGTCGCTGAATCTGGTGGCATCAACTTCACCGGCGAGATTGCCGAACGAGCGGCCAATTTCACAGCCGGTTGGTATCTGAACAATCTGCGCGGGGTAGGAAACGGCCTGTTGGGTGACACGACCTTCCTAAATGGCTTTTTGGATGGTGACACTAATAATGACGGTACACTTGATGCGGGTGATACCAACTCACCGTTCATTATTGCCGACGATGGCCCGGGCGGGTTTAACCAGGACGTTACCAGCGAATCGGGCGGCTACGACATGACTCATATCGGGGCGGTGCGCGGTGGTGCGGTGACTAACGTTCAGTTTGATAACTGGACAGTGAGCACCGGGCGCAGCTCTGGCTTTGCGGTGCGTACGACGCCCGAGTAGATCTGTTTACGGCGACGATCCCGGTATACTCTGATATCTGCATATCTATACCGGGATAGTCGCCGTGTTTGTTAGTTTCTGATTTGAGTAATCTTGCGCCCAGCTCGGGTACTTTCGCACCCCTGCAGAACAGAGTGTTCCGAGCGTTGTGGGTTTCTAACATTGCCTCCAACTTTGGCAGCATGGTGCAAGGTGTGGGCGCGGCCTGGCTTATGACCACGCTGGTTGATTCAGCGGCTATGGTGGCGCTGGTGCAGGCCTCGACAACTCTTCCGGTTATGATTTTTGCGCTGGTTGCCGGCGCGCTTGCAGACAACATAGACCGCCGTAAAGTGTTGCTGGCTGCCCAGAGCTTTATGCTAGTGGTCTCGGTCGCGCTAGTGATCTGTACCTTGCTCGATATGATCAACGCCTGGTCTTTGCTTATCTTCACCTTTCTGATCGGATGTGGAGTGGCGTTTAACATCCCGTCCTGGCAGGCCTCTGTGGGTGACATAGTCGGCAAAGAGCTGTTACCCAGTGCGGTGGTGCTTAACGGTATGGGGTTTAACGTGACTCGTAGTGTGGCCCCTGCAATTGGTGGGGCGATTGTTGCAGGAGCAGGCGCCGTTACCGCCTTCGCCATTAATGCCGTGAGTTACCTGGGCCTCATTTTTGTCGTTTGGCGCTGGCGTGGTGCGCCGCCTGAAGAGTCGAGTCAGCGCGAATCTTTGCTTGAGTCTATCTATGCCGGGCTGCGCTACGTGGGTTCGTCGCCCCATCTCACCCGCGTTATGTTCCGCGGGTTTGTGTTTGGGTTAACCACTATTGTTGTGCTCGCGTTTATGCCGCTCATAGGCCGCGAACTTCTTGGCGGAGGGCCTGTACTTTACGGTGGGCTGCTGTGTGCCTTTGGCGCAGGCGCGGTGGGCGGTGGTTTGATGGCGGCGCGACTCCGCGAGGCCCTTTCGAACGAGTCTCTGGTAAGAGTTGCGTTCTTTGGCATGGCGGTTTGCGCCCTTATCTGTTCTCTCAGTTCCTTTGTTGTCATCACCCTACTCGCGGTTGCCATTGGGGGTGCGGCCTGGGTGTTGGCGCTATCCATGTTTAATACCAGCGTGCAGTTATCTACACCACGGTGGGTGGTGGGCAGGGCGCTGTCGATGTATCAAATGTCGGTGTTCGGCGGCATGGCTTGTGGCGCCTGGCTATGGGGCAGCGTTGCTGAATCGCAGTCGATCTCGCAAGCGTTGCAGATCGCCGCCATCACTATAGTTGGCGGCGCGCTGCTTGGTATCCGCTGGCCTCTGCCTGAGCCGAAAGGTCAGACCGTTGGTGCTTAGTCGCTATTTGAGTGCGGTCTTTAAGTGTTGTGTCTCGTTAAGGCTCTGCAAGTTGCGCTGGCCGGTGCTTGCGCACATGGAGCGACTGATGCTGCAGTAGCGGACATCTGTGAAGAGTTTTGGCTCGAGGCCCAGGCAATGGGTTGCCCACACATTGATAACCCCGCCGTGACAGAACACCGCGGCGCGCTTGCCGCGATTGTTTTCTATGACAGATTCAATGCCTTGCACAACGGTATCGCGAAATTTGCTGAGATCAACTCGACTGCCATAGTCTCCACCCGCCATTTTTTTCCAGGCTGCATAGTTTTCTTTCTTTAACTGCTCCATGGGCACATAGGCGCGGCTCTTGCGATCAAACTCTGCCACTTCCTCGACCAGGTTTATGCTATGTCCTGTGATCTCGGCGAAGGGTTCAGCGGTTTGTCGTGCTCGGTTCATTGGACTCGCGTAAACCGTATCTATCTCCTCATGAGTTGCGAGCCACTGGCCTACCGCTTTGGCTTGCTGCCAACCGGTGTCAGAGAGCTCTGGGTCTGCGGCACCGCTTTCTAGTTCTACACGCTGTGGCAGGCCGTGCCTGACCAAAATAAGTTCCATACTGCTTGGGTTTCCTGTTAAGAATCGGCCCTTTAGGGCACTTGAAATTCGATACTGATCTCTGCCGGTTTACCCGGGGCGAGCAGTGCGTTCAGCACCCGCAGTTTCAGTTCGCCAGAGACGTTGTCGGTGCGCACATCCATTCGGGTGGTGGATTTTGCAGGTAACACGACGGGTGCTGCGGAGCCTGTTGTTGGTTGCTTGCCGATGTTCTCCACCTGCCAGTCTGCGCTTGTGGGATTGGTAAGGTACAGCGAAGTTCGGCCTTCGAAGCTGGGTTCTGTACGATCAAGGATAATACTTGCTTCAATTAATGGTTGGAGTTCGGCCTTGCGCCCGAATAGGGTGTTGTTCCACCAAACGAGAGTACGTTTGGCAAACAACGCCTCTTTTATGGCCTCGCTTGTGCGTTCTGGGGCGAGCACCAGCGTAACTGGCCGGTGTTGATCTTTTTCGCGGTCGTAGTCCCAGGCAATAAGTTGATGAACATCAGAAGTGCCGATAAGTGCGAGGTCATGCTTGAGGGCCAAGCGGTGCGCGTTTGGGTAGTAGTTGGTGCCATTCGCAATTTCAACGCCGTGTAGTACACCGGCTTTCATTGCTGCCGAGTGGAATTTTGTAGGCTTTGCGTTTGCAGTGGCAAATGAAGGATGGTTCCAGAAAGTAAATGCACCCTGGCCAGCGGCTGCGCTTAGAACGTCTGATGCATCTCGTTCGGTGGCGACACCAAAATTAACCAGCGTCATGTATATCTCGCGGCTTGCGAACGGTGCCCAGCGATCTTCTTCTCCCTCTACCTTGTGGGCTGCTGCAAAGGCTTCGCTTTGGGCGCGGGCAACGGCTTCCGCTTCTGCTTTTGTTGCGAACAAGTGATCTGGAACGTAGCCGGTGATGCCGCTGGCCCGAACCAGAGCGTTTGCATCTTCTATAAACACGGCATTTATGTGACCCGGGTCGCCCACGCGGGTGATCTCAACACCGGGTATTACAAGCACATCCAGATTTTGGGCAAATCGCTTCGCCTCCTCATAGGCGCGATTGCGGTCGGGGTGTGGAATGTCAGAAATGTGCGGCTGCCATTCCAGATGTTCGGTGATGGCGACACCGTCAATCTCGTCGCGTGCGGCTTCTTCGGCCCGAAGCCCCGGCCATACATGACCGTCGGAAAAAACAGAATGTGTGTGTAGGTCGACTGATAGTACCTTTAGTGCACCAAGGCTCGGGAAGTCGGCTATCGGCCGGGTGTCATCGCGGGGTTTTGCCAGATCGTGAGCGAGCGCGGCTGGAGCCGCCGAGACCAGGGCCACCAGAGCTATTAGGAGCGAAGGGCGCAATAGGGTAGTCATCAGCTTCTCCTGAGTTGGTCAGACAGTATAGGTCGCAGCACGGGCAAAGCCTAGGCGCTATACTTGCACGATGTACAAATCAGCATGTGTCGTTTTGCTTGCTGCCTTTTTAGGATCCGGTCTTTTCTCGGGCGCCGCAGCGGTACGTGCAGATACCGTTAAAGTGAAAATCTCTGGCATTGACGGCGAGAAGCGCGACAACGCGCGTGCGTTTCTCACTATGGTTAGCAAAACGAAACAGCCAGACACAGGGCTGTTTAAACGAATCAAGTCCAGCACTGAAAGTGACCGGCGTGAAGTGCTGCCACCAACGGCTACTCAGATTGCGCGTTGGCATAGAGATGCTGCTACCGAGATCGCTGAATCGCTCGAACCTTTTGGTTACTACAATCCGGTAATAGAAAGTGAGTTGATTCAGAACGCACCGGGTAAGTGGCTTGCAACCTATAAAGTTGAACGCGGTGAGCGCAGCCGATGGCGTAACGTAGCGGTTAGCCTTAGCGGTGAAGGCGATACGGAACCTTCTGTTAAAACGCTGCTGCAGAAGTCTGTAGTGCGGGGTGATGAGAAAGTCGACCATCGTCGTTACGCAGAGCATAAACGCGAGTGGATTGTAGAGCTTTACGCAAAAGGCTATCTCGATGCGCGGTTTGCGGAAGCTTCGTTCACGGTTGATCGAAAGGCCAACGCTGTAGATCTTGACTGGCAGATAGACACTGGTCCGCGCTATCGATTTGGCAAGGTCAAAATTGCCCAGGACGTTCTACGGCCCACTTTGGTTGATCGTTACCACGGTATTATTGAAGGTGACGTGTTTGATACTCGCCGGCTCATCGATCTACAGCTAAAGCTAAATAACTCCAACTACTTTGAATCGGTGTCGCTCGATATCCAGAAAGATCAGGCGACGGATGGGCACATTCCGATCGTTGTAAACACGGTGCCTAGAAAGCGTCGTCGTTACGACCTTGGACTTGGGTTTGGCACCGATACCGGGCCTCGAGTTTCTGCGGGATTAGAATCGAGACGCGTTAACAAGCGTGGCCACCGCTACCGGGTTAACGGTCGGGCTTCAACCGTTGAGTCTGCGCTGCAGGCGGAATACATCATTCCCATAAAAGAAGTGACCAAAGACCGTTGGCGCATCTATGGCCAAGTATTGCGGGCTGATGTTGGCGACGCGGATGCGATTCAGTACTCGCTTGGTGCTGGCCGTGAAGATAGCTGGCTCGGTGTACGCAGGCGTTTGTTTGTTAACGCTGAGCGCAGTTCATTTGAGTTTGGCGATTTGGGTTCGCAAAGTGCAACGCTGATCTATCCGGGCATAACCCTATCTTATGACCGGCTGGACAATCCACAGTTTGTGCGGCGTGGCTTCAGCCTTGCGGCTACCTTGCAGGGCGGTGCAGACGCCGTTGGTTCTGTGACCGACTTTTTGTCGTTGCAGCTTACGGGGCGAGGAATTTTGCCCTTCGGAAAGCGCGGCCGACTCCTGGCTGCTGCCGAAGCAAGAATTGTTGAAGCCGGGAACTTCTCGGCGCTACCGCCCTCGCAGCGTTTCTTTCTGGGCGGGGATCGCAGCGTGCGTGGCTACGCGTTTCAGGCGATCTCTCCCGAAAACGCCTTTGGTGACGATATTGGCGGGTCGCGTTCGTTGAGCTTTAACCTGGAAGCGGACTACCAGATCGCCGGTAACTGGGGTGTGGCTGCCTTTTTTGACGGTGGCGATGTGAGTGATGGCACGCCCACCAACTTTCTAAAAGGCACTGGGCTGGGTGTGCGCTATCGCTCACCGGTGGGCATGATCAGAATTGATGTGGCACATCCGCTGGATGATCCTGACAACGACGTGCGCGTGCATCTGTCGATTGGTCCAGACCTGTGAGCGAACGGTCTATAGCGCGCCGCTTCCTTGTGGGGTTTAGCCTGCTTGTTTTGCTGTTGCTGCTCGTAGTGCTGCTGACGGTGGGTTGGTTGGTGGGTACCCAGTCGGGGTTGAGGACTGCTCTAAATCTGGTGCAGCGGGTGGCGCCCGACAGCGTTGTTGTTGAGCGCGCCACCGGACGCCTGTTGGGGCCGATTGCGTTGTCTGATGTAAAGGTCGAACTGCCCGGTATCAAGGGCAGGCTTGATGTGCTTGAACTCGACTGGCGTCCTTCGCAGCTCTTTTCGGGCGTTGCAGTGATTGACCACCTAAAACTTTCTGGTGTGGTTCTGCATCTGATGCCCACTGAAGACGACCTGGACGAACCTGAAGCTGCGTTTGAACTACCGAACTCGCTCGAGGCTCCGATGGATATAAGAGTTTCTGATCTGCAGTTAACTCAGGTGTTGGTGCACAGTGGTGACAGCCAGATTCAGTTGGATAGCGTTGCAGCCAGCGGAAGCTGGATTGATACCCAGATCGATTTATCGAAGCTTGCTGTGCGTGGGCCGCTGTTTGATGTTGACTCAAGCGCGCAGGTCAGTGCGCGCGACACCTATCCGTTAAAGCTTGATGCGGAGGTAACCGCAAGGCCCGTCGATTACGCGCCTCTAACCGCCAGACTTCAGGTTTCGGGAGATGTTGAAGAATCTTTGCTGAGTTTGGCCGTAAACGACCCCTATAACCTGACGGTGGCAGCAACAATAAGAGATCTAATTGAAAATCTGCAGATAGAAGCTGATCTTTCTGCTGAGCCGAAGGTGCTTGCGCAACTTTCGGAAACGTTGCCACCTATAACGCCTAAGCTACAGGCATCGGCGATTGGCTCTCTGGACGATCTGAAATTCAAACTTAACTCTGAAGCGGACTACGAAGGGCAGAGCTATGCGGCAACACTGACTGGCACCGGAAAAACGACGGCGCTTGAAGTTGAGTCTTTTGTACTAAACACCGGGGCGGGCAGCTTGCGCGGAACTGCCTCGGTCGATTGGCGAGAGAATCTCACTGCTCGGGTGGCGCTTGCGGGTCAACAGTTTAATCCGGCGGTGTACGTTCCCGACTTGCCGGGTGCGTTGGATATAGGGCTGCGCTTTGACATGGTGCAATCGAGCGGCGGTGAGCTCACGGCAAACTTGAGTGAGTTAAATGTGACCGGCGAGCTTTTGGATCTGCCGGTACAGGCGACGGGTGTTGCGAGCTTGTCAGAGGATTCAGTCAATGCAAAAGATCTTGTTCTTGAAATAGGAAGCAATCGGCTGACGCTCGATGGCAACATCGGCAAACGTTCCAGCTTCCACTGGCTTCTAAATCTAGAAGAGGTTGATCAGTTCAGCGCGTTTGCGGGAGTACCTCTGAAGGGATCTCTAAACGGCCGCGGGAGCTTTGAAGGTGCTATCGAGAATCCGCGCATCGACGCTCAACTCAATACCAGCAAGCTGGTTGTTGACCAGCAGCGTATTGATACCCTGGATTTTCGGCTCGACGGGTTTCGCAGAGATCACGCCTATCAGTTGCTTGTGGAGACGTCGCAGGCTGATCTTGAGTTTGCCGGTAAGGGAGACTTCAAGCTGGATGATCATTGGCACTATGAGCTTGTAGAACTGGTGATTACCCATGCTGGACTCAACCCTAAGTCGCCCCATCACGAATGGAGATTGCAGGAACCCACCGGCGGGTTTCTTTCTGCCCAGGACATTGGTGCTCGGCCGCTTTGTTTGGTGCACCACTTGCCCGTGGGTGGGGGATCGGTGTGTGTGTCGGCCAGTAAAGAAGCGACGGGTGATCTGCAGGTAACGGGCGAGCTTGCGGATCTGCAGTTGGCTGAACTCAATACGTTGCTGGAAGACACCCTGCGTGTAAAAGGTGAGCTCGGTGGCGAATTTGTTTGGGCGGGTGCATTAGAGGAATCAAGTGCCGATCTGAACTTGCTCGATTTCTCTATTGCGCTGGAGGGTCGAGACGGCTGGCAAGACGCACTGAAGTTTGAGCCGGGACTAATCAGTCTGGCGCCAGACTCTTCCGGCGCTCTGATGTTTGGGTTGCATCTGCCACTGGCCGATGAACACGACAACAGTGGTCTGTTTGTTGACGCGGAGCTTGCGCCGGAGTCTGGCCTTGCGATTGACCACTGGCCGCTAGCTGCGC
>CAZFIA010000055.1:0-23155 GCA_964519335.1 uncultured Pseudomonadales bacterium
CGGGGTATAGCGCAGTCTGGTAGCGCGCCTGCTTTGGGAGCAGGATGTCGGGAGTTCGAATCTCTCTACCCCGACCAATTCAGTTTTACTTCAAATTGTGTTGCTCATATTTGTCTTTTTAGGGTTGTGCAGTTCTCGCAAGGCGCCCGTAGCTCAACTGGATAGAGCATCGGCCTTCTAAGCCGAGGGTTGCAGGTTCGAGTCCTGCCGGGCGTGCCAGAGCTTCCAGCTCATAACTGAAAGTACACAGGTAAGAACGCAGATAAGAACGCAAATAAGAACGCAAATTGAAGCCGGTTTATGGTGGGCGTAGCTCAGTTGGTAGAGCTCCGGGTTGTGATCCCGGCGGTCGTGGGTTCGAGCCCCATCGTCCACCCCAAATAATGACTAAAAACAGTCCAACATCAGCCTAAGTGTGATCGAGTAGGCGGGAAGCCACGGCTACTGCCATCACTCCAACCCGAACCATCGGACCCCAGCGTTAATGAACATATCGATTGAAACCACCACCAATCTAGAACGGCGCCTGACAATTTCAGTGCCCTCGGAGACCTTTGAGGGGCAAATTACGGATCGCTTAACGAGTGCAGCCAAACAGGTACGCCTGCCGGGTTTCCGCAATGGCAAGGTGCCCATGCGCGAGGTTCGGCGCCGGTTTGGTCCATCGGTGAGAGCCGAGGTTGCAGGCGAGTTGATGCAATCGAGCTTTATGGATGCCATTACCAAAGAGGAGTTTGCGCCAGCGGGCCCGCCTAGCCTTGAAGTCGTAAAAATGGACCCGGGTATCGATTTCGAATTCACCGCAACCTTTGAAGTCTTTCCAAACGTGGCTATCGGTGATTTGAGCAAGATCGAAGTAAAACGGCCCGAGGCCAGCATCACCGATGCTGATGTCGATGAAATGGCCGAAAAGCTGCGCGATCAGCGGGCAAGTTGGGAGCCCGTAGAACGGGCGGCGGCAGAAGGCGACCAGGTGAAGGTCGACTTTCGTGGCAGCAAAGATGGCGAAGTATTCCCCGGTGGCGAAGGGGAAGGTGTTGAATTTGAGATCGGTGCGGGCCAAATGATTGCCGACTTCGATGCGAATGCGCGCGGCATGAGTAAGGGCGATAGCAAAACCTTTGACGCCACCTTTCCTGAGGATTATCAGGCGGAAGATCTAAAAGGCCAGACGGTGTCCTTTGAGCTGACGATGCAGGACGTCCGTTCACGTCAAGTGCCCGAGCTTGATGAAGCGTTCTTCAAGGAATTTGGCGTTGAAGAAGGCACCGAGGAGGCCTTTCGCGTACAGGTGCGCTCAAATATGGAGCGCGAGATGGAGACGGCCATTACCAACACGGTGAAAGGGCAAGTGCTGGATGAACTCACAAAAATTCATGAAGTGCAGTTGCCCGATACACTGGTTGCGAAAGAAATCGAAGCCCTCAAGCAAAAAATGATGCAGCAACTGCAAATGTACGGTTCCAATCAGGAGCTGCCCGGGTTTGATGATGACCTGTTTCGCGATGAGGCTGAGAAGCGCGTCACGGTTGGGCTGGTGCTCAACGAGATCACCAACGTCGCGGATATAGAGGCGGATGCGGAAAAGGTGCGTGAACGGATCGAAATCATGGCTGAGCCGTACGATGAGCCCGAACAGGTTGTGAACTACTACTATTCGAACCAAGAACAACTCCAACAGATTCAGATGGCGGTGATTGAGGATCAGGTCATTGACCATATTCTTGAATCAGCCAAAATCGACCCCATAGAAGCCACCTATGAATCGGTGGTTGCAGGTACTGCAATTCCGGCGCTCGATGACGACAAGAACGATCAACAGGACAAAAGCTGATGAATGGCGATTTTGATGTAAGTGAGAATACGAACCTCGGCATGGTGCCGATGGTTGTTGAACAATCCTCCCGTGGGGAGCGCGCGTTCGATATCTATTCGCGACTGCTTAAGGACCGCATCGTGTTCCTGGTGGGTCCGGTAGAAGACAACGTGGCGAACCTGGTGGTCGCTCAGCTTCTTTATCTTGAAAGCGAAAACCCGGATAAAGACATACATTTGTACATCAACTCGCCCGGTGGCTCTGTCACCGCCGGCCTGTCAATTTACGACACCATGCAGTTTCTGCGTTGCGACGTGAGCACTATGTGTGTGGGTCAGGCCGCCTCGATGGGCGCCTTTTTGCTGGCGGCCGGGGCCGAAGGCAAGCGCTTTGCTCTGCCTAATTCGCGCATGATGATTCACCAGCCCGCTATTGGCGGAGCGCGCGGCACGGCCGCTGAAATCGAGATTCATGCGAAAGAGATACTCGCCATGCGCGAGCAGCTCAACGTAATCATGGCCAAGCACACGAATCGTACTGCCGAAGAGATAGCGAAAGACACCGATCGTGATTATTGGATGACGGCGGAAGAGAGCGCCGAGTACGGCTTGGTCGACACGGTGCAGCATCCGAGGCCAAAATTGACGGCAGCCAAGGGCTAACGCCAGCCAATTTGACAGCCTAATTGTAAAAATTGCTGGGCAATTAAGTCTTCAGTGTCGGCTTGTTGGAAACACAACGGCTGGCGCACCGTTCGCGGGCAATAGCGTCAAGTAGCTTACAAGGATTCAGCGGCGCACGGTCTGGACAAACAAAAGGCGTTACGTGTCTCGCACAGCGTTTTCGGGGCTTGAAAATTAGTACAATAGCCCCCAATCTTAGCGGGTAAAACGTTTTCTGAGGGTTCTATGGCGGACGATCAAGGTGGCAAGGGCGAAGATTCCAGCAAACTGCTGTATTGCTCTTTCTGCGGTAAGAGCCAACACGAGGTGCGCAAACTCATTGCCGGTCCATCGGTATTTGTGTGCGACGAGTGTGTTGAACTTTGCAATGACATCATTCGAGAAGAAGTAGCCGAGAGCACCGAAACTGCCGGCGAAGCCAAGCTGCCTGTGCCGCAGGAAATTAACGCAACGCTCAATGAGTACGTTATTGGTCAGGAACACGCCAAACGTGTGCTGGCGGTGGCGGTATATAACCACTACAAGCGGCTGAACTATAACGGCAAGAAAGACGACGTTGAGTTATCTAAATCAAACATACTGCTGATTGGTCCTACCGGTTGCGGTAAGACCTTGCTTGCCGAAACGCTCGCCAGACTGCTTGATGTACCGTTCACCATTGCAGACGCGACTACGCTCACTGAAGCGGGCTACGTTGGTGAAGACGTTGAGAACATCATTCAAAAGCTCTTGCAGAAGTGCGACTACGATGTCGATCGCGCCCAGGTGGGCATTGTCTACATCGACGAGATCGACAAGATATCGCGCAAATCAGACAACCCCTCGATCACCCGCGACGTATCCGGCGAAGGTGTACAGCAAGCATTGCTTAAGCTAATCGAAGGCACTATCGCCTCCGTTCCTCCTCAGGGCGGCCGCAAACACCCTCAGCAAGAATTCCTGCAGGTCGATACCGCTAATATTCTGTTTATTTGTGGTGGCGCCTTTGCGGGCCTCGATAAGGTTATCAACGATCGTTCTGACAAGAGCGGCATTGGTTTTGGGGCTGAAGTACGCAGCGAAGACCACAAGGGCAATATTGGCGAGATACTTCGCAAAGTAGAGCCCGAAGATCTCATCAAGTACGGCCTCATTCCAGAATTTGTAGGTCGATTGCCTGTGGTTGCGACGCTCGAAGAGCTCGATACCGATGCGCTGATTCAGATTCTTACCGAACCCAAGAACTCTCTCACCAAGCAGTTCACCAAACTGTTCGAGATGGAGAGCGTAGACGTCGATTTCCGCGAGGATGCCCTACGCGCTGTGGCCAACAAGGCCATGGAGCGCAAGACGGGTGCCCGGGGATTGCGCTCTATTTTGGAAGCGGTGCTGCTGCAGACCATGTACGACCTGCCGTCCACTGACGGCGTGAGCAAGGTTGTCATCGATGAGAGCGTGATCAAGGGCGAATCTGAGCCCATGCTGATCTACGAGAACGTCGATCAGGCCAAAGCAGCGCCTGAAGAGTAGGGCGGGGCGTCCCCGCCCACCGCCAGTACCTCCAATACCTCCAATACCTCCAATACCTCCAGAGCAGAGCTCCACGTGGAGTCCCTAAAAACTCGCGTATGATTGCGCCTGAGTGATTTGTGACCCCCACAGGAGCGTCTGCTAATGACTGATCCCCAATCGCCTTCAGGTTCCCCCGCTGATGGCGCGAGTTCCTCTGATGGCCCCCGCGCCACAGACAACTGGATCCCGGTATTGCCGCTGCGCGATATGGTTGTTTACCCTCATGGCGTGCACCCCTTGTTTGTGGGTACCGAGAGCTCTATCGCCGCCCTGGAGGCGGCCATGGCCAGCGATAAGCAAGTGCTGTTGGTGGCCAAGCGCGACCCTGACGCTGATGCACCGCGCCAGAAAGATCTGTTTGGGGTGGGTACCGTGGCCATGCTGCTGCAGCTGCTGAAGCTGCCGGATGGCACCGTCAAGGTTCTCGTTGAGGGCGGCTCACGCGCTCGATTGCGCGCGCTGTCCCACGAGGAGAACTATCTGCGTGCGCAGGTAGAACCCGCACCTGGCGCCAGTGACCAGGATGAAACGGCTGGGATCGATCGAGACGCGATGGTGCGGTCGATCAATGGCCAGCTCGAAAAATACGTGAAAGTGTCCAAGAAGATCCCCCAGGAGGTGATGTCATCGCTTGCCAGCATTGATGACCCTGGACGCTTAATCGATACCATCGCCGCCCAACTTTCCTTGAGTCTCGAAGATCGGCAGCGCGTATTGGAGGCCGGGGAACTCGGCGAACGCATCGAATTGCTGCTCGACCTGATGGAAGGCGAGATGGATCTATTCCGAATGGAAAAGAAGATTCGCGGCCGGGTGAAGAAGCAGATGGAGAAATCTCAGCGCGAGTACTATTTGAATGAGCAGATGAAGGCCATTCAGAAAGAGCTTGGAGACATGGACGATGCGCCGAACGAACTCGAAGAGCTGGCGCGCCAGATTGATGACAATGGCTTGCCGAAAGAAGCCAAAGATAAAGCCAAAGGGGAGCTCAACAAGCTCAAGGCGATGTCACCTATGTCCGCGGAGGCGACCGTTGTCCGCAGCTATCTCGATTGGATTCTGGGCGTCCCCTGGAAGAAGAAGAGCAAGATACGGCGCGACCTGCCGCAGGCCCAAAAAATCCTGGATGCCGACCACTATGGGCTTGAAGAGGTAAAGGAGCGCATCATCGAGTACCTGGCCGTGCAGTCGCGCGTAAAGCGCGTCAAAGGCTCGGTGCTGTGTCTCGTTGGCCCGCCAGGCGTAGGTAAGACGTCGCTCGGCGAATCCATAGCCCGCGCGACTAACCGTAAGTTTGTGCGCATGGCGCTGGGTGGCGTGCGTGATGAGGCCGAAATTCGCGGCCACCGGCGTACCTACATTGGCTCCATGCCTGGCAAGGTACTGCAGAAGCTGTCGAAGGTAGGGGTGCGCAACCCCCTGTTCTTGCTCGATGAGATCGACAAGATGGGTATGGACATGCGTGGCGACCCGGCGTCGGCTCTGCTGGAAGTACTAGATCCTGAGCAAAATCATGCATTTAACGACCATTATCTCGAAGTAGACTACGATCTGTCGGACGTCTTTTTTGTCTGCACTTCGAACTCCATGAACATTCCGCCGGCGCTCCTCGATCGCATGGAAGTCATTCGACTACCGGGCTACACCGAAGACGAAAAATTGAACATCGCGTCGCGTTATCTGGTGCCTAAGCAGAAGAAGCAAAATGGCCTGAAGCCCAAGGAGCTCAACATCACCGACGACGCCCTGTTACAGATGGTGCGTTACTACACGCGCGAGGCAGGGGTCCGGGGTCTAGAGCGAGAGATCGCCAAGCTCTGTCGCAAGATCGTTACGGAACAGGCCCTCGACAAGGCGAATTCAACCACCCTGGCGAAATCGCTGATCGACGAGGCGTTGATCGAGAAATACAACGGCGTGCGCAAATACAACTACGGGTTGGCTGAAGAGAACAATCAGGTGGGCATTGTGACCGGGCTTGCCTGGACTCAAGTAGGCGGCGAACTTTTGAGCATCGAGGCCGTGAGTGTCGCGGGCAAAGGGCGACAAACCAAAACCGGTTCGCTCGGTGACGTTATGCAGGAGTCGATCCAGGCTGCGCTAACCTTTGTGCGCAGTCGAGTTGAGGTATTGGGCATAGCCCCGGACTTCCACGAAACCTCAGATTTGCATATTCACGTCCCGGAAGGGGCCACGCCTAAAGACGGTCCCAGCGCAGGAATTGGAATGTGCACGGCGATGGTGTCGGTGCTCACAGGGATCGCAGTACGCTCCGATGTAGCGATGACCGGCGAGATTACCTTGCGCGGTCAGGTGCTGCCCATAGGCGGCCTGAAGGAGAAGCTGCTGGCGGCTCACAGGGGGGGAATCCGGACCGTCATTATCCCAGATGAAAACGAACGTGATCTGAAAGAAATCCCCGATAACGTCAAGGAAAACCTGACAATTCACCCGGTGAAATGGATGGATGACGTGCTGGAGATTGCGCTTGAACGCATGCCCGTTCCGATGCTGCAAGATACGTCAGTGGAGGGCCAGAAAGCAGCTCCAGGGGTGACAGAAAACCCAGCCGCATCGCAGCCAAAGGGTCGGGGCGTTAGTCCGCACTAACGTGCAAGCGCCCGGAGTGATGAGGTGTGTCAGGGGCCTGTCCTATTGCGTGAGTCAGACGTGATTGGTATAACGCCGCTGTAGATTGTGTGGGTTTGGCGTCTGCCAGGCCTTTTTTCTTTAGTTTTTTACAGAGGTTCAATAGTGAACAAAAACGAACTGGTTGATGAAATCGCAGAAGCGTCAGATATTTCGAAAGCAGCGGCGACGCGAGCTTTGGACGCGGCACTCGACGGCATCTCCAAATCTCTGCAGAACGCAGACCCCGTTGTTTTGGTTGGGTTCGGCACCTTTTTAGTGCGTGAACGCGCGGCCCGCACGGGACGCAACCCACGTACCGGTGAGCCACTGGAAATTGCCGCGGCCAAAGTACCGGCCTTCAAGCCAGGTAAGGCGCTCAAGGATGCGCTCAACAGCTAAAATCTGGCCGTCAGAGGGACGGGCGCAGCTGGGTCCTCAGGGCGGCCGCTGCGTCCTCAGCAGCGGTTTTACAAAGATTTTTTAATTAGTACAGCATAGAAATAGCTTAGTTGGGCGCCTGTTGGCGCCCTTATTGGTTTTGGGTTGGTTCTGAGAATGATTCGGGGTTTTTCGAATGTTGCAGAAAATGCGCGATCGCACGGATTCGCTGTTTTTCAAAGTCATTGTTGGGGCGCTGATCTTTGTGCTCTGCGCCTTCGGATTTGGCGCGTTTAACTTTTTTTCTAATCCGGATCCATCGGCCGCATCGGTCAACGGGGATGACATCAAGCGCAGTGAGCTCGATCAGGCCGCTGAGCGGCGACGTCAACAGATGCTGGCGCAGCTCGGCGAGAACGTTGATCCTGATCTGCTTGATGTTACGGCCTTGCGCGGCTCCACCCTCGATCTGTTAGTGGAGCAAAAACTGCTTGAACAGGCCTCGCAAGACATTGGTCTGAACGTGTCGGATTATCAGATCGACAAGGCGCTCACCAGTGATGCAAATTTTCAGATCGACGGTGTGTTTGATGCAAACACCTATCGGATGCTGCTGGCAAACAACGGCCTGACGCCGGTAGGCTATCGACAGATCACTGCCGAGGCGCTCGTGCAGCAGCAGCTTAGTCTGGGCTTCAGTAGCGCGCCTGTGCTCTACGACTGGGAGCTTGACCAGGCGGCGGCCCTGTTTGGCCAATCCCGCGATATCGCGTACCTCACCATCGATAAGGCCGCGGCCCAGCAAGCTGCAGTTGTCGCTGACGAAGATATCGAAGCTTACTTTGAAGCTAATTCGCCCGACTTCATGACCGATGAAACCTTGACCATTGAATACGTTCGACAATCGCTGTCAGGTCTTGTTGAAAAGAGCGAGTTCACCCCAAGCGAGGAAGATCTGCGCGCAGACTACGATGCTGGGGCTGCTGACTTTGAGCCAGAAGAACGACGTCGCGGAGTACACATACTTGTTGAGGTGAATGATGAGCGCGATGTGGCCGAGGCCACGCAGATGATCGAAAACGCCCGACAAAGACTCGATGACGGCGAGTCATTTGCTGCGCTTGCCTCCGAGCTGTCCGATGATCAGGGTTCGAAAATCAACGGCGGCGATCTTGGTTTTGCCACCCGCGGCGTTTACGTCGCGCCATTTGAAGAAGCGCTGTTCGCACTGGGGCTGAATCAAGTATCAGAACCCGTGGTTACTCAGTTTGGTGTCCACCTTATTCGACTCGAAGAATCCGAACTCACCAGTTACCCCACCTTTGAAGCGCAGCGTCCCGTTCTTGAATCCCAGCTTAAGCGGGCAGCAGCTCAAACGGCACTCGATGATCTGGCTCGCACAATGGATGAAGTAGCGCGGGAAACCAATGCGCTTGATGAGCTCGTAAGCGAGTTTGATCTAACCCTCCAAACAGCAGAAGGCGTTAGCCGTACTAACGGGGCGGGAGTCTTTAGTGAGGCAGCCTTGCGCGATGCCGCGTTTGATACCGAAGTGATTGACGATGGTTTCAACAGCGCGGCTATTCGTACGGCCGACGATGCGGTGATTGTTCTGCGTGTCGCCGAACAGCAACTACCGGAATTAAAACCGCTGGCTGATGTTCGCGAGCAAATCAAGCAGCAGTTGGCCTCGGATGCCGCCACGCTTGCAGTAGAGGAACAGGCCGATGAACTTTTTGAGCGGCTCCGAAGTGGTGCGGCGACGACGGTTGTTGCGCGAGAGTCTGGACTAGACTGGAAGCGGGTTGAGGCGGCCAAACGTCAGGAATCGAGAGCGCCACGCGAAGTAGTACAAGCTGCTTTTGAGGTGAATCGACCGGGTGACGGAGAACGGTCCGTGGGTGAGGCGACGCTCGCCAATGGGGATCGGGTGCTGATTGTTGTGCGTGCTGTTAAAGATGGCTCGCGCGGCACACTCACTGACGCCGAGCTAGAGGCTGTGAAGACGCAGGTCACTCGGCTCAGTTCAGATCTGGAATTTGATGGCTTTCAGCGCACGCTGCGCGAATCAGCGTCTATAAGACGTTCGTTGTAGCAAGAAGACGTTCGTTGTAGCAAGGCGTGCGCTGTAGAAAGGCATTCGCTTAGAACAGGCTAACTGCAGCGCCCCGATCGTTAACTTTCTACCCGGGCACGTTTACGGGGTGCGCGTTCGCGTTTGGTGCGTCTACTGCAGTTCCTCCTCACCATGCTGCCTGTTTCGCCTTCTGCAGAGATAAGCTCAAAGTCCTTCCAGGACAAGTGGGCTATTTGAGTAAGGTCATGTGGGTTTAGAAGAATGTCCGGGTCGCGCCAGTGGTGAGCTGAAAAGGCATCGTGGCTCGCCACGATCATGCGGGGTCCGCCATCAATGTGGTACATGCCGTAATCTTTGAGTGCCTGTAATATGACCTTGAGGGCAGGCGGCCACTCGGGCGAGATTTGGAACTCTTTGCTAAGCCGAAAGTGCGAACCGTAGCGCATGGGTTGTCCGGGGGCGGGCAGGTGTTTTCCCCAGCGCGAGGAAACCAGCGGGTTGTGGGTCGCCGGCCGGGCATAGGTGTCGCGTTCCACCCAACCATTGGGCAATGTGAACGCAATGCCGTGGCGAATCACACCGGCTTTGATTTCTCCGGGTGTAATGAGCAATGGGATGTAAGGTATTCCAGACGCATTGCCTGAGG
Organism: uncultured Pseudomonadales bacterium; assembly: GCA_964519335.1. Lineage (GTDB taxonomy): Bacteria > Pseudomonadota > Gammaproteobacteria > Pseudomonadales > Azotimanducaceae > JALZVT01. The sequence continues at coordinate 9,783 of CAZFIA010000055.1, forward strand.
CGCATGACAGCCCGCGCAGGTTTTTGTGTTGGGGCTCGGATAGATCCCACACGGTTGTACAACCGCCCGCGTATTTGCGTCTGTTCGGGCCGGGATTGTCCGCTCGCCATTGTTCGTAGATACGGCCCTCGTGACTTGCTACCACGTATAGGTGGCAGTCGCCTCCACCGTTGCATTGGTAATCTGCTTCGCCCTGCAAGCGACCATTCTCCGGCACCGGCATCGCAATTCGATCGCAATGTGGTATCCAGAACTCGTCTTCTGAAAAGCCGTTGCCGCGCTGGCGCGGTGTGAAGTCATAGCGCGGCGTGTTCGCATCCGATTCCAGAATATGGATTGAATAGTTGTTGCCGTCGGCTTTTGTACCAAAATCAAATTGAGCAACGAACTCACCACTGTTCGGATCTTCTTTGTCATTGAGGCTAACGTGGGAGAGGTAGGTTGTAACGGCACTGGATTCAGGATTAACGGGCAGGTGATCAATCCGTCTGTTCCAAAATTCTTCGGGGCGACCGACCTGCCCCGGCTGCCAGCCAAACTGTGCGTTGCCCCTTAGGTAAGGGCGTAGCACCTCCAGTTCTGGAGTAACGTCCGGCGTAATTTCGGGGCTGGCTATGTCGCTGGTCGTGCTGTTACCGATGGTACTGGGCGTAACAGCGTTGCTTTGGACACCGTTAACAGCAGGCGTATTCGCGGTCTCGGTTGCGATCGCAGCTTCGTCCTCTGGAGGAAACAACGGGCTGCAGGCGCTGAGACTCAAGCTTGCAACTACCGCAATCGTGTAGAGAGGAACGGTTCTTGAAAAACTAGTTTGCGACTGTAAGGTCCACATAAAGGCGTAACTTCTGACCAGGGTGTAGATACTTTGCCAGATTGAGCTGGTTCCAGCCTAATATTTGTGCAGTTGTTACATTAAATTTCTGTGCGATCCGCGACAGGGAATCGCCGGCGCGGACGCGATAATTAATTTGTTTAACGACATCCTCGGGGGGCGTAGGGATGATGAGCTGGGCGCCGACGCTTAAACGCTCTTTAGTTTCGATGTCGTTCAGGCGCTGTAGCTCGCGACTCGTGACCCCAAATCGTTTTGCAATCTTCCACAATGAATCGCCCCTAACCACTCGGTAGATTTTCTTACCTACACCGTGTCGACGCGCTGGCAGTGCACCAAACGCTGAGACTTTCCCGGTGGGGATCAATAGCGACTCGCCGGAGTGGATAACCTTCGAGCTCAGCTTGTTCGCTCGCACGATTGCGGCAACATCTGTGTGATAGTGCTCGGCTAGATCGCTCAAGGTCTCACCCTGAGTGACGGAATGGCGCTGCCAGCTCAATCGATCTTGCGCTGCTATCTCGTCCACTCGTAGCTGCGGGTCGCCGCGAGTTTTGCCCACCAACAAGCGATGTGGACCGCGCGGATGAGTTGCCCACTGATTCAGCGCCGGGTTCCAGTCGTAAAGGTCATCCAGCGGCACATTAAGCGCCTTTGCGGCCTGACTCAGATCGAGCTGACTGCCGGTCTCTATGACGCGTTGGGCGACCCGGGCGCTGACAAAGGGTAGGCGCAATCCATAAGTTTCGGGGTGATTAAAGACCTCCGCGAAAGCGAGTAACCGAGGTAGATAACCCGCCGTTTCCTGTGGGATCTGCAGGTCAGAAAAATCTCTGCTGCCCGCTTTGCGTACGGCGCGGCTGATCCGGCCTTCGCCAGCGTTGTAAGCTGCTATCGCCAGCTCCCAGCTGTCGAATCTGCGGTACAGCAATTCGAGATAATCGAGTGCGGCCCGGGTGGCCAATACCGGATCACGGCGCTCGTCAGCCCACCAGTCGATTTTGAGACCAAAGCGTTCGCCGGTGGCGGGCATGAACTGCCAAAGTCCGGCGGCTCCACCGGGCGAAAAGGCAAACGGATCGAGGGCGCTCTCGATCATAGCCAGAAACAGGAGTTCACCAGGCATTTTGCGCCGATCCAGTTCGCGAAATATGTAGGGTGCGTAACGCTTCATGCGCGGTGCCAGGCGCTGGACAAAATCTGGATGCTTGCGCAACCAGGCCAGTTCTTGCTGGACCCGGTCGTTATCCAGACGCGGATCGAGCTGCAGCGCTTCTCGGACCAGCGGCCATAGCGGCTCCTTGCCGGTTTCCAGGGGCTGGCGGCGAATGTTGACTACCGGGTAGCTTGGGGGCGGCATGTCGCTATGGAAGGGCACCCGCTGGCTACTTAGTCTCGGACCCGTGCGGTCCATCGCGGCGGCAGCGGGTCCGTAGAGCGGCGTCAGGAGGATGGAGGAGGCACCGAGCAGATATGTCAAGAAAGCGCACACCCAGGTCGCCCTGTGCGAACCTGTGGTCTTTTTTGGGCGGCCGTCGATTGGAATAAGCATGGGCAGAGCGGTATCTTCCGTCTGGTAGGGCATTGGATTCGGTAATAGATCCGGTGATAAAAGAAACAAGGTGCGTCTTTATGTGGACACTGCTAATTCCGGCACTTTGCGCAAAACAGCTGCTCAGTGCAATCAAAGGACTCACCTTTCTTCGGTCTGAGCTGCGGGTTGCCAGAGCGAAGGCAGGGGGGTGTCCTTGAGGCCTCAGGACAACAGTTGGCTCAGCTCGACCCTCGGTCAGACCGTGCTCACGGAGGAGAATCGGCTGCTGAGTTCTGCGGTCCGCCGAATGCATGGCGATACGCTGCTGTGGGCGGGCGTAAGCGCTGGAACAGCCTGCCTTAGTCGTCGGTCTATGGTGCGGCACCGAGTTTTTGTCGCGCCTTCTGGCGTTAGCGATGCTGAGCTTAAGCGGGCTGACGCGGACGATATGTCGCCTATAAGCTGCCAGCTCGGTGAGTTACCTCTGCGCAACAACTGCATTGATGCTCTGGTGCTGCATCACACCCTTGAACTCGCAAGCGATCCACGGGCTGCCCTGCGGGAGGCGGCCCGGGTGCTAAAGCCGGGCGGTCAAATGGTGATCTGTGCTTTCAATAAGCTGGGACTATTTTCGTGCTGCAGAGCCCTTGCGTCTGTGCCTTCTGACTACGTGAACGCCGTCCGATTGGGTGACTGGCTCGATGTGCTTGGTTTTGAATCGATGGTTGCCACGGAGCATCTGTTGTACCGGCCCCCCTTTAGACTCGAACAGTTCGATGCGCCTCGTTGGGACGCCCCACGCGCAATGATGCACCGCATGGCCTTACCCATTGGTAATGTCTTTTTGGCGCACGTGCGTAAGAAGTCTTTGTCGATACGTCCTGATTGGCAATCCGTACCTCGGCGCCGTGTTGCCCTGGCGGGCACCGCGTACCCCAAACTTGTAGATAGTCGGCGCAAGCTTCCCTAACCTTGCTGCTCAGGAATTGATAGTCCAGCCCACATTCCAGCCGAGAAGAGATTATGAGTGAATCGCAAGCGGGTCCAACTGGCGAGCAGCCGGAAAACCCCGTGGTGGTATTTACCGACGGTGCCTGTCGTGGCAACCCAGGGCCAGGAGGTTGGGCTGCGTTAATACGTACCGATGCGGGCGATGCCATGATTAACGGAGCAGAGGCGGATACCACAAACAATCGGATGGAATTGCTTGCGGCCATAGAGGGGCTGGGAGCGCTTGCGGAAGGTTGTTATGTGCATCTAACGACGGACTCCCAATATGTGCGGCAGGGAATTACCCAATGGATTGCCGGCTGGAAACGCAATGGTTGGAAAACAGCGGCCCGCAAACCGGTAAAAAATCAGGATTTGTGGCAACGATTGGATGCCGCTGTGAACCAGCGGCACGTTAGCTGGTTTTGGGTAAAAGGCCACAGCGGCCATCCGGACAATGAAGCCGTTGACGAAGGGGCGAACCTGGCCATCGACGCTATGCTCGCGTCTCGCTGATGCGCCAGGTTGTTCTAGATACGGAAACTACAGGTCTTGAACCCAAGGCCGGTCATCGCATCATCGAGATTGGCGCAGTTGAAATAGTTGGTCGACGCCTGACGGGCAATCATTACCACCAATACATCAATCCGGAGCGCGCGATTGATGCAGGTGCTCAGGAGGTTCATGGGATTACCTCTGAGTTCTTGAGTGATAAGCCCGTGTTTGCAGATGTTGCTGCAGACTTTCTGGAATACGCGAGCGGTGCTGAGTTAATCATTCACAATGCAGCGTTCGACATTGGCTTTCTGAACAACGAGCTTCGTCTGGTTAAGTCGAAAATAAGAAAGCTGGAAGCGGTGTGTGAGGTGATTGATTCACTGTCGATGGCTCGACACAAGCACCCTGGGCAAAGCAATACTCTGGATGCGCTTTGTCGTCGTTATGGCGTTGATAATTCGGCCCGCACGCTGCACGGCGCGCTGCTGGATGCAGAAATATTGGCAGATGTATTTTTGTTGATGACCGGTGGGCAGACGGCGCTCTTCGCCGCTGAGGTTTCCGATGTAAGCGAGCAGGCGGCTGCGACCTTGGACCGTCGTCAGGTAGAGCGACCGGAGTTACCGATCATCCTGGCGAACGTATCTGAGCTTGCGGCCCATGAAAAACTTCTGGATAGACTAGAAGAGGCGAACGGCACCAAAGCACTTTGGCGTACTGAGCCCTCTACCGCCTCTCAAGAAGGAGTGACTTAAAGAGTTACAGAATGAACTGCACGCAGAGGTAACCTGTGATCCCCATGGCCACTGTATAGGGCAGAGCCATCCACACCATGCGGCCATAAGACAATCGAACCAGTGGCGCAACCGAAGAGGTTAAGAGGAACAGAAAGGCGGCCTGACCGTTGGGTGTTGCAACGCTTGGAATGTTGGTGCCGGTGTTGATTGCAATGCCGAGCTTGTCGAATTGATCACGGGTGATAGTGCCGTCGGCGAACGCTGCCGCAACTTCGTTGATGTAGACGGTGGCAACAAACACGTTGTCGCTGATCGCTGACAGAACACCGTTAGCGATATAGAACATACCGGGCTGCGACTCGGCAGGTAGTTTTAAAACGTAGTCTATGACTGGTGAGAACAGATGCTGGTCGTGAATAACGGCAACGATGGCAAAGAAGACCACCAGTAGTGCCGTAAAAGGTAGTGCTTCTTCAAACGCGTGACCAATCTGATGTTCTTCGATCACGCCGTTAAACGCGGTCTGAATGACAATGACCATCAGACCAATCAGTCCGACCTCTGCCCAGTGATTAGCCAGTGCAACCACCAGCACAATGGCTGCGATTGCCTGCCAAACCAGACGAGCAGTTTCGCGTTTGGTGCGTTTTTCCGATTCTTCCTGATCAAATTCCTCCAGGATTTCTCTGACGTTCTCAGGCAGCTTTTCGCCATAACCAAACTTCTTAACAAACTCGAGCAGCAGGCAGGTCGCAAGGCCAACGCCCAGAACCGGAATGGTGACCGGCGCCATTCGTTGGAAGAACTCCATAAAATCCCAACCCATCTTGCCGGCAATTAGCAGGTTTTGTGGTTCGCCAACCGTGGTGCAAACACCGCCAAGGGCGGTGCCTACTGCGCCATGCATTAGCAGGTTGCGAAGGAAGCCTCGAAAATTCTCGAGGTCATCCCGACGAATCTCCTGAATTTCTTCGTCGGTGGCGTGGTCGTGTTCTTCCTGATAGTGCTTGCCGGAGGCGACCCGGTGATAGACCGAATAGAAGCCAACGGCAACAGAGATAATAACGGCCGTAACGGTAAGGGCGTCGAGGAAAGCAGAGAGTACCGCCGACACAAAACAGAACAAGAAAGAGATAGCCGCCTTGGAACGTACGCCTAGTAAGATCTTGGTGAACGTAAATAGCAGCAGCTCGCGCATAAAGTAGATGCCTGCCACCATGAACATGAGAAGCAGAATCACGGAAAATTTGTCGAATATTTCGTGTTCTACTGTGCCGGTAGAACTCAGCCCTATCACTATGGCTTCAAGCGCGATCAGGCCGCCCGGTTGCAGGGGGTAACAACGCAAAGCCATGGCCAGAGTAAAGATGAATTCGATGACCACGCACCAACCCGTAACAAAGGGGCCCGCCACCGCAAGAAGAATTGGATTCGCAAACAGGAAGAACAAAATGGTGGATTTGTACCAGTCTGGGGCCTGGCCCAGGAAGTTCTCCCAATAAGCGCCGACGGTGCTCTGGTAGGAAGAATTGCCGCTGGTTTGTCCGTTTGTCATGAGTTTCACCACTCAGCTTTTTATTGTTATTCGCACGCCGCCGATCTTACCGTAAACTTTGAGGCATTAAATGAGCGTTAGGTTCAGGAGATAGAATTATGTGGCCCCATGATCCGGATGGTTTCGAATCGCTGGTAATGCCCCCCGAAAACGCTGATCCCGATAAGGCCAGCTATTTTCTGTTTATGGGTCGGGAGATCGTTGGCGTGGTTGAAGCGGGCATGCCGCGGCCTTTAAACGACGGCGAATTTCGCTGGCTGGATGTCGACGTCAAATGCCAGCTCTATATGGGCCAGCATGAGGGTGGACCGGCGTACGCGGTGTACGCCGAGGGTAAACCAGGAGAGGGCCAATCAGCGACTGATCTGCGAGGTTGGTTGGGTAAGACGTCCCCGCATGTTTTCTATCTGGCGGGCCGGGCCCAGCAGACTATCGCGTGGCATTTCGAGCATCAGTTTTGCGGTCGTTGCGGCGAAAAGATGGTTGATCATGCAACCGATCGCGCCAAGCACTGCAATAGCTGTGGATTGATCAGCTACCCACGAATATCGCCGAGCATCATCGTGCTGATTCGTCGAGACGATGAGATGCTGCTGGCGCGCAACGCGATGTGGCCGAATGGCATGTTCTCGACGCTCGCAGGATTTGTCGAGCCCGGCGAATCTATTGAGCAGACGGTACATCGTGAGATCAAAGAAGAGGTTGGACTCGACGTTAAGGACCTTACCTATCGCGGATCTCAAAGCTGGCCGTTTCCAAACTCGTTGATGCTTGGGTTTCATTGTCATTACGCGGGTGGGGAGATTGTCTGTCAGGAAGGTGAGATCGCGGAAGCGCGATTCTTCAAGAAAGAAGACTTGCCCAATATGCCGCCAAAAACGGCCATTTCGCGGTGGCTGATTGATGAGTTTCTCGACGAGCAAGGCTAGTTTGCGCGGCGTCAGTCGTTAGGCGTTGGTGGCAGGCTGGTTGAGTTGAATAGGGCCATCAATGTAAATGCCAGCATCAGATAACCGTCGGATCGGAAATCACCGCGCATGAAGGCGTCAATCGCGTTGTCTTCACCTAAAAGCAAAGCACGGCCGGTGGCTGGACTGGTAAAATAGAATCGCACGTCTGCCCTGGCGTCGGCGTGGTCCGGTTTGTCTGCAACGTCGCGATCGTGAAATGACAGCGCCAGTTGGTCACTTTTAATTCGTAAGCGAATCAAGACGCTTACGTTGGTGTCGAGATCCATGCACAAATCCTCCCCAGCGGCCGCTGGCGCATAGAATCTGCGGCGTAGTTCGTCGCCGAGATCCTTTAGGTCCGCTGGGACGTCGCCCGGGCCCAGGGTCGGTGGGGCAGAGGTAGTGCTGGATGAGCTCATTGCGCGCACTCTACACAGGGCTCCCCTGGAGACTCAAGTCGCCACGGAACTCTGGGCACAGTGGGCGCGGTGAGGGCGGCTAAGGTATCCTGCGGGGTTCTGATCAGTACGCCTTGCGGCGCTCGGAGTGTTATGGAGTTTTTGTTCGAATATCTGGGCTTTCTAGCTCGCGCCGTCACCATTGTGGTGGCAATCATGGTGGTGCTTGGGTTCGTCTTTGCTAATGCTACGCGCCGAAGTGGCCAAGAAAGCGCTCAGGGTGTTTTGGAGGTGAAACACTTAAATCGCGAACTTGATGACCTGAAAGCGGCTCTCGAAGGGGCTGTGGTGTCTCCAGAGGAACAGAAACTTCTGGCCAAAACCCGCGAAGCGGAAGAAAAGAAAAAGCGCAAAGCGGATGCCAAGGCGGCCAAGGCTGCACACAAAGAAGCGCAGAAAGCGGCCAAGCAGGCGGAAAAACTGGCACAAAAACAACCGCAAAAATCCCCTCCAGAAATAGCAGCCGGGAACCTCTCGGAACCTGAAACTGAATCAGAAACTACAACAGAAGACAGCGATGACGAGCCGGGCAACGTCTATGTCTTGAACTTTGTAGGCGACTTGCAGGCGTCTGCTCTCGACCAGCTCCGTCAAGAGGTCACCAGCGTGCTTACGGTGGCTACGCCTTCTGACGAGATAGTCGTGCGCCTAGAGTCACCAGGCGGTGTTGTGCACGCCTACGGTTTGGCCGCGTCTCAGTTACAGCGTATTCGTCAGAAGAACATTCCGCTGACTGCCACTATCGATAAAGTGGCGGCCAGCGGAGGCTACATGATGGCAGCGGTTGCCGACAAGATTCTCGCGGCGCCCTTTGCCGTGGTTGGATCGATCGGAGTTGTGGCGCAAGTGCCTAACGTCCATAGGCTACTTAAGAAACACGACGTAGATGTTGAGCTTATTACGGCAGGAGAACACAAACGCACCTTGACTATGCTCGGCGAAAACACTGACGAAGGGCGCGAGAAGTTCACGGAACAAATTGAAGACATTCATAAGCTCTTTCAGGAGCACGTCGTGGCAAATCGAGATGTGGTAGACATAAAGCAAGTAGCGACGGGCGAGGCGTGGTACGGTCAGCGAGCGATAGACGTAAAGCTCGTCGACCGCCTAATAACCTCTGATAGCTACCTGGCAGAATGCGCAACCGATCGTGAGGTCTATCTGTTGCGTTGGGCCGTGCAGAAGAAACCTTTGGAGCGATTGCTTGGCGGTATCGGCGGATCTATCAATCGCGGGTTGAGTAGTGCCTGGCAACAAGCCGGGCAAGGCTTTAACAGTTGGCTCAAACGTACGCCCTAAGATAGGGAACAAAAGGAGTAGAGGTCTATGGCTCGCTACACAGCATTTCGCGTTGAGCGCGACGACAAGAAGAACTACAGCCGCTCTGTGGTTGAGCTCGATACGGATGATTTGCCAGCAGGCGATGTACTGATCGACGTCAGATTCTCTTCGCTCAATTACAAAGACGCGCTTTCGGCGACCGGTAATCCTGGAGTTACTCGAAAGTTTCCACACACCCCGGGTATTGATGCTGCCGGTTTGGTTGTCGAATCGGACAGTCCGGACTTTGCGCCGGGTGACGAAGTTATTGTGATTGGCTTTGATTTGGGTATGGGCACCTGGGGTGGTTACGGGCAACGCATTCGGGTGCCTGCAAGCTGGGTGGCATCGCGTCCTGATGGGCTTAGGTTGCGAGACTCCATGATACTTGGAACGGCAGGCTTTACGGCGGCGTTGTGCGTTAACAAGCTGCAATCTGCCGGGGTAACGCCCGAGAGCGGCCCGGTTTTAGTTACTGGCGCCAGCGGTGGTGTTGGTAGTGTGGCGGTTATGCTGCTCGCAAAACTTGGCTATGAGGTTGCAGCAGTTACCTCCAAGAGTGAGGCGCATACCTTGCTGCAATCTTTGGGTGCAACCTCTTTCCTCAGCCGCGAAGAAGCTGCGGAAGGGGTGGATAAGCCGCTTCTGGCCGAACGCTGGGGCGGCGTTGTCGATACCGTTGGCGGAGACATCCTCGTTTGTGGTCTCAAGGCGCTGCGCTACGGCGGATCGCTCGCCGCGTGCGGCCTGGTGTCATCGCCTGCGCTGCCTGGCGCCACGGTGCTGCCCTTTATCCTGCGCAACGTGAACCTGCTCGGCGTCGATTCAGTGGAGCTCCCCATCGCAGAAAAAGCGGCCATGTGGGGCAAGTTGGCAAGCGAGTGGCAGCTAGAGGATCTAGATTCGTTGGTGACGGAGATCACGCTCGATGATTTGTCAGCACAGCTCGACAAGATTCTCGCCGGCCAAATGGTGGGACGGGGGCTAGTGACGCTTTAAAAAGCGCTCCGCGAAATCGAGCTGGCCGAAATCGAGACGGTTGCTGAATCTGTGACTAGATTTGTGACCAAGCCAGTTTATGCACCGCCGGGAATTCTGTAGAATTGCTTGCGCACTTGAATGCATACCAATAAAAAATAAACCCCCTGGACTGCGAAGGAATTACGCGCCATGAGTACCGGCCACTCTTCGAACGATACTGCCCACACTTCCGTAGATCACGTCATAGATTCTGCGACTGATTCTCATATGTCAGCAGAAGAGAAGGCAGATCAATCTGCTGATCTTAAGGTGATCTTGCTGGTGTTTACCGCGCTGGTTGCGGTGGCCGTGGTTACTATTTCAGGTTGGTCGCCGCAGTTCTAAGCGCTCTATACTTCTGCCAGGTTTGGGCGTAGCCAGCGCTGGGCTGTATCCATGCTCCAGCCCTTGCGCGCGGCGTAGTCTTCCACCTGGTCGTTACCGATCTTGCCAACACCAAAGTAGCGGCTGTCTGGATGGGCAAAGTACCAACCAGAGACAGCGGCGGCAGGCAGCATGGCGAAGGAATCGGTCAGCTCGAGCCCTGTAGCGGTGGCATCCAGTAGTTCAAACAGCTTCGCTTTCTCCGTGTGATCGGGGCAGGCCGGGTAACCCGGTGCCGGGCGAATTCCCTGATAGCGTTCGCGAATCATCGCGTCGTTATCGAGCGTCTCATCTTGAGCGTAACCCCAGAGGTCTGTTCGCACCTTGTGGTGTAAATACTCAGCAGCGGCCTCGGCGAGACGGTCCGCCAGTGCCTTCAGCATGATTTCTTGATAGTCGTCGTTCTCAAACTGTTTAAGGGCTTCTTCGATACCTAGTCCTGCGGTTACAGCAAAGCCGCCGACGTAATCTTCAAGAGGACTTGGTGCTACAAAGTCCGCGAGAGAATAGTGCGGACCCGCAGCGCCTTTCTTAGCCTGTTGGCGCAGGTGATTGAGCGTGCAGAGCTCTTCGTCGCGCTTGTCGTTTGTGTAGAGCACTACGTCATCGCAACCTTGCCGGTTTGCGGGCCACAGGCCTACTCGAGCGGAGGCGCGCAGCCAGCCCTCGTCGATAATTTTGCCAAGCATTTCTTGCGCGTCGGCAAACAGAGAGGTGGCGGCTTCGCCAACCACTTCGTCTTCAAGTATGCGCGGGTACTTGCCAGCGAGTTCCCAGGTCATAAAGAATGGCGTCCAGTCGAGAAACGGCACAAGCTCTCGCAGATCAATGTCATCCAGAGCGGTGACGCCCAACTTGTTAGGGCGAGGAGCGTGCCATTCACTTATTGTCGCGGCTTCTGCTCGAGCTTTAGGGAAGGGCAGAATCTGCACTGATTTACGATTGGAGATGCGCTCGCGAACGGCGGCGTAATCGAGTCGAGTTTCTGCCATATAGGCTTCTTTGAGTTCATCAGACAATAAGCTCGAAGCGGTACTTACTCCGCGCGAGGCGTCCGTGACATAGGTCACTGAACCTGATGGATAAGCGGGCTCAATTTTCAATGCTGTATGTGCTTTCGATGTGGTGGCGCCACCTATCAATAACGGCAGCGTCAAGCCTGTGCGTTCCATCTCGCTCGCAACGTGGACCATTTCATCGAGTGATGGCGTGATCAAACCAGACAATCCTATGACGTCGGCTTGTTCGTCGATAGCGGCCTGCAGGATTTTCTCCGCAGGAACCATGACACCAAGATCAACGATCTCATAGTTGTTGCACTGCAACACGACACCAACGATGTTCTTACCAATATCGTGGACGTCGCCTTTGACGGTGGCCATCACGATCTTGCCCTTGGCTTTAGAGCCTTCGGATTTTTCTGCTTCGATAAATGGAATCAAATGAGCGACCGCCTGTTTCATCACGCGCGCGCTCTTTACCACCTGCGGCAAAAACATCTTGCCGCTTCCGAACAGATCGCCCACCACGTTCATGCCGTCCATGAGCGGGCCTTCGATAACAGAGATAGGGCGATCGGCCTCTAGTCTCGCTTCTTCGGTGTCTTCGACAATAAATTTGTTGATGCCCTTAACCAGTGCATGGGACAAGCGCTCAGTGACTGGCAATTCGCGCCAGCTGTCGTCTTCTGCTGCTGCCTTGGCTCCGCTGGCTGAATATTTGTCGGCGAGCTCCAGAAGTCTCTCTGTGCTGTCTTCGCGGCGATTTAGTACCACGTCTTCCACGGCGTCGCGCAGCTCTTTGGGTATATCCTCGTAAATTGCGAGCTGGCCGGCGTTCACTATGCCCATGCTCAAACCAGCTTTGATTGCGTGGTATAGAAAGACGGCATGAATGGCTTCGCGTACGCCATTGTTGCCTCGAAACGAAAAAGAGACGTTCGACACACCGCCAGATATGCCTGCGCCAGGCAGGTTTTCGCGAATCCACCGGGTGGCTTCTATAAAGTCGACGGCGTAGTTGTTGTGTTCCTCAATACCAGTGGCGATGGCAAAAATATTGGGATCAAAGATGATGTCGCGTGGGTTGAAGCCCACCTCATCTACCAGCAATCGGTAGGAGCGCTCGCAGATTTCGATCTTGCGCTCGTAAGAGTCTGCCTGGCCTTTGGTATCAAAAGCCATAACGATGACGGCGGCCCCGTATTGTCTGCACAGGCGCGCGCGCTCAAGAAATTCTTCCTCGCCCTCTTTCAGGCTGATGCTGTTAACTACAGCCTTACCCTGTACACACTTAAGGCCAGCCTCGATGATCTCCCATTTGCTTGAATCAAGCATTATGGGCACGCGCGCTATTTCAGGTTCTGCAGCAATCAGGTGCAGAAATTTTTGCATGGCGTCCAGGCTGTCGAGCATGCCTTCGTCCATGTTGATGTCTATGATCTGTGCGCCATTGGCAACCTGTTGCTGGGCAACCTCTAACGCTTCGGTGAAATTCTCTTCGCGAATCAGTCGGGCAAACTTCGCCGATCCGGTTACGTTGGTGCGCTCGCCGACGTTCACAAACAAGGAGCTATCGTCAACGTAAAGAGGCTCAAGACCAGACAGGGCCAGACGATTCTGCGGTGCCGGAATAGCGCGGGGCTGATGGCGGCTTGCTACCTCGGCAATAGCGGCAATATGCGGAGGCTGAGTACCGCAACAACCGCCAACAAGGTTCAAAAATCCGGAGGCTGCAAATTCGTCGAGCACCTCGGCCATGGTCTCTGGGGTTTCATCGTAACCACCAAACTCGTTGGGAAGGCCCGCGTTTGGGTGAACGCTAACGTAAGTGTTAGCGATGCGAGACAACGTTTCTACATAAGGCCTTAGTTGAGCGGCGCCCAGTGCGCAGTTAAGTCCAACCAATAAGGGTTGTGCGTGACTTATGGATTCAAAGAACGCGTCTACGGTTTGTCCGGACAAGGTTCGGCCGCTGGCATCGGTGATGGTGCCAGAGATCATAAGGGGGACGGCACGGCCTGCCGATTCCTGAGCCTGATGGCAGCCAACCACAGCGGCTTTCGCATTCAGGGTATCGAACACGGTTTCGATGAG
>CAZFIA010000056.1:0-23082 GCA_964519335.1 uncultured Pseudomonadales bacterium
GCAACTATTCTGAAGGTATCGCCTCGTTGTGCTGTTCGTTCGCCGTGCTGTGGGGCCTGCAATACGCGGCCTGGACTCAGGCGGTGGTGGGCTGGGTGCCGGTGTTTATCGCGCTTGCGTTGGTTGAGCCTCCGGGTGAACGCCTTGCGCGCGGCAACTACGGCGGCAACATGTTGAGTATCTTGCGTCACGTGGTGGGCGACGATGCGCTGGTGCGGCAAATCTTTATAGCGTTATCGCTTTGGTCGCTAAGCACCTTTTACTCGGTGTGGCTGGTGCAAAAGCTCTGGCAAGATCAGGGGCTTGGGTTGGTTCACTTTGGTTACCTGTGGGGCGGGCTTGCGTTGATTGCGGGCGCATCCGGCCAGTGGGCGCATGAACTCGAAGAGCGTCTGGGCGCGCGTACGCTTCTGATCTTCATCGCGTCTGCACCGGTAGTGGGCTACATTGGATTGGCGGAACTGGGATTAATTGGCGGTATCGCCATAACCAGTCTGTTTTTTGCAGCGCGCGGTATTGGGCTTGCGGTGTTGCGCAACGCCTTTAACGAGCGCGTGCCCGGTGAGTATCGTGCAACCGCTAATTCGCTGGCGAGCTTTGGGTTTCGTGGGGCTTATGTGATCACGGGCCCCATACTTGGCTATGGGTTCGATCTGTACGGCATGCATACCACGCTGTGGTTGCTTGCAGGCGTGTCGCTGCTGCTCGGAGTAGCGGTGCTCGCACCGTTGGTGGTTATGATCGGGCGCTTACGCCCGAGCGTTGCTCTCGGTTGCGATCAGTGATCCGCCGTCGAGGCCGGGTTTTAACAGCGGTCCTTTGCGTTTCTTCTCGCGTTTCACCGGCGCGGTGTTAACGATCTCGATGAGCTCGCCTGCGGCTAAACCGGTGTCGATACGTTCTTGGGTTGCGTCAGCGTACAGCGTGGTGCGCTGGCGCGCTGTTCGTTGTGATGCCTGAATCATCGCGTGCATCTGCTGCGGTGAGGTTTCCTGCCCGTGGGCAGATCCTGCTGCGCGCGTGATGCTCTCGTTCATTAACGATCCACCCAGATCGTTGCAGCCTGCATTCAGGCACGCCATCACGCCCTCGTGCCCCATCTTTACCCAGCTCGCCTGGATGTTATCGATGAGGCCGTGAAAGGCGATGCGCGCGACGGAGTGCATAAGAATGGCTTCGCGGAAGGTGGGGCCTTTGCGTGCTTTGCCCTTCAAATACATTGGCGCTTCCATATGCACAAATGGCAAAGGAACAAACTCGGTAAAGCCGCCGGTCTCGGCCTGCAACTCGCGTATGCGCAGCAAGTGTCGAGCCCAGTGATAAGGCTTTTCGACGTGACCGTACATTACGGTTGCGGTGGTTTTAAATCCCACTTCGTGAGCGGCTTTCATTACTTCCAGCCACTGTGCGGTGTTGATCTTGTCTTCACAAATAATCTGCCGCACTTCGTCGTCGAGAATCTCAGCGGCGGTGCCGGGCAGGGTGTCGAGCCCGGCTTCTTTTACCTTGCGCAGATAGCTGTGCAGATCGAGCCCCAGAGTAGCGGCGCCCTGCCAGACTTCCAGCGGTGAAAAAGCATGCACGTGCATGTCGGGCTGGGCTTCTTTGATTACCCGCACGATGTTGAGATAGGTGTCCCCGGTGTACTCGGGGTGTATGCCGCCCTGCATGCACACCTCAGTACCGCCACGTTCCCAGGCCTCGGTGACGCGCCGGCCAATCTCTTCGTCGGTAAGGTCATAAGGCTTGCCGCGCAGATTTTCGCTCAGCTTGCCTTTCGAGAACGCGCAGAACTGGCATTTGAAATAGCAGATGTTGGTGTAGTTGATGTTGCGGTTAACCACAAAGCTCACCACGTCGCCGTTGGTGGTCTTGCGCAGGCTGTTGGCTTTTTGCACTACTGCAGAGAAGTCATCTTCGCGGGCGTTGAAGAGGGTCACCAGATCGTCTTCGGTAAATCCCTCGCCTTTATCTGACTTGTCGAGCACAGCGGCGACGGCAGTTGTGACAAACCTTGGCTCTTTGTCGATCAGCTCAAGATCATGCTTGGGTGGATCGATGTGATCGCCAGGACACCAGTCGTCGAGCCGCGGCCAACCGCTGGCGTCGATGGCTTCGAGCATGCCTTCGTGCATCTCTGGAGCCACCCAGGTGTCGAGGTCGTTCGCATATCGCGGGTAAATCGTCAGTCGTTCGTGCAGCGCCTTGCCGGCGTTGCCCGTTTCGCGGCGCAACTCTTCCAGATGCGGCCAGGGGGCTTCTGGGTTAACAAAGTCTGGCGTGATGGGCGAAACGCCGCCCCAGTCGTTGATGCCTGCGTTCACCAGCTGCGGTAACACGCCTGGGCTCAAGTTAGGTGGCGCCTGAATGCTCATCTCACTGCCGAAGATGATCCGCGCAATGGCAATGGTCCACAGCAGGTCATTGAGATCGGGTTCGGGTGACTGCGCCATTAAGGTTTCTGGCTTGGCGCGGAAATTTTGAACGATGATTTCCTGCACGTGGCCGTGACGTTCGTGAATCTCGCGGATTGCGAGCAGGCTTTCAATGCGTTCCGTTCTGGTTTCGCCAATGCCAATCAGAATGCCGGTGGTGAATGGCACCTTCGCCGCACCTGCATCGTCTAGCGTTTGCAGGCGCACGGCGGGAATTTTGTCGGGCGAGCCGTAGTGCGGCATGCCTTTTTCGGTCAAGCGATCGGAGGTGGACTCGATCATGATGCCCATCGACGGCGATACCGGACGCAGCCATTCGATTTCTTCGGGGGTCATGGTGCCGGGATTTAAGTGCGGCAGCATGCCAGTTTCTTTAAACACCAATTCGGCGGCGGCTTTTAAGTAGTGCAGCGTAGATTCGAAACCCATCTCGGCGAGTGCGTCGCGTGCAGCCTTGTAACGCAGTTCGGGTTTCTCGCCCAGGGTGAACAGTAGTTCTTTGCAGCCCTGTGCTGCGCCTTCGCGTGCGGTAGCAAGTACCTCATCTAAGGTGAGGTAGGGTGCTTTCACTTTGCGCGGAACCTGGGCAAAAGTGCAGTAGTGGCAAACGTCTCGACACAGATGCGTTAAAGGCACAAAGGCTTTGCGTGAGTAAGTGACGGTGTTGCCAAAGCCGGTGTCGCGAAGTTGTGCGGCCGTTGCAGCCAGGGCGCTGGTGTCTGTTACGTCTGCCAGGCTAAGTGCTTCGGCGGTGGTCAGCAGCGCGCCAGAGCGCGCACGCTTTAGAACTCCGTCCAGAGACAGGTTGCTCGCGTTCTTATCTGTTTGATTTTCTGAACGGCTGTTTGGCATAACCAACCTCTTTCGACCTCTGCTAGTAGCCGCTACGGCGGCACTGGCTATATATGGCGGCGGCTCTCCAATAAAACAAGTCCCGTTAAAACAAAGCCCGTTTCAAGGTGCCGACGAACGATCACTCACCACTATATGGGGTCGCAAGACGCTGCGCTATACCCGATGTTTCCAAGTATGTTCCTGTTTCGCCTATAGATTGTTCGGTATTTACCACAGCAAGCAGCTTGCGGAGGTCTGCTGCCGTATCTATATCGAGCTGCAGCCCAGCAATTTCGCACACCCGGGGCTCAAAACCGGCTTTTTTGGCCGCCTCAAGATGCGGCCTAAAGCTCTTGCCGTCGTAGCGGTAGTCGATGGGATTGGGTGGGCTTGCGACTATACAGTTGGTTCCCATGCCCTCGTCATCGGGCACCAGGCTAATGCCGCTGTGGTTTTTAAGTAACTCATCGAAATCGGCGCTGGTCGCGAGCGGTATGTCTGCGTGCACTATCAATGTGCCCGTCGCGGCGCGCTCTTGTTTAAGCCAAACACCTGCAAGCGTGACACTTTGCGAAAGGTCTGATCCCTCAGGTTCTACAAACACTTCAGCGCCAAACTCTTTTGCCAGATCAGACACTTCGCTCTCGCGAGAGTTGATGAGAATGCCTTGCAGATAGGTGCAGCCAGCGAGCGCGCGCAAAACATCGCGCGCCATAGTGCGCACGAGCAGTTGCCGTTCTGTTGAACTCAGCGCATCAGATAAACGCGACTTGGCGTTATCGAAATATTTGAGCGGGACTATGGCCCACATAACGTTGGCTAATCTCTAGTAAGTTGAGAGACGAAGTTAATAACACTTTGAGCCAGTTCCACGCGGTCATCAAGGGTTCGCATGATGCTTTGTGCGGTAAGGGTGGGTACCGAGATGCCGTCTGCGAGTTGCGCATCCTGGGTATCCAGCACAAAACCGCTGAGCAGGTCGCCGTAGTGGGCGGCGACGCTTGCTGCCGTATTCGGCACTTTAAGCTCTGTCATCATTTTTGCAGCCGGCCCCTTGATCGCGATACCGCTGACAATGGGCGATACCGCAATCACCGGCGCGCCGCTTGCGGTTATGGCCTCGCGCATGCCGGGCAGTTTCAGCAGTGGATCAACGCTTACGTAAGGATTGGACGGGCAGATGATGATGCCCGAAGAGTTCTTGAGGGCCTGAATTATCGCGGGGTTTGGTTCGGCGGCGTCGATGCCTGAAAATTCGAAGCGAGCCACTTCGGGTGCGCAACGATCGCGGACAAAGTAATGTTGAAACGGCAGCGCGTCGCCGCTTTTGGTGTGCACAACAGTGCGAACCGGGTCGTTAGACATGGGCAGAATCTGATGCGAGATGCCCATAGCCTTTGCAATAGTGTTGGTTGCCTCGGTGAGCGTTTGGCCTTCTTCAAGCAATACGCGGCGGCGAATGTGCAGCGCCATGTCTTTATCGCCCAAACGAAACCAGTCTTCGCCGCCAAGCTCGCCTAGAGTTTCCACAAACTGCCAGGTTTCGCCGGCTCGCCCCCAGCCCAGCTCTGTATTGCTTGCGCCAGATAGTGTGTAGGTAAGGGTGTCGATGTCTGGACTGATGTGCAGACCCAGGTGATTGAAGTCGTCGCCGGTGTTTACCGCAAAAACAACTTCATCCTTGTTGCACAGTTTTGCGAGCCCTAGCGCCAACTTGGCGCCACCCACGCCGCCCGTGATTGCGAGTAAGGGTGCGCTCTTTTTGCTTTTAGAGTTGTTGGGAGAGTTGGTGGGCATCTGTTGTTGATAGGCTTCGTCTACAGGGGCCCTTAGCGGAACATGTCTTCTTCGAGCGGGCGGGGTATATCGCGTGCGCTGTCGCTGCCTTGATAGGGTGCGATACCGCGAATCAGCACCAGCGGAATCTTCTCGGTGGTCTCACCCATAAGCAATGTGGCAGCGCCGGCCAATGCGTCTGCCCGATTGATTAGGGTGACTTTTAGTTCGCGCCCGTAAAGGTCGGTGCCGCCGCGATGATCGTCTAAAACGTGCACACCAGCACAACCAATGGCGCCGCCAATGGTGCCCATTCGCCACGGCCGATTCATGCTGTCGGCGATGATTACTCCCGTTTGTTTTCCTGTGCGCGTTTTTATGGTGTCTACCAACTGCACGGCTGAGGCGTCAGGGTCGGCTGGCAGGAGCAGCGCTTCTTCAGCGCTGCCGTGGTCGATGTTCGACTGATCAATGCCGGCGTTGGCACCTACCAAGCCTAACTTGTGGCGCACGATCAAAACGCCGGGTTTCTTACGCAGCACCTCGAGAGATTCGTTAAGAATCAGTTGTACCAGGCGTGGATCTTTGTCGACTTCTAGCGCGAGGCTTTTGGCTTCTTCGGAAGCTTCAATGTCAGCCAACTTGAATTGTCGATGTTCGGCTTTCGAAACGATTTTTTGCGCGAGCACCAGAATATCGCCGTCTGCCAGGGCTACCCCTTCGTTTGCCAATGCCGTGAGCACAACCGTTGCGAGGTGATCGCCCGGTTGTACCATGGGCACGCCGGCAATGGCGTGCAGCGATAGTTCTGTTTCCGCCACGAGCTAGTGGTCTTCTTGACCAACAATTTTAAGACCTGAATGCGAGATGTCGTGCTTGCGGTTGATCTGAATGAGTATTGAGGTCAGCGCTTCTGCTGCCGCAGAGTTTTCGATAGGTCCGGCGTGCCAGCCGTTCATACCCGCTTGCTCCACCAGTCCGATGACAGTATCGCGAGCAACTTTCTTGTTACCTGCAACTAATACGTCGCATTCGATATTCACATCCTGCTGCAGAAGGTGAGCCGCAATGTTTTGGAACGCGGTAACCACCATCACATCGTCGCCAAGCATGTCCTGCGCCTGCTTGCCCGCTGAGCCGGCGGGTGGCATTTGCACGGTTCCTACCTTAGGGGGCATTAGCGGAACCGTAACGTCGATTAGAATCTTGCCAGCGAGTGCAGGCTTAACGGCTTCGAGCGTCGATAGTTGATGCTCAAAAGGAACAGTTAGCACAACTATTTCGCCGGCGTTTGCGGCAGCGCCATTTTCCATGGCCTGAGCAGGTGTGTCGGGGCTGATTTTCTTAAGCTCAACCAGAGCAGCATCTGCCTTCTCTTGGGTACGCGAGCCAATGATGATGTTGTGTCCAGCCTTCGACCAACGAATGGCTAGCCCGGTACCGAGGTCGCCTGTGCCGCCCAGGATTGCAATAGTTGTCATGATCTATTCCCGTGTGTTGGTTTTGTTTGGCCATTAAGTATGCCGGTGGCGCAGTCCCGCGGGAAGCGTTACTCACCGATGGGGTAAAGTGATGGCAAGAACGACACAACCGATTCAAACGACATAAGAGAGAGGAGAGGGTGATGAAGATTGGGGTAATGATTGGGTCCGACGGCACGCAGATGACAATTGATGACGTGGTCGACACGGTAAAAGACCTTGAATCCCGGGGCTTTGAGAGTGCCTGGATGGCGAATATCTTTGGTTTTGATGCTATATCGACACTGTCGATAGCGGGTCGGGAAACCTCAAATATTCGCGTTGGCACGGCCGTCACTCCCACTTATCCCCGGCACCCCACGGCACTCGCACAGCAGGCAGTGACGGCTGGGGCAGCCACGCGTAATCGGTTTACGCTTGGCATTGGTCTGTCACACCAGTTGGTGATTGAGAACATGTTAGGCATGTCCTATGCGAAACCCGCGCGACACATGCGCGAGTATCTGAACGTGCTGGTACCGCTACTTGGCGGCGAAACTGCAAATTATGCGGGCGAGGAATACAGAGTGTCCGGCGTTGCGCTAGATATTCCTGGTGCGGAGAAGGTTCCTCTGGTTATCGCAGCCCTTGGCCCGGTGATGCTGAAGATTGCTGGTGAAATGACCGATGGCACCACCACCTGGATGGTGGGCCCTAAAACGATGGAAGACCACATCGTAAAAACCTTAACCCAAGCAGCGGATGGGGCAGGTCGTCCTCAACCCACGGTAGTCGGTGGTTTGCCGGTGGCGCTTACAACCAATATAGACGCAGCCAAAGAGCACATTGCGGAGTCGCTTGCGATCTACGGCCAGCTCCCTAGTTATCGGGCAATGCTTGACCGTGAAGGTGCTGCGGGTCCTGCAGATATTGCGTTGCTGGGTGATGAGAACTTTTTGCGCGGACAAATAGATCGGTTTCGAGATATTGGTGTCACCGATTTCAACGCAGCGGTTGTCGACGTTGATCCGGGTGCGCGCGAGCGAACGCTTGATTTTCTTGCAAGCCTTAAAGGCTAGTGGCCTTAAGCGCTTGCGTTTAGTTCGCTAACCGCCGGTAAGAGTTCGTTAACCATTAGGCGCGTCTGTTCGATCATATCGTCGGTGCCAAAAGCCATTGGACGCAGAATGAACTTGTGCGCGCCGGCGGCATGAAATTCTTTTAGCAAAGCGAAAATACTCTCCGCATCACCCGTCGCAAGGAATCCGCTTGGGTCTTTGCCCAGGCGCTCGCTGAGCAGTTTATGATAGCCGGTAACGGCTGGATGGTCGGCGTCGCCGAAGCGAAACGCAAAGCCGGCGCCAAAGTGGTCTTCATCAATGTGTCGATCCAGTTGTTGTGCGCGTTCTTTAATGGCTTTGATTACGGGCGCGATCTCTTCGGGGGCTTCAATGCCTGCCTGCCAACCCGTACCCCAACGAGCGGTACGGTCAATGGCCTTGGCGGCTGATCCACCGACCCATAGTGGCAAGTGTGCCTGGGTTGGCAATGGTGCGATCTTCACGTCGTCGAGCTGATAGTAGTCACCCTTAAAGCTTGAGCTGCCGCTAGACCACAGTTCGGCCATGATTTGCAACGCTTCGTCGGTACGAACGCCCCGGCCCTTAGTGGGTTTGCCTGTGCCAACAAAATCTCTGGAGCGTGCGCTGCCCACGCCGAATGCGGGCAAGAGTCGGCCGTTGCTCAGGTAGTCGATGGTGGCACAGCTTTTTGCGGTGAGCACCGGGTCGCGCCAGCCCAGACTTGCGACGTTCATGCCAAACTTTACCTGGCTGGTGGCGCCGGCAAGCGCGGCCATCACCGACATGCACTCAAGGTTTGAGTCTCCCGATACCAACCGATCGCTCTGCCAAATTGAGTCGATACCGCCGGTGTCACACAGCTCAACCCAGCGCCAGAAGCCGTCGGCGTCGTCGAAGGTGAAGTTGGCTATGCCAATGCCTGCGCCTACTGTCATTTTTATTCCTCTATCTATAAGTTAGCTTGCCATGACTCAGCCTGCCAAGAATAACCCCAACTCGAATCCGAGCGACGACCCGATCCTGCTATTGGTGGGCGACGTTGGTGGTACGAACGCGCGCTTTAGTCTTTTTGATGCCGGGGTAACCTCTCCGGCCGATCCGCCGTTCGCCTCGGTTACTTTGTCGACGGCTGAGTTTAGCGATACGCAGGCGCTGGTGCGCGAGGCCCAACGCAGGCTCGGTTCGGAGTCAGGGTCTGGCCTAGAGGTGGGTGCAGCTGCGATCGGTGTGGCGGGTCCAGTGCTGCAAGGCGCCGGGCGGCTTACTAATGGTGTACTCGACTTTTCGGAGCCATCGCTTAGTGATTGGTTGGGTTGTCCGGTGAGGTTGGTAAACGACTTCTATGCGGTCGCCGCATCCATTAACGAAGAGACGCCTGTTCTGGCGGTGGGTCCATCAACGCCTACACTTTCGCCTGCACTTTCAGAGGTGCGGGCTGTGATCGGACCCGGCACGGGGTTGGGGATGGGTTATCTGGTGCCGCCTGAGGGTACCCGCACCGACTGGCAAGTTGTTGCCTGTGAAGGAGGTAATGCTGACTTTGCGCCGGTTGATGCGCTTGAGCTTGAGCTGCTGGCTGTTTTGCAGCGCTCTTTTGCAACGGTCAGTATCGAGACACTGGTCAGCGGCAGAGGATTACCCAATCTTTATGCCGCTCTGTGCGAGCTTTGGGGCTCGCCGGTTGAGCACACAACTGCTGCGGCCATAAGCGATGCAGCGCTGGCGTTTGATAGCGGCGGAGGTGATTCGCTCAGTCACAAAACCCTTGAGTTGTTCTGCGCCATGCTAGGCACAGCGGCAGGAAATTTTGCATTGACCGTCGGCGCCCGGGGGGGCGTCTACCTCGCCGGTGGGATATTGCCGCGCATGCGAGATTTCTTCCTGGCAAGTGACTTTCGCCGACGGTTTGATGATCGCGGCCCTTATGCAAAATACAATCAACAAATTCCCACCTTGTTGATGCTGGATCCAGAGCCTGGCCTAACGGGTGCGCTCACACTCGCGCGGCGCTTGCTGCCTTAGCCTGGACACCGAGCCCGGCGGTGCTCGTTGAACGAGCGATAGGGCGCTTACCTGAACCGACACTGGAAGAAATAGTATGTCAAAATTGTTGTCATTGACGCGGTGCTGTTGAACCCCCGTCATGGCAGCTGATTCACCTGGGCCCCGGGTCGATCTGCATCACCCGGCTCCGAAGGATGTTTAGCGCACAGAATGCACGGCTCTTCCCCTGTCCCATTGATCGTTCCGCTGATCACGGCGGATGCGCTGCGCGCATCGATTCGTGCCGGAGAGCTGCTGCGCGACGTTCGTTCCTACGGCGGCTCGCTCACCCGTGGGTTGCGTGGGCAGAGTTGTGCCGAACCTTTGTACGCCGAACTCCTATGCATGCGAGGACTTGGTGACCTGTTAGCCCCCGTAAGTACCACTCGAGAGATCGCCGAGCGGGCGCGTAGACTCGACATGCTGTTTGAGTTGCTACCCGCGCAGCCCTCGCTGACGGATTCAGCCCAGAGCTTCGCCGACGAGCAGAGTGCCGTGCCGGGGGGGCGGAAGGGTGCTGATGATGTTGCCGTATCGGCGGCGCAGCGAGGCGAGCTTGTAGCTGCTGATGAACGCGCTTTACAGACGTTGGATAACAAGGTGGCGCGGCTGTTGTCTGTTCCGAGCGACAATTTTTCAGGTCAGCTTCAAGCCGCACTAACTTTATTGCAGCTTGAAGCTGCAAGCTGGCGGATTGTTGAGCACTCCGCACTAGCTAATCGTTTGATTGCCGATCACGGGTTCGCAGACACGTATAGCGAGGCGCGCAAGTGCGCTCGTAGTGTGATCAAAACCCAGGCGAGCAGTGGCAGGACAATTCCGAAGCCTGGAGATCTCAGGGCACTCAGGCGTTGGCATCAGGCCGTAGAAGTGCAGCTACGGGCACTTGCGGGGGCGGGGTCGTTGTCCCCAAAACTCGAGCGCCTAAACCTTGAACTCACAGGGTTTGGTCAGCGGCTTGCGGATTGGCTGGCAATGGCGAGATTGCGCCGTGCGCCTTTAGCGGGGACAGACTGGAAAGCCCGCCTGGGCGGTGTGCTCGAGGCCGAGTCGGCCGAATTATTGGTGTCTTTGCAACAAACTTACGCACCCAGTAAGGCGAACTTTCGAGCCCTCATCGTGTCAGAATTGGCCTGACCTACTGCACGTTATAGAATCAACGTGCCAGATGACTTGAAGGCTGAGAAATTTCATGACCCAACGTCCTGTTTTCCGACGATTCGACAGACGATTGTTTGCCGGTGCTGCCCTGTTGGCAGTGTCGTCGCTCGCGGGCTGTGCCGACACAGATGCCAACGGCACTGCGAGTACTGCACCGCCTGCGACCATTTCATCCTCTGCTGCTGAGGCCGCGGTGCCGAGTTTAGTTGCCGACACTCAAGCGACTGAACAAACTTTCGCAAGCGCCTGGGGCCCTGCAACAGGCAGTCAAATTCCTGCGCTTGCGGCCAGCGATCATGCTGGCCAGCCACAAACCCTTAGTTCACTAAGTGGCGATAAAGGATTGTTATTGGTCTTCAGTCGCTCTGCCGATTGGTGACCTTTCTGCAAACGTCAGTTCGTGCAACTGAAAGAATGGCAAGATCGATTTGAAAACCTGGGCGTTAACGTTGCAGGCATGACCTACGATACACAGCAAAAACTCTCTGAGTTTGTGACAACAGCCGAGCTCAAGTACCCACTGTTGCAAGACGTGAATAGCGAGCACATCAATGCTTTTGGAATTCGTAATGTTGATTACGAACCCGATTCGAAATTTTACGGCATTCCCTATCCCGGCATCGTCTTGATCAGCCCGGATGGCAAGGTGCTGGCAAAATTTGCAGAACCAGGGTATCGAGCGCGTCCCGAGTTTTCTGATGTGTATAGCCAGGTAACCCGGGCAGTGACTACGGGCGGGTAAACCTCCCTCATCTATTACGCCCTAAATCGGCGGTGTTGGTGCCCTCTGGCCTCACGCGGGTTTGATGTAATGCTAGTAAGGTAGCCGGCGCTAGAAACCGGCGAAAAAACTATGTGCGCGAGTCGCTTAACCTCAAATATCAGACGCATTTTGGCTGGGCTACGCGTTGGGCTTATGTTCAGCATTGCTCTGATAGTCTCTGGTTGTTCAACATTGGTAAGCAACGCAACTCAGGGGTTCGCAGATGATCTCTCTGCGGTAGTTCTTAACAGCGAAGACCCGGTTTTGGTCCGCGATGGTGCCCCAGCGTTTTTGTTGCTGCTTGATGGGTTGTTAGGTGAAGACCCGCAAGATGCAAATTTGCTGGCAAGTGCTGCCTCGCTGAATTCGAATTATGCGACGGCCTTTGTTACAGATCCGGCACGGCAAACATTGTTTGCCAACAAGGCGTTTGATCTGTCACTGCTCGCGGCATGCAAAGGCCTTAAGAATGCCTGCGATGTCCGTGATCGGAAGTTCGAAGATTTCGAAGCCTGGGTGGCAACGCTGCAAGATAAAGACGTGCCGCTTGCTTACGGTTTAGGCACTTCTTGGGCAGGTTGGATCCAGGCGAATGCATCAGACTGGGCCGCCATTGCCGAGCTTGGCAAAGTGAAGTCATTAATGACTCGAATTGCAGAATTGAATCCGGCCTACGAGTACGGCGGTCCGGAGCTTTATCTCGGTGTATTCGAGACGCTGCTGCCCCCGGCGATGGGTGGAAAGCCCGACGTAGGGCGAGCGCACTTCGAGCGCGCCATTGACCTGGCAGAAGGTAAATTTTTGCCGGCTAAAGTATTTTTCGCGCAGCAGTACGCGCGGCTGGTGTTTGATCGCGAGTTGCATGATTCGCTTCTAAATGAAGTGATTGATGCAGATGCCCGGGTAGAAGGGCTGACTTTGATTAATCTGATAGCAAAGGAACAGGCGAGTGCATTACTGGAATCTGCTGATGAATTTTTTTAGACCTCTCTTACTCCTAAATATGGAGAGAAAGAGACTGTTTGGCTTTGTTGTTTTCGCTCTGCTGATGGGTTCAGCGAGCGCCCAGGCAGTAACGCTAAAAATCGCCACTGTGTCACCCGAAGGCTCAGGCTGGATGAACACGCTGCGAGCGTCTGGCAAGGAAATAGCTGAACGCACCGATGGGCGCGTGAAACTAAAGTTCTATCCTGGCGGCGTAATGGGTGATGATAAGGCCGTGATGCGCAAGATACGCATTGGTCAGTTGCATGGCGCAGTGCTTACCACTGGGCCGCTAATCCCGCATTACAAAGATATTCAGTTGTTCAACCTCACAACAACGTTTCGCAATCTTGACGAAGTTGACTACGTGCGTGAACGACTTGATCAGACCCTGCTCGACGGTCTCGAAGCCAATGGCTTTACCGCCTTCGGATTTGCAGAGGTTGGTTTTGCCTATGCTATGGGCCTCGAAAAAGGTACAAGTGTCGCTTTTGCACGTACCCAAAAAGTATGGATTCCAGATGGTGACGTTGCTGCAGCCCAGGCCGTAGCTGCCTTTGGCATTACGCCCGTCCCGCTCGCAATCACCGACGTGCTGGCCGGTTTGCAAACTGGATTGATAAACGGCGCTGCGGTTCCTCCTATCGGTGCGCTTGCGTTGCAATGGCACACGCAGTTAAAAACTGCAGTTGATCTTCCGCTACTCTATATCTACGGCATGCTCGCGGTCAGCAATAAGCACTTCAAGAAAGTGCCCGAGGCGGACAAAGCGATCGTGCGCGAAGTGTTGGCTGCAGCGGTAAACAAAGTAAACTCCACCAGCCGCAAAGATCATGAAGCAGCGCTAGCTGTGTTGCGCAAACAAGGCATTGAGTTTGACGTACCCACGGCAGAAGAAACGGCCGAATGGCGCCGATATGGCGAAGAAGCCAATGAGCTGATGGTGCGTGAAGGTCTACTTAGTGCAGAGATGTACAGCAAGGTGAAAGATCTACTTGCTGAGTTTCGCGCGCAAAACCTTAACGCCGCAACGAATTGATCGCGAGCCGGTTGTGCGCTCGCTGATTGGGTTTCTGCAAAAGATCGAATCCGGTCTATTAGCCCTCATCCTATTCCTATTGATTGTTCTTGCGGCCTGGCAGGTGGTCGCGCGCAATTTCTTTGACGGCGGTTTGCTGTGGGGTGATGGCTTTGTCCGCGTCGCCGTGCTTTGGGTAACGCTTATTGGCGCCATGGTTGCCTCGCGTACAGACGACCATATACGCATGGATGTTATCTCACGCTATCTCCCCGAGGGCTTGCGGCGCTTGTCTGCACGGCTTACAGCGGTGTTCACGGCGTTGATCTGCGGTCTCTTCGCGTGGTTTAGCACCACCTTTGTGATTGAAGAGATGGAATATGGCACCATGGCGTTTGGTGAGGTGCCCGCCTGGGCATGTGCACTGGTGATGCCGGTTGGTTTTGGAATAATGGCATTGCGCTATGTGCTGCACGCGGTGATCCTGCCTGCGAAGAATGAAGAGCAAAACCAGGAACCTGAAGATCTGCCGGAAGAGCTCCAGTGATTACGGTTGCTGCAATTTTAATTATTGTTGTTGCCTTGCTGGGCGCTCCACTATTCGCGGTTGTTCTCGCCGCCGCTATGCTCGGTTTCTATTCCTCAGATGTCGATCTTTCGGTGGTGGCCATTGAGCTCTTCCGCCTTACCGATACGCCTTTGCTGGTTGCACTGCCACTATTTACGTTCAGCGGCTATCTGCTTTCCGAATCCAACACTTCGCGTCGATTAGTTGATCTTATGCAAGCGCTGGTGGGCTGGATGCCTTCGGGACTTGCGCTGGTTGGATTTGCAGCCTGTGCCGTTTTCACTGCGCTCACCGGCGCCTCTGGTGTCACCATTGTTGCGCTGGGTGCACTGCTGTTGCCGGCGCTTATGAAGAGTGGCTACAGCGAGAAGTTTTCGCTTGGCCTTGTTACGGCCTCCGGCAGTTTAGGGTTGCTACTGGTGCCATCGGTACCGCTCATCCTTTATGGAATTGTTGCGCAGCAACTCGATGTGGGTGAACCCTTCACGATCCAAGACCTGTTTATTGCGGGTGTGTTGCCTGCACTGCTTATGATCGTTCTACTTACGGGTTATTCGCTGTGGCTGCATCGGGGCGGCAAGATTCCGCGTATTCCGTTTTCCGGGGCAAAACTCAGAAGCGCACTGTGGGCTGCGCGTTGGGAATTGCCTCTCCCTATTGTTGTTTTGGGAGGAATTTATGGTGGCTTCTTTGCCATAAGCGAAGCGGCCGCCATGACCGCGCTATACGTATTGTTTGCCGAAGTTGTGTTGTATCGCGAAATCTCGTTGCGCAGGCTGCCTTCCGTTATGGTTGATTCCATGGTGATGGTGGGTGGGATACTGTTGATACTAGGGGTGGCGCTGGCTTTCACCAACTACCTGATCGACGCCGAAATCCCCCAAAGTTTGTTTGAGTTTACCCAGGAGCACATCAAGAACCCGCTCACCTTTCTCATTCTGCTGAACATTTTGCTGCTGGTTTTAGGAGCGGTGCTCGATATCTTTTCAGCGTTGGTTATTATGGTACCGCTCATTCTGCCGATGGCAGTGGGCTATGGCGTTCATCCGGTGCACCTTGGCATTATCTTTTTGGCCAATATGCAGATTGGTTACTTTACGCCGCCGATTGGCATGAACCTGTTTATTGCAAGCTATCGCTTTAAGAAACCGATTCTTGTGCTTTACTCGGCGGCGCTGCCGTTCATGCTGGTGCTGTTGCTTGCGCTTATGATCATTACTTATGTGCCGGCGCTGTCGCTGGCACCGCTTGAGTGGTTTGGCTCGCCGTAAAATACTGTGAGGTACTTATGTCGGTAACATCGACACGCAATCTTGTACTTATCTCTCTTCGGGGGCTTTTAGTCTGTTCATTGTCTCTTGCCGTGTTCAACACGCCGCTTTCCTATGCAGCTGCTGCGCAAGTTACAGAAGACACAACAGATCAAGTAATCGCCGATCAACCGCTACCTCCAAAGACTCAGATTGAGCGCTTTCATGTCGCGCTTATGGCGAGTGCGCGGTTGGAGGGGGGATATGATGAACGAGTTGCTCTCTTGGGTTCAGAATTTGATCGGGTTTTTGACTTGCCGCGCATTGCTCGTATTAGCGCCGGCTCTTCGTGGCGTCAGCTCGATGCGCCCACCAAAGACGAGTATCTCGAGTTACTGCGAGATGTAGTGCTTGGCACCTATGTATCGCGCTTTGATGCTGATCGTGGTCAATCGCTTGAGGTGCTTGAGGCGACCGAGGTGAAGCCGGGAAGAGATTTGGTGCGAGCGCAAATTGTGCGTGCAAACGGGGCCAGTGTTGCGCTTGGCTATTACTTGCGCGACAACAAGGTGTTTAACGTAGAGGCTGACGGCGTGTCAGACCTGTCGATACGCCGGGCGGACTATTCGAGCATCATCAAAGCCGAGGGTTTTGCCGGATTACTTTCGCATCTGAAAACGCAGGTCGCGAAATCTCGCAGCAGCTTTGTAGCTGCGCGCCCCTAGCATCGGTGAAGCCGTTGCGCTCTCTTGTGTGTGCGGGGGTGTCTACGCTTTTGTGCTTGCTCATGAGCACAGGCTGCGCATCGACCGCCACTGGTTCGTCAAGCGGCAGCGGCAAGAGCTACGCCGTTCAGGATCCCATTGAGGGGTTTAACCACCGCAGTTTTAAAGTATCAGAATTCTCCGACCGACGAATTCTTCGCCCTATTGCCAGGGGTTACCGGGCCGTAGTGCCGCAGCCCATTAGAACAGGCGTGACCAATTTCTTTAGCAATCTGCGCGGCATCGATTCTGCGCTAAACGGCTTTTTGCAGGGTAAGCCCCGGCGCGGCTTTACTGATGTATATCGGGTGCTCATCAACAGCACTCTGGGTTTGGGAGGTCTGTTCGATCCGGCCACCCTCGCCGGCGTCGAGTTTCAGGATGAAGACTTTGGGCAAACGCTGGCCGTCTGGGGGTACACCGAGAGCGCTTATGTATATCTGCCGGTAGTGGGGCCATCAACGGTTCGTGATCTGCCAAACCTGTTCTTTCGGTTTCTGTGGCCGAACCTTGCCCTTGGCGACAGTTACAATCTGGGCCTTACTGGTCTTGATATTGTTTCTGCGCGCGAGCAAGCGCTAGTGCTAACGGATGCGCTTGATGCGACGGCCTTATCACCTTATGTCTTTACCCGTGAGGCCTACTATCAACGTCGCCGCTTTCAGATATTTGATGGCGCGCCGCCGGAAGTTGACAAATTTGATGAGTTTGATGACCTCGACGACGAAGACTAGCCGCCGATGAGCAAACGCTCGGTCGCGCTCGCTGCACTGCAGCGGTGGGTAAGTTGGGTTGTGGCTCATCCTCGACCTACGTTACTTGCGCTATTGGTTATTACTGCTGTGGCTGGTTTTATTGCGGTCGATCGTTACGCGCTTAACTCGCGACTTGGTGATCTGATCCAGCAAGAGGCCGATTGGCGCGACGACTATGATGCCTTTCAAGAGGCCTTTCCGCAGCTGGTTGAAACTGCCATTGTGGTAGTCAGCGGCAGCGAGTTTCGCCAGGTAGATGAACAAGCCCGGCGTCTAGAATCTGCTATTGCGGCAGATGAAGACCTGTTTGTCGATGTGTACGCGCCAGCCAATGAAGCGTTCTTCAGCGATAACGCGCTGCTCTACCTTGATTTACCACAGCTGGATGATCTCGCCGACCAGCTTGCGCAGGCGCAACCTATGCTTGCTGCGGTTAACCGCGACCCAAGCTTGCGTGGCGTGCTCGACCTTGTTCTTTCAGGTGCGGTAGATGAAGCGCCCGAAGGCTTTGTTCGCACCATTGAGCGCTTGCGGCGCTCGGCTGCGGCTGCGCTTACGAATCGGGATGCCACTATTCACTGGCGTGACGAATTCCTCCGAGGTGGGCCTCAAAAACACTATCGATTGATCTTCTTGCGCGGTAAGCAGAACTTTGGCGTTGCTTTGCCCAATGCTCAGGTGGTGGGCCGCCTGCGCGAGATTATTGCAGTGCAAGGCCCAGACCCAAGCCAAGAAAAAGCCGGTGATCTAAAAGTCTCGCTCACGGGTGAAGTAGCTCTGCGGCATGATGAGGTGGGCGCGGCAACGGGCGGTGTGAAAATCGCCGGGGCAGTGGCGCTGGTATTGCTTGGTGTGGTCCTGGCCTTTGGTGTTCGCTCGCTACGCATTGTGCTTGGCACCTTTCTTCTATTGTTGGTTGGCGCCGTATGGACAGCCGCCTGGGCGATGCTCGCTGTGGGCAGTTTTAACACCCTATCGCTCGTGTTTCTGGTGATGTTTTTTGGGCTCGGTGTCGATTTTTGCGTGCACTATTCGCTGCGTGTTCAGGAAGCGGCTGCCAGCCACTCTCTTGGTCAAGAGGGACCAACGGAGGTGCAAGCGCTAAAGTTAGCCACTGGCGGTGTTGGGGGTGCGATTTTGTTGTGCACCTTAACTACGGCGATCGGCTTTTTGGGCTTTTCGCCCACCGCGTATAGAGGGCTTGCTGACCTTGGTGTTATCTCTGCAGGTGGCATGGTGGTGGCCTGCGTACTTACCTTCACCTTGTTGCCCGCGTTCTATTCTGAATTTGGCTTGCCCGCTAAAACCTCCCTGAAGCTGCGCATGGGCAGCAATGCAGTCGGTTGGCTCGGTAACCACAGATCTGCTGTCTTTGTGGTGCTCGGCGTGTTGATTGCAGGTGCGCTATGGCTGGCACCGCGCATGGAGTTCGATTACAGCGTGTTGGCGCTGCGCGATCCGGGGGCAGAATCTATGCAATCGCTACGCGAGCTGCAGCGCGAGAATCAGATCACC
Source organism: uncultured Pseudomonadales bacterium (assembly GCA_964519335.1). Lineage (GTDB taxonomy): Bacteria > Pseudomonadota > Gammaproteobacteria > Pseudomonadales > Azotimanducaceae > JALZVT01. The sequence goes on from CAZFIA010000056.1 coordinate 18,409, forward strand.
GACTATGCGCTCTACACGCTGGCGCCGCCCGAAGAGCTTGAACAACAGAAAAAACTCGAAGCGCTCGATACGGTTGATCGAGTAATAACGCCAGTCGACTATTTGCCAACAGAGGTCGAGGACAAACTGTATTCTCTGGAAGATCTTCAGGAGTTGCTGGGTGGCTCGCTTGGCTCTCAAAGCGAAGTCGAACCGCCAGGGGTCGAAGAGTTGCGGGCCACTGTGCGCCGCACCGCACAAGAATTGCAGCCCAGGCTGGAGGAGCTGTCCTCAGCCAACCTCAAGCGCCAACTGGGTGAGTTTGCCGGCCAATTGGAGCGCATGGCGGAGGCTGATGATCAGACGGTGCTTGCCTGGCAAACAGGTGTAGTGGATACGCTGGTGACTGAAATTAGCTGGCTCGAACGCGCGATTCAGGCCGAAGAGCCGAGTTTCGCAGATTTGCCTGCCAAACTGCGATCGAGGCTGGTCGCGCCCGATGGCCGTTATCTCAATGCGGTGTTACCCGCTGAGGATATAACCCCGGTGGCTGCGTTAACGCGCTTTGTTGATTCTGTTCGAGGACAATCAGCCAGCACTGCAGGCGGGGCCACGGGACGCCCGGTGGTGGAGTGGGGTGTGGGCAACATCGTTCTGGATTCTTTTCAGATTGCGCTGGGATTTGCTCTGGGTGGAATCTCGCTTACGTTGCTGCTGGTTCTGCGCAGCTTGCGAGATACCCTGCTGGTTTTAACACCGTTGGTGCTGACTGCTTTGTTTACGTTGGCCACCAGTGTTTTGCTGGGTGTGGCCATAAACATGGCAAGTGTATTGGTGTTGCCGCTGATTTTTGGACTGGGCGTTGATAATGGCATTCACATGGTTGAACGCTACAGGCTTACCGAAAACGGCGCACGCGACTTTATGGAGTCTAGTACGCCACGCGCGGTTTTGCTGAGCACGTTGACCACCATTGGCGCCTTTGCGGCACTCATGCTGTCACCGCACGCCGGAACTGCGTCTATCGGGTTTCTATTAACTGTCGCGGTGGGCTATCTGCTGGTGTTTACGGTGTTTTTGCTACCGCTCTTCTTGTCGCTGACCTCGAACCAGCCCAAGGGAGCCGCGCGCTAGAGCTGCGCGAATTTCTTCCATTGGCATTGGCTTGCCGAAGAGGTAACCCTGGGCGTACTCGCAATCGTGGTTCTCCAGGAACTTTCTTTGCGCGTGGGTTTCTACGCCTTCTGCAACGACACTCATTTTTAGTTGGTGCGCCATAGCGATAACAGCCGAGGTGATGGCCATGTCGTCTTCGCTCTTTGGAATGTCCATGACAAAGCTTCTGTCGACCTTAACGGTGTCGATCGGAAACCTCTTCAGGTAATTCAGAGATGAATAGCCGGTACCGAAGTCATCAATCGCGAGCGACGTGCCTATATCGTGCAAGCGTTGAACCGTTTGTTTGGCGGCCTCAATATCCTGCATGAGCATTGTTTCGGTGATTTCTATTTCTAGCGACTCTGGCGGCAGATTGGCCTCGCGCAGACAGCGGCGGATTGTCGTTACCAGATTGGGATCTCTAAACTGGCGAGGAGAGATATTCAGTGCCACCTGAAAGTCATCTGAATATTCGCCGCGCAATAGTCTTGCCGCCTCGCAAGCCTGTTCGATCACCCAGCTACCCATAGCCACGATCACGCCCGTATCTTCAGCGATCTCGATAAACTCGTTAGGGCCAAGCAATCCACGCGTTGGGTGTTGCCAGCGAATCAGACACTCGACGCCCGTAAATTGCTGATCGTTCAGCCGCACCTTGGGTTGGTAAAACAGCACAAACTCATCACGCTTGAGAGCTTCACGTAGCTCTGTCTCGATCTGAAGGCGATTCTTTGCCGTTCGATTCATGTCTTCAAGGAAGAACTGGTAGTTGTTGCGGCCGCGTTCTTTTGCCTTGTACATGGCCATGTCGGCATTACGCATGAGTGTTTGCGAGTCGCTCGCGTCCTGCGGCATCATGGTGATGCCTATGGATGTGGTAACGACCAGCTGCTGACCAGCGATTGCAATGGGTTTGCGCAATTCGGCTAGAATCTTCTCTGCCACCCGGCTTGCGTCGCTAATCGAATTAATGTCAACCAGGATGATTGTGAATTCATCGCCTCCCGGGCGAGCAACAGTGTCTTCCTTGCGGACACATTTTTGTAGCCGCAGAGAAACGTGTTTTAGCAGTGCGTCTCCAGCGTCATGCCCCAATGTATCGTTTACACGCTTGAACTGATCAAGATCAAGATAGAAAAGGGCGGCGGACTTATGATTGCGCTGCGTGCGTACTATGGCTTGTTGAAGGCGGTCATTGAATAGCCGTCGATTCGCAAGATCGGTAAGCGTGTCGTAGAACGCAAGCCTCTCCATGCGTTCCTGGCTGCGCTTCATCTCTGTGATATCAGCCATTTGAATTATGAAATACAGCGGGCTGCCATCTTCTGCTTTTTGCAGCACGGCGTGCAGGTTGACCCAAATTTCAACGCCGTTCTTTGCGATTAGCTTGCGCTCGGATTCGGATTGGGAGAGATCGCCTGCGATCAGTTGCTCTAGTATCTCGAGCAGTCGAGGGCGGTCTCTAGTAGGCACCAGGCGGGACAGATGCATGCCAGGCAGGTGCTTCTCTTCGTAGGCAAGCAAGTCTGCCGAAAATCGATTGGCCTGGAAGATTCTGCCGGTGGTATCGGCCAGCATCATGCCAAGCGGCGCGTTTTGGAAGGTGCCGCGAAAGCGCTGCTCAGAACGTCGTAGTTTAGACTCGGTTTCGCGCTGCGAGCGGACGTCTGTTGCTATGCAAAGCAAGGCTGTTTTGCCACTGATCTCTACACTTGAGATTGATACTCGTGAAGGATTAGTTTTGCCTTCCTTGTCAACGAGGTCGATTTCGAGGTTGTTGGCGCGGCCTTCGCTGTTTACGATTTTTGCAGCCGTTTTCACATCATCGGTGTTTGCCATCAGGTTGCCGATTGGCTTTCCTAAAACCTCTTCTGCGGTATAGCCGCCAGATTTCAGGAACTGATTGTTAACATCCATAACAGCCAGAGTATCGAAGTCGATAATGGCAATGCCATCAGGGCTTTCACTGAATATCTGCGAGAACTTCGCCTCGCTCTCTCGCAATGCAACCTCGGCCATGTGCTTTGTTGTAATGTCGCGCGTGTACAAGAACGCGAGCGGCCTGCCGTAGGCTTCACCCCTGCGCAGGGAGTACTCGGCGCGGATATCGGTTTTGTCCGCTGTGCTTAGTGAAGCCTCACCTTCTGTGATTTCTCTGCCTTCTTTTAGACAGTCGGCAACACGTTTTGCCTCAAACGCATTGGTAAATAGTCCGCACTCAAGTAGGGGGCGGCCCATTAGCTGGTTGGTTGTGTACCCTAGCTGCTCGTGTACGGTACTGTTTAGCTCGATAATTTTGGAAGTCAGACCGTCAAGAATAAAAAGCGCAATGGGTGATGATTGCATCAGCTGATGATGGAGTGCTTCTTGTCGACGTAGCGATTCGTCTAGTATCACCTCAGCGCTTATGTCGTCGGCGGCGAGCACCAGTTTGTTGTTGCTTTTTGGCAGCGTGCGCAGTCTGCCCCGAAGCTGCAGATTCTTGGCGGGCTCGACTGGGTTGGACGCTTGAGAGTTACTCTTGGAGTTCAACGTAATTAGACTAGACTCGCCTGTGTCGGCAAGCTTAGCTTGCTCTCTGGCCTCTTCGAAACCAGGAACACCAGTGGCCTGCAGTATGTCAGTAAGGCGTTTGCCAGACTTTGGTTGGGCAAGTGCGTTATCAAACAAAGCGCGTGCTTTGTTGTTGGCCCAGCTGATAGTTCCATCCTCGTCGACGTGCAGTAGCAACTGGTCGGAGCGATCCAGGGTAGTGTGAAGCTCTTGTATTTTACGGTGTGCTGCTTGCTGTCGTCGCAACTGTAGTTCAGAGGCGGCGGCTGTTATTACCGTATAGCGTGTTTTGGCTTCGACAAATCTTTTTGCCGATAGGTTGAGCAATCGCAACTTGCTGCTCGTGATAGATCTAACGGATTGCGGCTGTTGTTCGAACTCGGTTGACTGATTGTCGCTGGCTAGAAACTTAAGCAATGGTTTGCAGTCGAGCAATTCAGTGATAAAGGTTGCGGTCTTTTTGTCAACCGGTTCAGTCAATCCAAGCAGTTTACGCATGCGTTGATTGATCAGTAGTACGGCCCCGGAGTCGTTCACCAGCATCATGCCGGTCAGGCTGCTCTCAATGATGTTGCGGACGCCGTGCAGCGATTCGGTTGGGTGGCGGTTTTTTGCACGCATCACCAACATTGTTATCCACGACAGCGCCATGCCGACACCGATAGCAAAACTTTCGTGAATGCCATTGGGCAGCCTGCCCATGATCGATAGCGCGCCTGCTGCCATAAGAATCAGCGTAACCATTCCTCCGGTTACGATGGGTGCGGGCGATACCCAGATAGCGAGCACAAACGGGGCGAGGGCGAACCAGGCGCTGGGTGCGGTGTAAAGACTCAACAAGCCAGCAACAATTCCCATGATGGAAACCATCACCGGGAGCAGGGTGCTAGGACCCCTGAATTTGGTGGAGAAGTTGGATGAATTGAGCAATGTACTCGGTCCCAATAGCGGTACTTAGCCCAGACAGGTGAGTCCTCTTTGAGC
>CAZFIA010000057.1:0-1662 GCA_964519335.1 uncultured Pseudomonadales bacterium
GCTTGCTGAGGCAACATCTGCATCCGCTTTGCAGCATGCGCCAGAAGCAGCGACGACTCGAGCGGAACCACAGATGCCTCAGCGCTAACAGCCAGGGCCTGGCTCACTGCAGCGCTGATCCGGATACCGGTAAACGAGCCAGGGCCCGCAGCAAAGCCAATGGCAGACAACGCCCGCGGACTGATCTGTGCTTCGCCAAACAGCTCATTCAACATCTCAAGCAGATACTTGTTGTGCAGCCGAGGAATCGAGCGTGTATTCTCGAAAACCTTGCCATTAACAGAGCAGGCGAGCGCACATCGATCTGTTGCCGTGTCCAATACCAATAGATTCAAAACATCCTGCGCTTGAGCGCAATCCTTTACGAGATCAGAGAGGGGAAATCATATACAACCGTTGACCATTGACGAAGCGCTTAAGCAGCTAGCGGCACTCATTACACCCACCCGCCAGAGCGAAACCGTGGAAGTCTCGACAAGTCTAGGTCGGGTAGTGGCAAGCGATACCCGAAGCCCGGTGTCAGTGCCGGCCTTTGCCAACTCCGCTATGGACGGATATGCGGTGCGCTTCGCCGACCTGAGTCCCGCCGATCCTACAGAGCTTTCGATTCAGGGCCAAAGTTTAGCCGGTCACCCGTTTGACGCAGAGCTGCTCCCCCACCACGCCATACGCATTTTTACAGGCGCAGCGCTTCCCAGAGGTGCAGACACTATTGTGATCCAGGAGAACACCAGACCTGGTAAAGAACAGCACATCGTTATAAACGAGCGTCCCAAAGAAGGGGCCTACGTTAGGCCCATAGGGCACGATGTGTCTCAGGACAGCCTACTGCTTCCCATCGGCACGCGCATGCGGGCCTTCGAGATCGCCTCAGCGACCACCAGCGGCCTCACTGACGTTGAGGTATACAAACCGATACGGGTGGGCGTGTTTGCAACGGGCGACGAATTGCGCGTACCGGGCACCCCGCTGGCAATGGGTGAAATCTATGAATCCAACCGGATAGCCATCACGCAACTGCTTAAAGGGCTACCGCTTAGCATCACAGACCTGGGTATATTGCCCGACACCGCTGACGGCACTCGCCAGGCGCTACACTCTGCAAGTCTCGATCAGGATGCACTGATTACCAGCGGGGGTGTCTCGGTAGGTGATGCCGACTTTGTGCGCGGTGCCATTGCCGAACTGGGGTCAATCGATTTTTGGCGACTCAACCTGCGCCCCGGCAAACCGTTTGCTTTCGGTCACCTGTCTACTAACAACCTCTCTACCTCAGACCTCTCCACCAATGAAGAGGGTCAGTGCTTGATTTTCGGTTTACCAGGAAATCCAGTGTCAACTATTGTCACGCTGCTATTGCTGGTAAAACCTGCACTCTGGCACATGGCTGGCTGTCAACCAACAGCGCCCCAAATAGTTCGCGTTCCCCTGGCGCAGCGGGTAAGCCACAGCCCTGGACGTAACGAGTATCAGCGAGGTCGGCTAGAACCATCGGCCAACGGCAGTGTAGTCACCACCACATCAGATCAGAGTTCTAATCGTCTACAGAGCTTCGCTTCAGCGAATTGTCTGTTCCTTGTACCGGGCGAAGTAGCGGAAATAGAGGCGGGTGAGCTAGTTGATGTGTTGCTGTTTGAAGGCCTTACCTGGTAGATAGGCCTT
>CAZFIA010000057.1:1762-14619 GCA_964519335.1 uncultured Pseudomonadales bacterium
GGGTGAGCTAGTTGATGTGTTGCTGTTTGAAGGCCTTACCTGGTAGATAGGCCTTACCTGGTAGATAGGCCTTTATTCATAACAACTCCAAGCTACATAACTGATAACTCATCGCCGCAAATTCAAACTGCAGCGTTTCTATTTACGCTTAGTAAGTGCTTTTATCTTTTTGTTGGCAGCACTTTGACGCTTCTTGGCCTTACGAGCTTCAACCCGCGCAAGCTCCGCTGCTTTCTTCGCTTCGAATTTCTTCACGGCAGCAGCGAGCTTGGCAGCTACAGACTTAACACCGGCGGCATTCGCTTTATCTACCGAGGTCTGAATGGCCACAACACGGGCATTTACAGTGTCAGACTTTTGCGCAGCCGTCAGCCTGGTGCGTGCTTTAGAGACCGCAGTACGTGCTTTGGTTACGCGCGCCGTCGCTCGTTTAGCGGCTGCGCGGGCTCGCTTCGCCGTGATCTTGTCGGCTTTTTTACCCGAGCGCTTAGCTTTGTTGGTCGCGGCTTTTACTGCTCGTTGAGCGGCAGCCTGAGCCTTCCGCTCTTTAGTTAACGCAGTTTCAGATTTCTTTGCAGCACTTGCAGAGCGCTTTGTTGCCGGCGACAAAGCCACAGACTTCTTGTGATTTGTTACTGCTTTGCGCTTGGCGCTCGTTCGGCGCGCTGACTTACGCTTGGCCGATTTCTTTTTTCGCGTGAGCGAACTCTTTTCGGCGCTCCTACGAACAGATTTACGGCCTGCTTTTTTTCTTACAGGCGACTCGGGCTTAGCGGCACCTTTGCGTTGTGCACCAGGCATGAAATTCTCCTCGGCATTAACTTTTGCTGGGGTTGATCGAATCGGAAAAACCGCTTCTACAGCAATCAGTTGCGCACTATACGGACTTGAAAAGGAATTTCACGCAGTAATTCTCATAAATTACAAGTACTTCCCGTAGAATCTTAAAGGAGATCGGGGGCGGATCATGGGCTGATCGGGAGTGCTAGCCCCCAATATTCGACAGTATGGCCGCTTTTATCTCGTCTACGCCGCCCACCCCACTCACACCGATATAGCGCAGAATCTTCTGTTCAGCGCGGGCGGTATAGAACTCTACAAGGGGGTGGGTTTGCTGGTGGTACACCGCGAGGCGATCACGAACTGTCGCTTCTGTATCGTCATCACGCTGGATAAGATCTTCGCCGGTTTCATCGTCTTTGCCCGCCACCGCAGGTGGATTAAAAGTCAGGTGATAAACCCGCCCAGAGCCCGGATGGACCCGTCGACCGGCTAGTCGCGACACGATTTCCTCGTCTGGCACCTGTATTTCGACTACACAGTCCAAATCTACCTGAGCATCAATAAGCGCTTGCGCCTGCACGATGGTCCGAGGAAAACCATCAAACAAAAACCCACCAGCACAGTCATCTTCAGCGATGCGTTCTTTGACAAGCGCGATAATGATCTCATCTGAAACCAGCGAGCCCTCATCCATAACCTGCTTCACGCGCACACCCAGCTCAGTCTCGGCCGCTACGGCGGCTCGAAGCATATCGCCAGTTGAAATTTGCGGTATTCCAAGGCTTTCGCAAACAAACTGGGCCTGCGTGCCCTTACCGGCTCCCGGCGGACCCAACAAAATCAACCGCATAACACTCTCCTGTAAATGGCTCTCTCCTGCCGACAGCGCGCTATTGTCAGCTTTATTCCAACGTAACGCCAATCAGAAGCTGGATAAACAGCTATTCAATGCGCATGGCCCGAAATACATCCGGGATCAGCAACAGACGGCCGAGCGTCTCCAGCAGCCGCGGTAGAGAGAGAGTTTCACAGTCGAGCAGCACATCTACTTCAGCCATAGCCGCGGCAGAAGCACCGTCCAGCTGCGCCTGCGTGCCCACCAGAGAGACTCCCGCGTAATTCATAGTCTCAACGATATCGCGCAATAAGCCATCGCGATTGCGGCCGCGAACCGCTATCCGCACGCCTTCACGACCGGCGTGTTTCCGCCAGTCGAGCCTGACTACACGTAAAGGGTGATTCTTCGCTGCGTTTTGATACAGCGTGCAATCCTTACGGTGCACCAGAATGGCATCAACCTCATCAAGATATCCCGCGATGTTGCAGTCTTCCGAAGGGGTACAGCACAACGCCAATCCAATAGGCCAGGACTGTTCAGCGAGCAAAACTTGCGCTCTCGGACTGCGTACCTCGCCGAGTGCTGAGGGCAGCGTAAGACCGGTAGCGCGATAGGGCGTCGGCACTAGCCGCAGCACGTCAACCAGACGCATCTCACCCCTACCCAGCATCGCAAACAAGTCCTGATGACGAGCAAGATCCAGGGCACGGGCAATGGCATCGGCATCGAGCGTCATCGCAAGCACCTTTTCTGCGCTACGCCACAAGCGTTCACCCAACGCCTCAGAGTAGGAGACATCTTGTCGCCGAAACCAGCTTTGTATCTTTGCACGCGCTCTAGACGTACGGACAAAGCCCAGCGAATCCTCGAGCCAATCATGTTCGGGCTCGGGGCGGCTGGCCGTAATTATCTCAACCCGCTGGCCCGTCTTTAGGGGCATGCTCAACGGATAAGGTTCACCATCAACCATTGCGCCACGCGCTCGATGACCGATTTCCGTGTGCACCCGATAAGCAAAATCTACCGGTGTTGCATCACGAGGCAAATCAAGAACGTGCCCCTGAGGCGTTGACACATAAATACGAATATCGTCAAAACCCCGGCTAAGCAGAGTCTCCACGGCCTCGCTGCCGCCACCCTCATCATGCCACTCGAGCAGCTGACGTAACCAGGTAACACGATCCCCCGGCATCTGCCTGCTGTTTAGCGGGTCAGAGTCTTTGTAGTTCCAGTGCGCGCAAACGCCAAATTCAGCTTCTGCATGCATGTCCTCGGTTCGAATCTGTACCTCGAGAATCTGTTCTTGCGGACCCACAACTGCGGTGTGTATTGATTGATAGCCGTTGTTCTTCGGATTGGCGATGTAGTCGTCAAACTCCTCGGGCAGGTGCCGCCAGGTAGAATGAATAATGCCCAGTGCTCGATAACAATCGGCTCGGTCTAAAACTATGACTCGCAAGGCTCGCGCATCATAGACTTCTGCGATATCGAGATCTTTCTGCTGCATCTTGCGCCAGATGCTATAGATGTGTTTCGCCCGGCCAAACACCTGCGCGTCGAGTCCCTCGTCTCCGAGTAGACCTTGCGTCTCTTTAACCAACCCGGCAACCCGACGCTCCCGGTCGTCTCTCCGACCATCAAGCTGACGCGCAACGCGCATGTAGGTTTCTGGCTCCAGATAGCGAAAACCCAGATCTTCAACGGCCCATTTGAGCCGCCAGAGCCCGAGACGTCCGGCAAGCGGAGCAAACAGCGCAAGGCTCTCTCGTCCAAGCCGTTGCTTGCGAGTTGGCGACGCATTCTTGGCTAGCCGCAACACCACCACCCGCTCAGACAATTTGATGAGTGCTACTCGAACATCATCAATCAGCGACTCAAGCAACAGGCGTACATTTTGCACCTGATCTTCCGCGTTGCTAAGTAGCATGTGGTCAGCATGCAACGACATGCGGCTGGCCGCGCCCAGCTTATCGAGTGAGTCAACTAGTGCCAATCGGTCTGCAGTGAAGACGTGCGGAGAGTCCGCTATATCTATCGCGCCTTCACGCCAAGCTCTGTAGGTAAGTCCAACAACCAGAGAGTCCATATCGAGCCGTAGTTCGAGCAATAGCTGCGCGAGATCAACCCCTGCCTCGAGCAGGTCAGGACTATCAAGAGTTGCCACCAACTCGATAGCGCTCTCAAGTGCCGCCGCATCCAGCTCCGGGTGATCAGCACATACCAGTGCCTGCCAGGCCTGCGCATCGACAGCACCACTGGCGTTTCTTGGCAGCGATTCTCTTACCCTAACCACGGCGTTCGAATATCCCAAGCGTCTCAACGTGGGCCGTGTGCGGAAACATGTCGTAGATGCCAACATCGGTGAGCACAAAATTGTGTTGACCTAAAACGACGGCATCGCTAGCAAAAGTCTTTGGATTGCAGGAGACATAGACCACTTTGCGCACCCGCTCACCCAGCCAACTTGCCAGGGCCGGACCCGCGCCACTGCGCGGCGGATCAAGAACGAGTGCATCGACACCTCCAAGCTGAGCAACTTCTGTCTTGAGCTTCTTATCGCCGGGTAGACCATAGAGATCGGCGACCGCGAACGCGGTACATTCGCTAAGACCATTGCGATGGGCATTGCTGCGGGCGCGTTCAATCGCTTCGCTTGCGGCCTCCCAGCCACTGACCTGGTGACCGCGCCGGGCAAGCGGGAGAGAAAAATTGCCTATGCCGCAAAACATGTCGGCAATATGCAGCTTGCTGTTCTGGTTGTCGCCAGATTCAAAAGCAGCGGCCACCGCGCGCACCAACGCATTGTTGATAACGCGATTGACCTGAATAAAGTCGGTAACCGCAAACTCTAGGTTCACGCCAAACTCAGGTAGAGAATAATTTGGCATCGCGGCGTCCGCACGCAATGGGGTCACCGAATCATAGCCATCAGCCTGGGTATAAATGGTCACGTTGTGGCGCAATTGAAACTCACCAAGCAGCCGAGCGTCTTTGGCATCAAGAGCCTCCAGATGGCGAATAACGAGCGCTGCTTGTGCATCACCAACCGCCGTCTCTATTTGCGGTACTGCGCCAGGGATCGAGAGTTCATTGATCAACGCAGCCAGCGCCGGGAACAACTCATCGAATGGCGGTGTCAGCGCCATGCATTGAGTCATCTTAACGATTCGTCCCCCAAAAGCTTCACGAAACCCCACTAACAGCAACTCATCGAGCGCTCGCACACCCAAACGAGCTTTGCGCCGGTAGCCAAATTGCGGCGAGCCAACAGGCGCACGCAGCTTTTCGAAGGACACCTCACAATGCTCCAGCTCGTCAAGCAGTCCTTGTTGTTTAAGCCGCAGCTGACTGTCGTAGTTAAGATGTTGGAGGGCACAACCGCCGCAGCGTGGGAAAAACGCACAGGGCACATCCTGACGATCCGCTGAGACATTTGCAGTTAACTGCTCGGTTACCGCCAGCGCCGCGCCCTTGCGTCGACCGACGGTTCTCGCCACAACTTCCTCTCCAGGTAGCCCAGCCTTCACTCGAACGTCCCTTTCACCCCAGCGCGCCAGACCCACGCCTTCGGCATCGATCTCATCGACAGTCACTTCGAGCTTAGGAGGGAACTTTCTTCTGCTCATTGCCTGGTGATTACTCGATTGGCCGTCTGGCGCCAATGACCACGCTTGCAATAACCAGATCTCCTTCATCTGCAAGCGATACCAGGGCCGCAACACCACCCAGCTTTGTCATTCGCTCAAGTGCAGCATCTGAAAAAGATAATAGAGGGGCCCCGGACACTGGCTTACGACGCATTTCTATTTGTGGCCAATACACCCCGGCACCCATACCGGTACCTAGCGCCTTTGCCGCGGCTTCCTTGACAGCAAAATACTTGGCCAGGTCCTGTATCTTCTTGCCGCGATCAACAAAGTCGTCGTGTTCGGTTGCGCTCAAAATCTTCCGGGCAAATCGTTCGGGGTGTCGCGCAACGGTGGCGCCAATGCGTTTTACACTCACTAGATCGATGCCGTTGCCGACAATGGCAGAGTTGCTGAAAGAGTGGGGATGACCAGAACTCACGATGCTTGACCTCCTAACGGTCGCAGCAGTTCGCGGCTGGCGAGTGGTCGATCTCCAAGATGCGGACGCAACGCCAACTGGAAGATTCGTCGTGCGGCCACGCGAACAGCGCCGGTCTGAAAGTTGCCAAGATAAATCTCCGTTAACTCAGCGCCAGTGGTACTTGACTCAGATTGCTGCGTGACAACAAATCCCTTATCAGGCCGAAGCTCATAGTGTTCATTCGGGTTAATCGGCTCGCCGGTATCGGCACAGGAGGTGAAGTCTGGCGCGTAGCCACATTCCTGCAACAGGGCGTATTCGAACTTACGCATAGCAGCGCTCAACGAGTTCGCTGCACTCGACGAGCCTGACTCGGCTAGACTTGCAATTGTTGCTCCATAAGTGGCAAACAAATAGTCGTGAACGTCGAGGGGTTCGGTCATGCGCAGCAGCAGCTCATTGATATAAAATCCACAAGCAAGTGCATCGCCTTCCAGCGGTTGAACTGTCGTCAGTTCGCAATCAGTAAGAGTAAACAGCGGACCGCGACCCACCCAGGACGCAAGGCAGGGTACAAACTGTCGTGGCGGGGTTTTCTTTTTGCCACGCACACCCTTGGCCACCAGCGATACTCGGCCATAGTCGCTGGTAAACAACTCAAGCAACAAACTCGACTCCCGATAGGGTCGCGTGTGCAGCACGTAAGCGTCCTGGTGTTGTACCTTCACTGATGTAGCTCTTCCAGCCCTCTCCTGATCAGAGCGCTATTGTAGCTAATCGTATCCCAGGTGCGTAAGGCTCCGCTCATCATCAGTCCAGTTGGCCTTAACCTTAACCCAAAGCCGAAGCATGACCTTACGGTCGAGTAACACTTCGATATCCCCACGAGCATCAGTTCCTATGCCCTTCATGCGCTCTCCGCCCTTGCCAATCATGATCTGTTTTTGGCCGTCTCGTTCGACATACACCACGGCGTGAATCTCGAGCACCGTGGCGCCTTCCTGAAAGCGTTCGATTGCAACCGTCGAACGATGCGGTAGTTCGTCGCCCAGGCGACGCATGAGCTTCTCGCGCACGATCTCCGCCACAAGAAAGCGCTCGCTTTTGTCAGTTACCTGATCACCCGCAAACATGTGCGGTCCTTCGGGTAGGTAGCTAAAGATCAGGCGGCGCAGTTCCTCTAACCCGCGTTTTTTCAGAGCAGCAACCGGAATAATTTCGGCGAAGGCAAACCGCTCGGCCGTCTGCGCCATCACGGGCAAGACTTGCTCGCGCTTGTCGAGCAAATCTGTTTTATTTATTACAGCCACTACCGGACACTTCGCCTGCTTTAAATGCTCAAGTACCAGCTCATCTTCTTCTGTCCAACGATTGGATTCAAACAGAAACAGTGCGAGGTCTACATCGGCTAACACCGATGTTGCTGCTCGAACCATGTAGCGATTGATCGCTCTGCCACCTGCAGTTGAATGTATACCGGGGGTATCAACATAAATTGCCTGGGCGCCGCCGTCGGTGTCGACACCCAGCAAATTGTGTCTCGTGGTTTGTGGCTTGCGCGACGTAATGGCTATTTTCTGCCCAAGCAGATGATTCATCAGGGTCGATTTACCAACATTTGGTCGGCCAAGAATGGCCACATAGCCACAGCGTTCGGAATCGACCACGCCTGTTCCGGAAGAGGTCAAGAGCCTGCTTCGGATAGGGTCAAGAGCGCGCCTCAATAAGCTCGAGCAGGCAACCCGCAGCTTTCTGTTCGGCCTCACGCCGCGAACTACCCTCTCCGAGCGCTTTAAGCGTCCCATCCGTGAGTTCACAACACACCTCAAAACGCCGCGCATGGTCTGGACCCGTGACCTCTACGACCTCATAGATTGGCAGAGGATCTTTTTTCGCTTGCAGTAACTCCTGCAATTTCGTCTTAGAGTCTTTGGTCACCGAAACTGTCTCAAGGCGTTGCTCAAACAGCCGCAGCAACAAGGCTTCAGCCACTCCAAATCCGCCATCGAGGGTGACCGCACCAATGATTGCCTCAAAGGCGTCAGCAAGGATCGAGTTTCGCCGGTGCCCGCCACCTTTAAGCTCGCCTGCGCCAAGCTCAATCGCTCGTCCAAGATCCAGCTCACGCGCGATCTCCGCTAGCGAGTCGCGTCTTACCAGGGCAGCACGCATCAACGACAAGCCATCTTCATGCTCTTTGGGGTAGCGCAGATAGAGCGCGTGGGCTATCACCTGACCCAACACCGCATCGCCCAAAAATTCGAGGCGTTCGTTGTTGTGTGTTCCGACGCTCTTGTGTCGGAGTGCTTGTTGAATGAGCTCGGGGTTATCGAACTCAACCTCTAGTAACCGGCAGACGCGCTGTATCTCGGCCGACTGAGGTTTTGCCCCTGGCACGGCAGGCGTAGCCTCCGGTTCGGGGGACGGGGCCTCCGGCACTAGTGAGAATATTCTTTGTTAAACACTAAGACGGCATCAACGTTGGCGATCAGGTTTTCTCGAATCTCGTAGGCTACGGTGGCTTTGGTGACACCCTTAACTTTTTCGATCTGAACGGCTTCTTCACTTTTGATAGTGCGAACACTATTCACCTTCAACCCCTTGTTAATTGCGGTGTGTATCCGCTTCTTGCTGCCCTGCCAGAGACTGGGATCTAGGGTTTCAACCACCTGCACAATGGCGCGATTATCCATGTAGTGTGGTCCCAAAGTAAGACCCAGGTTGAGAAGAATTGCCAAAACAATGAGCAACATCAAGAACCCAAACATACTGATTCCGGATTGCTTTCGACTGGGAGCCAGCCTGGCGGACAGGGCCAGCTTGGCGGCTAACTTAAGAGTGTCACGATGAGTCATTTCAGCGAATTTCCTGGTTACGTTCAAAGCTTGGAATCGACCAACCGGGCATATGCATCCAGATTCTAAATGCACGCCCAACAATATTAGATTCAGGCACAAAGGCGAACTCAGGTTGAATTGTGCCCCAACCACGGCTGTCAAAGCTCGCACCCCGATTATCACCCATCATGAAGTAGTGATGCTGTGGCACCTGCCACGAATTTTCAGGTTCAAGGCCGGGATAACGCCACACCGGGTGTGACGCGTCTCCCAAAACTTCGGTGTACTCACGGACAGGAACCGTTCCACGGCCACCCGTCAACGGCAATTCGAACTCCCGTTCAAACGTATAGGAGAGCCTCTCATCGTTGATATATAACGTCTTGTTTTTATAGGTTATTTTATCTCCAGGCAGGCCCACAACCCGCTTAATGAAGTAATCGCTACTGTGACGCGGCACAAAGACCATGACTTCACCTCGAGCAGGCTCACCAACGTCGAGCACCTTGGTGCCTATGACCGGCAGGCGCACACCGTAGACGTATTTGTTCACCAGAATAAAATCCCCCACTTCAAGTGTGGGAATCATGGAGCCAGAGGGAATCTGGTAGGGTTCGACCAGAAAACTGCGTAAAAAAAAGACGACAAATAATACGGGGAAGAATGATCGGGCGTATTCAACAGTCACGGGCATAGGCTCAGAAGGTGCCCGCTTCGGTTTCCATAGCAGCGAATCAACCAGCCACAGAAGCCCTGTCAGCAAGACAGCCAGACTCAACACCAGCGGAAAATTGATGTGCTCCATCATGGGTTAGCGCTCGACCTTTAAGGCGGCGAGGAACGCATCCTGGGGTATCTCCACACTGCCCACTTGTTTCATACGTTTCTTGCCCGCTTTTTGCTTTTCGAGCAGCTTTTTCTTGCGCGTAATGTCTCCGCCATAGCACTTCGCAGTCACATTCTTGCGCAGCGCTTTTACGGTTTGTCGAGCAATGATGTGCCCTCCAATGGCGGCCTGAATAGCCACATCAAACATTTGCCGGGGAATGAGCTCTTTCATTTTCTCGGCTAGCGATCGGCCTCGACCCTGAGCGTCATCGCGATGCACGATCATCGCAAGCGCATCAACTTTGTCACCGTTGATCAAGATATCGAGCTTTACGAGCGGCGCTGCCTGAAAGTTCTTAAACGCGTAATCGAGCGAAGCGTATCCCCTGCTTACAGACTTTAGCCGATCGAAGAAGTCGAGCACCACCTCCGCCATGGGCATCGCATAGGTCATGGATACTTGACCGGAGGAGAACTGCATATTGTTTTGGGTCCCACGGCGTTCGACACACAGCGTAATGACGTTGCCAACGTATTCCTGCGGCACAAGGATATTCACCTCGGCCATAGGCTCGCGCATTTCCTGCACGTTGTCGGGCAGCTGCGATGGATTGTCCACCAGAAGCTGCACTCCTTTGCTATCAATTACCTCGTACACCACCGTTGGCGCACTGGTAATGAGGTCAAGATCGTACTCGCGCTCTAGCCGTTCCTGAATGATCTCCATGTGCAACATGCCCAGAAAACCACAACGAAAGCCAAAACCAAGCGCATCTGAACTTTCGGGTTCGTAGTAAAGAGAGGCATCGTTAAGAGTGAGTTTGGACAACGCTTCGCGAAAGCTCTCAAAATCTTCTGAGCTCACTGGAAACAAGCCCGCATAGACCTGAGGCTTTACCTGGGCAAAACCAGGTAGCTGCTCGACATCTTCATTGCGGGCGCTGACGATAGTGTCACCGACGGGTGCTCCCCGAATATCTTTGATACCTGCAACAACATAACCTACCTCGCCCGCCTCAAGTATCTTGTCCGGCGATCGCTTAGGCGTGAAGCGACCCAGATCGTCCACAACCTGCGCTTTGCCCACTGACTTTATTATTATCTTGTCGCCTTTATTGATGGTGCCTTGCACCACACGAATTAGAGACACAATACCCAGGTAGTTGTCGAACCAGGAATCGATTATGAGCGCCTGCAATGGTGCTTCGCGATCCCCAACCGGCGCAGGAATTTCAGCAACGAGTTGCTCAAGCAAATCATCAACACCCGCTCCTGTCTTGGCAGAAATCTGTAACGCATCGGCGGCGGACAGGCCAATGATCTCTTCGACCTCGGCAGCGACGCGCTCGGGATCCGCCTGGGGTAAATCCATTTTGTTCAGCACCGGCAGTACTTCAAGACCCTGCTCAATCGCTGTGTAGCAGTTAGCGACCGACTGGGCTTCTACGCCTTGCGCGGCATCGACTACTAAAAGCGCGCCCTCGCAGGCCGCCAGCGAGCGCGACACTTCATAGCTGAAGTCGACGTGCCCCGGTGTATCAATAAAATTGAGTTGGTAGGTTTCACCGTCCCGGGCATCGTAATGCAAGGTTACGCTTTGCGCTTTGATGGTGATGCCGCGTTCACGCTCCAGATCCATAGAGTCCAGAACCTGCGCCTCCATTTCGCGCGCAGTCAAGCCACCACAAAGCTGAATCAACCGGTCGGCCAATGTCGACTTACCGTGATCAATATGGGCAATGATCGAGAAATTTCGAATGCGCTGAATAACAGACAAGCTGACTAGCCTCGGGCCAATCCAGGCCGCATGTGCAAAACACCTTTGTAGCCGCCCACCACATAGACAGCAGGCAGCTACGAAAACCGGCGGAGTGTAGCGAAAAGCGGCTGTGGGCGCACCTCACTGCAGGCCCACGCCGGCCCGCAGCAGGAATCTGAGATTAGATGCCCCGCAGAGAGAGGCTATCTAACTAAGGTACTCACTAAGGAACTCGCACCACTCGAAATGTGGGTGAGCCATTGCGCACAATCAGTACCGGAACCGATTTACCAGAATCGAGACCAGCAACAATCTTTGAGAACGAGGACACCGATTTCACGGGCTTGTTGTTAAGCCGGGTAATTACGTCACCAGCCGCAATGCCTGCATCTTCTGCCGCGCCATTTGCCACCAACACGCGAACGCCCTGGGGAATTGAGAGTCGCTCGAGATCAGATTTGGGTAAGGCTTCGACGGTTAATCCTATGCGACTGTCGGCTGTTTCTTCTTCCGCAGGCTCCTCGCTTGCAATAAACGGATTGCCAGAATCGGAAAGCTCACCAATCTTCACTTTCAGACGTTTGTTCCTGCCTGCCCGAACAACATCAAGCGTCGCAGTGCTACCCACACGTGTGCGGCCAACAAGGTGCGGCAAATCAGCGGAGAGATCGATGTCTTGGCCGTTGAACTTAACAATAATGTCCTCTACCTTGATGCCGCCCTTGTCGGCGGGTCCGTCATTGAGCACCGAAGCCACAAGCGCCCCGCCAGGTTTTTCGAGGTTATATCCCTCGGCGAGTTCTCGACTTACATCCTGAATGGTTACACCCAACCAACCGCGTGACACCCGCCCATCTTCTTTAAGTTGATCGGCAACTTCCATCGCAACGTCGATGGGGATCGCAAACGAAACGCCCATAAAACCACCAGATCGGGTGTAGATCTGGGAGTTAATGCCAATCACTTCGCCATCAAGATCGAACAGCGGTCCTCCAGAGTTACCTGGGTTGATCGCGACATCGGTTTGAATGAAGGGAACGTAATTCTCACCATTTTCCGTCGGCAAGCTGCGGCCCTTCGCACTAACGATGCCCGCGGTTACTGAATAGTCGAAACCAAAGGGCGAACCGATCGCCAGCACCCATTCCCCCACTTTGAGTTTCTCGGAGTCACCCAGTTTTACAACGGGGAGATTGGTTGCCTCAATCTTAAGTACGGCCAAATCCGAGCGCTCGTCGGCACCAACAAGAGTGGCATCGAGTTGCCGCCGATCGTTCAACCGCACAATTATTTTATCGGCGTCAGCCACAACATGATTGTTGGTAAGGATGTAGCCGTCGGCGGAAACAATGAACCCACTGCCCAGAGAACGCGGCGCGTTAGGCCGCTCCGAACCATCAGGCGTCCGTCCATCAGGAAAGAACCGACGAAAGAACTCGTCCAGCTGTTCATTCTGGGGATTACGACTACGCCGACTGGATGCATTCTGCTGGGTAGATATGTTAACTACCGCCGGGGATTGCTGCTCTACCAACGCAGTAAAGTCGGGTAACTCCTTCGCCGACAGCCCCGAACTAAAGAGCGCGCAGGCGGTGAGCAACAGGAAGGCAAACGCCCCGTAAATCGTTGAATGAACCGACCCATCAAAAGGCGAGCGTTGATCGGTGCGAACAGACCGTACGGAAGTGACAGAAACGGCAGAAACGGCAGAAACGGCAGAAACAACGGGAACAGGTCGAAGCACGGGCTTCCTCCAGTAAAT
>CAZFIA010000057.1:14719-16595 GCA_964519335.1 uncultured Pseudomonadales bacterium
CAGAAACGGCAGAAACAACGGGAACAGGTCGAAGCACGGGCTTCCTCCAGTAAATTAACTCTATAACTAAGACAGTATTTGGGGGCAGGTGTTCAACAATCAAGAGGGATAACGGATAATCGCTCGTAAAATCCCTGGTGCAGCCTTTCTCTCACGCAATAGCTTGCCCAGCCACCCACAGCAAACCCAGCAAGCGTCAACAGGCCCTGGGTGGTGCTCGCCAGGCCCATATTGGCCGCGATCGCACAGCACCCGATAGCGGACAGCAGCGGCGCTCCAAACATCACAGCGCTACTGCCTCGCAGGCGCCCAGCCGGGACGCTTACCATCACACTCTGGCCCAGAACAAGCTGCTGACGTTTGGCCACATCGGTTGAGATAAAGCGGAGCACCTGTGGATGAGTTGCCGCGCCAGCACCACCAGTAAAAAAGGAGCAACTACAGTCTTTGCAGCGTTGGGCTTCGAACTCGATGGCCAGGGTTACTGCATTTCTATCGACTACTTTTTGAACAATCTGGCCGCGTCTGGCTGCGTTTGTGTCTGACTGCAACAACTGCAACTAAAGGTTAGTTGGAGTAGCTGACGTTAGAAGCAATTGCGGTTGCAGTCTCGGGAGGCACTTCGCCGATCACTGTTACCAGATGGTGAGCCTCGTTAGGGCCAGTTACCCGTCGCGTTACCGACACGGTTGCACCCTTACGGCTGAGCATATTGGTCGCTGCATCGTTCGGCAGGTCCTCCACAAACACCGAGATAGCGGCCAGCCCATCAGAGTACATAAGCGTGCTGACGTCTTGCTTTGTAGCGGGCGCATGACGCAGGTCAGACGCTGCCATTTCGAATCCTTCAGGTAGCCAATCAGCGTGCCACTTAACTTCAGTTTCAGCTTTAATCGCGGATTCTGATTCGTTTGCTACTCGGAGATGATGAAGCACCGATCCGCTCGGCTTCACAGGAGTAAGAGCATCTGCAGAAACATCACCGCCCAAGCGCAACTGATTGAACTGAAACACTTCGAGCGCAGCATGCTGAGCCTCATCCATTAGCTCCGATTTGAGCAGTAGACCGGTTTCCTTGTCGATCCAAAGGCGGTAGCCATAGCGATGTTCGTCTTTTGGCATCACCGTCATACGCACTGCAGGCCTTGCGGCAATGCGGTCTTCACCTTTCATCGCTAGCTCATAATTGTTTGCCACGGCACTAAAGTCGCGAAGAAAGGCCTTGGCAAAAGGGCCAGCCGGAATGGAGCTGCCCACGGAAAGCAGCCGATCACCTGGCTGCATGATGCATAGCACCTTATCTCCGTCTCTTACAATTTCTCGCGGAGCGCCATTTAAATGCACCAGACGCTCATGCTCCATATCGTTCTTGGCTACGTGCACAACCCGCAGGCTTGCCATGTTACCGCTGCTCCAATAGCTGAACACACCGTCATAGTCGAGTTCGGCAAAGGCGACATTCATGCGGTCGAGCCACGCCGCAGGCGATTGTTCAACCGCAGCACCAGAATCAGCGGCACGGGCAGTCGCGGAGAACAACGCACTCGCAACGCTACCGCAAAGCACAAACAGACTAATAGCAGCCACGTTTGTTGCGCACTTCACAGCTGAGGTTTGAATAAGTGTCACCGTTTTAGTCCCGAAGCACTGATTTTTGGGGGTGAGAAGAACCAATCTGCTCAAGCATCATTGTGGGTAAGAAAGCATCTTCACGAAGGAAATTACATTCTCGTTGCTCACTGCCTGATGCTGCACATGGTGCAAGAAATAACCATCAGAGCGCGCCTTATCTGCCGCACTGAGTTCGTCGTACGGGATGAATCCAGGTCCATAGTCGTAATCTTCACCACGCTCGGTACTGTTTGCTATGTCTGTT
>CAZFIA010000057.1:16695-22728 GCA_964519335.1 uncultured Pseudomonadales bacterium
CAACCTCAAGAGCAACCGTCTGCGCAGCGCCTTGATCACCTTCCGGGGGTGGCTTTAAGTACATATCGTTGACATCTACCGGTTGAGCGTTGGTAGCGTTGGTGTTGACATCAATGGGCTGCTCCACTTGCTCTACTGCGCTAAGCTCATTGATCGCAGGGCCCGCGGGCTCGGAATCATCCAGGAACCCACCGGACAGAAAAACACCCAAAGCAAGCGCTGCCGCGATCGCACCGCCCGCGAGTTGAAAGCCGCGTTTAGGTGTCGAGTTTGCCGCTTCAACAGAAGGTTCTTCCTGCACTATGTCTTGCTCGAGAAACTGCTCGGCATCGAGCGACGCCCAGATGCGCTCGCCCATTGCCGCGACGCCCTCAACGTTTTCGCCATGAGCCGCCTGTTTAATCAGGTGATAGCTGCTCCAGGCCTGCATGAGGTCATCATCTTTCGCCACCTCATCGAACACACGCCGCAGCTCAAATTCTGAGGCTTCGCCATCGACGGCAGCTGAAAGGGCTTCTCTTAATTTTTCTGACATTTTTTGAATCTCAATTCACTGTCTGCAACACCCAATTCAAGGGTTCTGCACAATTATTTCACAGGTTCTGCACGTTCATTTCACGGGACTGGTTAAAATATCCGGCCCAAACCCGCAATGCTATGACAACAGTCTCGGCGTTTTAGTGCCCCTGTTTTGTCTCTTTTTGCCGAAATATCCCCCCACATCCGACAATACGGCCTATTTTGTGAACAATAGTCCCAAAAAAAGCCCGATTTTGGCGTGATTTAGGCCAATACACCTCATCCTGACCGCCCCGCATGCCCTATAAGTGGGGCAATCTTCTTATCAATACTCTCTCTGGCCCGGAAAATACGCGATCTGACCGTGCCCACCGGGCAATCCATGATTTCAGCAATTTGCTCGTAGCTCATGCCATCGAACTCCCGAAGGGTCACCGCACTGCGCAAATCATCGGGTAAATCAGCGATGGCCTTGTGAATAACCTTCGACAGCTCATCGCGGGCGAGTTCATTCTCTGGGTTTTCAACCTGGCGCATGGGCTCGTAGGATTCAGCGTCATCGACGTCAATATCTGCTCCAGGCGGACGCCGGGCCCGGGCTACCAAATGGTTCTTTGCGGTGTTTATTGCGATGCGATAAAGCCAGGTATAGAACTGCGAATCACCACGAAACCTTGGCAGGGCACGAAACGCCTTGATAAAGGCCTCCTGCACCACGTCCTCGACTTCCTGTCGGTCACGGACATACCGCGTGACCAACCCGAAGATCTTTCCCTGATATCGGACAAATAACTGGTCAAAAGCGCGCTTATCGCCTTTCTGCACGCGCCGGACCAGCTCTTGATCTGTAATTTCGTCGCTCAATTCGCGGCCTTATGCAGATGGGCGCGTATTGCAGCCCTTGGAGCCCCGATATTCTGCCGTTTCGCACTGGTTTATACTAGTTTGTTTAACCAAGCCGCCGCGCTCACTCCATCTATCCATCAATACATGAACGCCAGCTAATTTCACCCAGGCAAGACAAGGCAGTAACCTCAAGTGGCCGAACGCCAGCAGACAGATGTCCTCGTAATCGGCGGGGGGGCCGCAGGCCTATCCGCAGCTCTACCCCTGGCTGAATTCGCCCAGGTGACGGTACTTTGTAAGGGGGGCGTCGAGGGCGGCTCGACCAACTGGGCGCAAGGCGGCCTTGCCGCTGTAACTGACCCGGCGGACACCGTCGAAGCCCACGTGCAGGACACCCTGATCGCCGGCGACGGACTGTGCGGCGAAGAAGCTGTCCGCTTTACTATTCAAGGGGGTAAAGCCGCAGTGGCCCGGCTGGTTAACTGGGGTGTGAAATTTGATACCGAAGAAGACCCGGCAGACGGGTATCACCTGACCCGCGAAGGCGGTCACTCTGCACGACGCGTACTCCATGTTGCAGACAAGACCGGCAGTGCCATTGCCAACTCATTATGGGAACAGGCAAGCGCACACCCGAACATCCTTATAGAAAATGATCGCGTAGCAGTGGATTTGATCACCACAGATCGGTTTGGCGAGCATCCTAACCGCTGCATTGGTGCCTACGTCTACAACGACAACACCAAAGAAGTAGATGTTTATCAGGCGCGTTGTGTAGTGCTTGCAACCGGGGGCGCGAGCAAAGTTTATCTGTACACCAGCAATCCAGACGGCGCGACAGGCGATGGCATAGCCATGGCCTGGCGAGCAGGTGCAAGCGTGGCCAACATGGAATTCAATCAGTTCCACCCCACCTGCTTGTTTCACCCCCACGCCAAGTCCTTTCTGATTTCCGAAGCGGTCCGCGGCGAAGGCGGAATTCTGCGGCTGCCAAACGGCGAGCGTTTTATGAAACGTTTTGACGATCGATTGGAACTTGCTTCGCGTGACATCGTGGCACGCGCGATCGATCATGAGATGAAGCGCCTGGGAGCTGACTGCATGTACCTCGATATCACCCACGCCGAAAAAGGTTTGGTTGAACATCACTTCCCAACCATTCACGCGCGCTGCCTCGAATTTGGCATCGACATGACAAAAGACCCCATTCCGGTTGTACCTGCCGCCCACTACACCTGCGGTGGCGTGGTGGTTGACCTAAATGGCGCAACAGATATTCCCGGGCTTTACGCGGCTGGCGAAACCACCTGTAGCGGCCTGCACGGTGCCAATCGGCTGGCAAGCAACTCGTTGCTTGAATGCCTGGTGTTTGGCCAGGCCGCTGCCGAGCACATCGAAGCAAACTATGCATCAATGCCTGCCCCACCCGATCCGCCCATGTGGGACGCATCCCAGGTCGTCGATTCCGATGAAAACGTTGTGCTTTCGCATAACTGGGATGAGTTGCGCCGATTTATGTGGGACTACGTTGGCATTGTCCGCACACACAAACGTCTTGAACGCGCTCGACACAGAGTCGATCTGCTAAAGCACGAAGTGCAAGACTATTACAGCAACTATCAGGTGGGTCCGGATCTGTTGGAGTTGCGCAACCTGTTAACGGTCGCCGATTTGATTGTTGAATCGGCCATGCAGCGCCGCGAAAGTCGTGGACTGCATTGGACGCTGGATTATCCAAACCACCTTGACAAAATTGCGGATACAGTGTTGCGGCCTTAGCAACTTCGCACTGATCTCAGGACGGCAAGCCATAGCATCGGCGGCGCAAGCGAGCGAACATTGCAGGCTGCACTTCGTCGCGATAAATCACACGATAGGGTTTGCTCAATACAACGCAGGATTCATCAAGCCACAACGCATTGTGCATGTCTTCCTCAGTAATCAACCAGACCCCGGAGCGCGGCGGCAATTTGATTGAGCGATGAATCAGGGTAAGGAGAGCTAGTACCAAACCCGGCAACCCAATTAGCATCCACATCGCAGCGCCCATCACCAGGATTAAGAGCCAGCCTCTATGTCGCAAAGCCCCTCTTTGGAACCCGAGAATCAGGATGTCGCTGCCAGCACCCTCGCAACCAACTCGAGAAACTCAGCGTCAGTCGGCTGTTCGCGGCCCTGAAGCCAGTCAAAGAGTTCCCAATCTTCACAATCAATGAAGCGCAAGTACGCGCTTTGCAGGTGATCAGGCAGATTTAGCAGATGGTTTTCGACAAACGGAATAAGCAATACGTCGAGCTCCTGCATGCCCCGTCGGCTGCGCCAGTAGGCCTTGTTTTTCAATACTGCATCCATGTTCGCAGTGTACTCGCAAGAAAAGACTCATGCTGGGCTAAAGCGAATAGGATGTGCCGGCGACCCGGAGTAAACTGGAGGTAATCGACCCAGAGCGGTGCAAGTTTTTGGCCCACCGTGGCCAGAGCGCGAAGAGAACAAAAGAGTACGCAGAGAAACAGTGACAACTTCTAGTTCCAAAAATACCGAATCAACAACCGGAGCACTTACAAGCCATAGGGTGCTGAGCTTCGAAGGAGCAGACGCTGCGAGTTTTTTGCAGGGCTATCTCACCTGCGACACCGACAAACTCGACCCAAACGCCGCCCTCCCCGGTGCATTCACCAACCTAAAAGGGCGGGTGGTCGCTAACGGCTGGGTTTGGGGCTCGGCCATCCATGTGCAGATGCTAATCGCTGCGTCGCTCACAGAAACCGTTGCTAACTTTCTCAAGCCCTACATGAATTTCTCGAAAACCAAGCTCAATGTAGCGGACGCGGCTCCAGCGGCTATCCTGCTCGCAGCCTCTGACCGGGTACCCAGCATGATCCAGATTGGATCCTATGGCGGCTTGTTAGCAGAGACGTCTGACCAAACGCACGATTTAAGCCCGCAGTGGCTCGATTGCTGTATTGCAGTGAACGAACCCATACTCAACGCAGCAACCAGCGGGACCTACTTGCCGCAAATGCTCGGGTTAACAAAAAGCGGCGCCGTGTCATTCGACAAAGGCTGTTACCTCGGCCAGGAAATTGTTGCCAGGGCAGAGCATCGCGGCGCGGTTAAACGCCGTCTGCGACGTGCAAGTTACGAATCATCTATAGCGCTAGACCCGGGGATGAAACTCATCGACGACACAGGCCGTGCGCGGGCCACGTTGATTTGCGCCTCCGACAGCGAAGCATTGTTGGTCGGTTCCGATGACTTAAGTGGCCAGCAGCGCTGGTTTGCAGAAGACACTCCGGTCACGATCGATCTAGCAACCGGACCGTAAAACGGTGGGCCATTAGCCAGGCGTCAAGAAAACAACTCAGGCTTTTTGAAATAACTTGAGTATTGAAGAGAAATCGAGCTTCCCAGCCTCGTTCTGCGTGGCGTGCATTCGATAAAGGTTCCGCGCTAGCCCACCCATCGGAACGGTTGCCCCAGTGGCCTCAGCGTTGTCCATCGCAAGACCTAAATCTTTGGTCATGAGGTCAACCAAAAAACCACCTTCATAACTGCGGCTGGCGGGCACCCCATCCATAACGCCGGGGTAAGGGTTATAAACTTCCAGTGCCCAGTTTCCGCCTGAGGAGCGGCGCATGATCTCGGACAGCTTGGCCGGGTCTAATCCGTGACTTACGCCCATCGCAAGCGCTTCTGCCGTTCCAGCCATGAGTACGGCCAGCAACATATTGTTGCAGGCTTTCGCCGTTTGTCCCGCACCAGCAACACCAGCATGAAAAACGTTAGAACCCATAACTTCAAACAGTGGCCGAACGGTTTCGATCACCGCCTCGTCACCACCGACCATGAAGGTAAGGGTGCCATTCTCTGCGCCTGCCGTGCCGCCAGAGACGGGCGCATCAAGCATGTCGAAACCACTCTCGGCAGCTGCCGCAGCCACTTCCTTGGCGGTTGCCGTATCAATGGTGCTGCAGTCAACCAGCACGGCACCTGAGGCCGCCTGATCCAGCAGGCCCTGGTCATCTACTTCATTGCCACCTTTGTTACCCAGGTAAAGACCAGCAACATGACGCCCAGCAGGCAACATAGAAAACACCACCTCGGCATTAGCCGCGGCCGCCGCCGCTGAATCAGCGGGCAAACAGCCCGCTTTTTTCGCACGCTCGAGAGCTGATGGCACGAGATCAAATACTGAAACCTCATGACCACCTGCCGCAAGATTTGCAGCCATCGGACCGCCCATGTTTCCCAGACCAACAAACGCTATTCGAGTCATGTGTTTACTCTCAAAGTTCTATTTATCTTATCTATACGCTCATGCGCGCTATACGCTTACGCACGCCATACGCTTATGCGCGCACTTTCTTTCCGTCTAAAATGGCAGTCTAACCGGCCGCTTGCAAATCCCGAAGCGGGTTGTTATCCCAGGGCGCAGTAAAATGGGCATCAACGTGATGCTCCGGCACATCGCTCAGCGTGGGATAGGTCCACTGCGGATTGTTGTCTTTATCCACCAGCAAAGCGCGCACCCCTTCCGCAAAATCTTTGTGGCGCGCGCATTGAGCCGCAATGATCATCTCAAGCTGAAAGCACTCTTCAAGTGAGCAGCTTCGAACCCTGCGCAGTTGTTCACACACCACCGCAAGAGAAGTGGGACAACCTGCAGCC
>CAZFIA010000058.1:0-19253 GCA_964519335.1 uncultured Pseudomonadales bacterium
ATGCAAATGCAAATGCAAACTAATTGGACACAATCAGTGGGGGCTTTTTGACAAAAGATATTGCGTTCGCGAGAGCAAGAATAAGGTTTTCGCTCAGCTTAGGTGTGATGATTTCTCTCTTGTACTATTCGGCGCTGAGGCAGCAACAGATAGCCTTTTACGAGATGGCGCTTTTAGGTGCGCTAACTCTTGCTGCATTGGCATTTGACCATATGAAGCTCGGACAATTACTGAGCCTGTTTAGGTCGGAACGGCCCCATCGCTCGCACGATCAGGCAATTCGAGTGGCACTGGTCAACGTAGTAAAATCTTCCTTTCTTCTGAGGCTCTTAGAAACCGAACTGCTCACACTGTACTACGCGTTTTTCGCGAAATTCGACGATAGCGCCGAGAATACTAAAAATCACGTGTTCAGCTACGTGAAAACCAGCGATACGTATAACGTCTTCTTGCTTGCTGCTACCTCTCAGCTCCCTTTTTTACCTTTCATACACGTCTTGCTCGAGTACAAAGAAGAGCCAGCGGCTGCTTGGGCGATAACCTTAGTCACGTTGTGGTCTGTCATCTGGTATTTGGCTCAAGTTGAGGCTGTTAAGGCACGGCCGATTGAGATGAGTGATCGCCAATTGCACTACAGGTTTGGTCTGTTTTGGACTGCTGATATTCCACTCAACAATATCAAGACGGCGCGAGGTGTTGACGTCACAGAAAATATTGATCGGAAAGGTCTATTCCGTTCTCCCTTTGGTTCAGCGAGAAACGTGATTCTGGAGTTTGAGGAGCCAGTGCTCTTTACTGGGCCTTACTCAATCAGACAGCGAAAGAACAAAGCGGCGATATCGTTGGATAATCCCTCGAACTTCCTGAGCCATCTTACGCTCAGGGGAGTCGTTGTAGACTAAGCCCTGCCAACGCCATGTATCCTGAGTTACAGCCTCGGCCGTAAGCCGTCGCGTTTCTAAGTTACTTTTAGCCTGATTCAACGTGCACTTTTGGCCGATAACTTACTTTGGCTCTCTAGAACTCCGCTGCACCACCAACATCAACGCACGATTCCAATCATCAGTAACAACAAGCGTCGACGGTCCCATCCTCGCAAGCCCAAACGGCCGCCCCCACAGATAACCAAACTGATCAGTAAAGTTCCAATCAATGAAAACCTCGGCTGGTCCCGTCGGCAAGCCCTTCTTGCCCAGCTGAAAGGCGAGCGTACGTCGCCCGCCTGTCTCAAAACCGTGCAGGTTTACCAGCAGCTGATCGTTATGAATCAGCATTGCCAAAGGCGCTGAATGCGGGGGCAATAGTAACAACGGCTCGCGATAGTTCTGGCAGTCTATAGAAAGCCCAGCATAGCCCGGTGTTAGCGCACCTCTGTCATAACAATAAGGCCAGCCGAAGTGTGCATCCACGCTACTCGTTGACTGATCGGAAAGCTCTAGCAGATTAATTTCATCGTGCGGCGCTTCAGCTGCAGTTAGCTCGCTGCCTTCAAGACTAATGTCATCCCAGCCATTATCGGCAGCAAGCAGGTTAGTACTTCCTGGCACTTGCACCAGCGCCAGAGCGTCGCGCACTCCGCGAGCCACAAGCTTGAAGGACTTGCTTATCCGTCCATCTTCATCGATCGAATAGCCGCGAATACTTGCTGTAGTCTGCGCGAACGACTGGCTAGACCCTGATGCGGTATCAACTTCCGGGCACGGAAACTGAGCATCAATAGCAATCTGATCTGATTCGAGCCCTTCACAGTGATCAGTCGCTGAAGGAACGGTAACAAAGAGGGAGTTCTTAGTGGCATAAGCCGCACTGAGATAGTGCCAGCCATTGAGCGGTAAATCGGTGACAACCTGTTCGAGGCTTGCGGTTACATCTTCGGCATCCGGCGCAAACCGCACTATGGATGTGCCTGTGCTCACATACACCAGGTGCGAATCCGCGGGATGTCGACCACGACTGATACTGCTTGGATTGTTAAGCCCCGCAACCAACAGTCGACGTTTAAAACCCGCCTCGGTTGCGACATAACGGTAAACCTTTCCCTCGGTGCGACCCAACTCGGCCTCGTGCAGGTGGGCGCCCTTATCGACAACCAGAATATCGCCGTCCCAGCCAGTCACGCCGCGTGGAAAACTCAAGTCAGTGTCTATGATGCCAATGCATTCGATACTCGAATCTTGCGCTGCCACCGCGGCGCGCGGCAATCCTGCACAGCGGCCTTCACTGGGAACACCAAAACGATTCAGCGAGTTAATTGGCACCGCACTAGGGGGACGACGATACTCTGGAGAAGTACTGTCGGGCCTGACTTGGCATGCCGTCAAATCGCACAGCAACAAGATCAACATCACTTGATGGACTAGAGCTTTCACTGTGTCATCGGCTATTAGCAGACGACCATTGGTACACAAGCGTCGTCTCACCTTCACCCTCGAGTCTTGCTGCGTGAAAACCAAACCCGGCTTTCACCAGCACCCGCTGAGAGGCCAGATTCTGCACCGCAACTGTCGCAATGACTCGCGCCTGGTCGTGCTCTTCGCTCGCGTAAGTACGCAGCCCAATCAAAGCTTCTGTTGCGTAACCCCTACCCCAAAAAGATTTGTACAGCGCATACTTTGTCTCCGCCACCGTTTGCCCCTCCGGATGCACTAACCCACAAAATCCAACAAGCTCTGACGTGGCAGACTCTTCCAGCGCAAACATGCCGTATCCTCGCGTCGCGTAGTTAGACGCTGTCACCTCAAGCCAACGCTCGCTATCGCTATAACTTATCGGCTGCCCGTCACCCACCCAACGCGCGCCTTCAGGATCAGCATAGACCGCGTAGACCGACTCGAGATCAGAGGCATTCCAGCGCCTGCATCTAAGGCGCCTGGTTGCAAACACCTGTTCTCCGGTGAGCTGGGTAAGTAAATTCGTCAATGCCGCTAACCCTCTAGCGCCGGAATGGCTTATTGTCATGACAGAAAACGTACTGCGAGAGAACAATTATGCCTGATGTGCCTTACGACTTTGGTACCGGTCGCTCCGACCCGGCCACGTTCCCGGTGGACGCGTTGCAGGCTGCCGCGGTTAAAGTCATCGAGCGAGATCGCGAGTTGCTTACCAACTACCCCGGCTCACTAGGCTACGAACCCCTACGCATCGCCATGGCGAAACGCGAGGGTGACCGTGAAGGGGTGCAGGTAAATCCTGATCACATCGCGTTAACCAACGGCTCTATGCAAGCAGTAACCCTTGTTGCCGAGGCGCTCACTGAGCCCGGTGACACGGTTATCACCGAAGAGTTTACCTACCCGGGCACCCTCTCTGCCTACCGCAGCTTAAAGCTCGACATCCATGGCATCGGCATGGACGAGCACGGCATGCGCATAGACCTGCTAAACGAAAAATTAACCGCGCTAAAAGCAGACAACCGCTTACCCAAATTCCTTTATGTGCTGACAAACTATCAAAACCCAGGCGGCACGGTGATGCCGCAATCACGTCGAGAAGAGCTCATCGAGTTAAGCAAAACATTTAATGTGCCCGTGGTTGAAGACAACTGCTACGGCGACGTGCACTACGAAGGAGCGGTACCTCCTGCGCTATTCGCACTCGATCCAGACAATACTAATCACATCTATCTAGGTTCGCTTTCAAAGATCCTGGCACCGGGGCTTCGGCTGGGCTATCTACTGGCCAAACCGCCGATGCTCGATACATTGCTCGCGAGGCGTCACGACGCAGGCTCAAACACTTTCGCTGCCGCGATCGCCGCCGAGTTTTATCACGACGGCATTAACGACCATTGCGCTGTTAGTAACCCACCTTTGCACGCAAAACTAAAGAAACTAAACAAAGCGCTGGGTGATGAGCTGGGCGATCTGTGCGAATGGTCGAACCCACCGGGCGGACTCTTTTTGTGGCTACGGTTTCCTGACGATGTCGATCAGAAGAAACTGTTCGCCATTGCTGAAGAGGCTGGCGTGAAATACCTGCCTGGCATTTCGTTTCACTACAAGCTGGGCAAGGCACCGTTTTTACGTCTGGCGTTTGGACACCTCACAGAAGAGACCATCGAAGCCGGCGTGCCCGTGCTTGCTGATTGCATTAAGAGGGCTCGCACCTCAAACGAGGCGCCGACTTATCCCGCAAATTGGCTAGAGTTTGAATAAACAGGCTAAAACTTGGTGCCCGACTCTGCGTAGTACCGATCGTGCCAAATGCCTTCACCGGCTTCGTCATCTACCGGCATGCGCCAGTTGCGCACCTGGCTGCCTTCGAGAGGCACTCGATACAACCCGCGGGGCTGGTTGATGGTGTTGTCGACATAGGCGTTACCGGCTTCACTACCCACGTATTTTACGGCGATGTCTCGATACAACTCGCGCCACTCATCATCGTTACCAATGTCGTGCACAAGCTCGGCCGTACCGTCGATGAGTACCTTGCGATAAGGCGAGGGCTGTTCGTCTATGCACAAAGACACACGTGGATCGCTCCGCAAACAGCCAAACCATTCTGACTTCTCTCGGGGTGTGAACCAGATTGCGTCGTCTCTGTACATAAACCAGATAGGTGTGACCAGCGGCGAACCATCGTTTCGCACTACCGCCACGCGCATGAGAATTCCCGGTTCATCCAGAAAAGTGGCTTGTTCAGCCGCATTCATCTTTGGCATTTCTAGTTCTCCGGTTTGCTTAGCGCGACGCCGAGTAACTCAGCATAGCCCGCCTTGGTTTCCATCTTGTCGCCGTAGCCTTTATCGATAAGCAACTGATGGGCGGTAGGCAGGCGATAGCACGGACAGCTCACCAGCAGATGATGCTCTAGATGATAATTCACAAAGTAGGGCGCGATGAACGCGCGCTCCCAGATGTTTGCAAGCACCGTACGCGTGTTACGCAACCGATCGTTATCGTCGGGTACCACCGCATGCTCACCGATGTTGCGCAGCCGAGTGATAAAGCGCTCCCAGGTAAAGGCCGGCACAACCCAAAGCAAAATGTACAAATACCACGCGCCAGCAGCTGCAAAACCAGCAAACAGAGCAACATTGATAAGCACGTTTGGACCAAACCGATGCCAAAATCCATTGCCACTCGAGCCCATGCCCGGACCCGCCGAAATATCGTGCTGCTCTTTGCCACGCGAAACAGCGGCACGAACTAAGGCCCCATACTGCTTGATACCCGTTTGACCGCTAAGGTCGCGCCACAGCTTGCGCTTGAAGCTGGATTTGGTAATCGGGAACTTTGCAGAGAGATGCAAATCGGGATCGTTTTCTTGCTGCGTAAACCGGTGATGGTTGAGATGGTAGCGGCGATAACCGATAACCGATCCACCAAATAGCGGCCGGTTGAGCAACCACTCCGACAGCCAGTCGTTAGCTTTTTTGTTCGGGTGCAGCGTGAAGTGCGCGCCATCGTGGTTAAGAATCGCAAGACCAAGCTGGCGAGTACCGATTAACACTATTCCAAGAAGTACAACCAGGGCTTTAACGATCAGCGGTGCCTGGGACTGCAGGGTGAAAAAACACATACCCCAAACAGCCAATATCATCAGCCAGCAGTGCGCAATCAATAGCGGACCTCGCCACGGGCTGGGCGCAATCAATGTTTGTATTTCTTCTCGACTGAAGAAATCAGTAGCACGTTGCACTGAACCATGAGACTTGGCCTCATAGTTGGCGTGCTGCGCGGCCAGATCAGGGGCAGTGGGATCGTTCATACCCCATTTTAACGCATCCCACTGCTAGAATTCAGGTGTTTCATGCAGTTACGCACTCGATAGGCACAGGCATAGGCACACATCATGGCCAAAAAAGCAGGAAAAGAGTCAGGAAAAGAGCCCACAAAAACTGGCCAAAACTCTTTCCTAATCAAGAAGAACGCAGCAGTAAACGACTGGTCTATCGACGCCCTGCCGCCACAGAACGGCCCGCCGGTCCGGGCGGATGGCATGACCGTGGGTATTATCGACATGACCGCAGATGCCCCACACAACGGCGAAATGCATCCAGATGGCGACGAACTGCTGTACCTGATTAGCGGCTCCGTTGAGGTCACAAGCGATGCAAGCGCAGATACACTCGTTCTCGGCCCCGGAGATTCATGCATCATCCCGAAAGGCGAATGGCACAACGTGCATATTGTTGAACCCGCAAAACTCATACACATAACCCCTGGACCGGGCGGCGAACATCGCCCGCTCAACTGAACAAAATCGCGCCGAGCGGCGCTTTCAGGTTCAGGTCCAGCGCAATCTGAGCAGAAACTACACGGCACTGCTTGCCCACGGCATGCTAGGGCAAACCGGCTTTCGGCTCGTTAACGCCCCAACCTTTATGCCTGCCTATCTCATGCTGCTATCTAACGGCAGCGAGATTGTTGTGGGTCTTGGTTTATCGCTGCAAGCGCTGGGCATGACACTCACGCCGTTTTTGGCCGCAAACCTCATTGCGCACAGAACGCGCGTGCTGCCGGTAGGCTTTGTTTCCGGCGCACTCATGCGCAGCACCATTCTGCTCATCGCGCTCTGTGGGTTTTTCCTTGATGGCAATGCTGCCCTTATCGGCGTTCTTGTTTCACTCACGTTGCTTGGGGTGTTTTCCGGCATGCAAGGCGTGATCTTTAATTTTCTAAACTCAAAGATTATTCCTGTCTCAAAGCGCGGCCGATTAACCGGCATGCGCAACTTTTTGGCCGGCACGGTTTCTGCTGTGGTCGCCTGGGTGAGCGGCACCTGGCTACTGGGCACAACACCCGATCCAACCGGCTACTCATGGACATTCCTGTTGGGTTTTGTGCTCACCAGTCTGGGCTTGCTCATGCTAATTGCCGTGCGCGAGCCAGAGCCACCGGAAGTGCGCGAGAAACAACCGCTCGGCGAGAGCCTGCGTGACGTACCCGCACTGCTGAGCGCAGACCCAGCCTTTACTCGTTATTTTTTAGCCCGGGCGCTGGCCACAATGGGGCGAATGGCCATGCCATTTTATATTCTGTACGCGGGCCGCTCGATTGGGCTCGACGGACCCACACTGGGGTTCCTCACGTTTGCGTTCACCATTTCCTCTACCGTGTCGAATCTGGCCTGGGGCGCGATTGCCGATCGAACAGGTTTCCGCTTCACTTTCCTTGTCTCGCTCATCATCTGGATTGCTGCTACAGCTTTACTGATGCTTGCCGAAGGGCTGCTAGTTGCGCTGATTGTGTTTATCGGCATCGGAGCCGCTGTTCAGGGCTTCCAGAACTCGTCGCAAAACCTCACCCTCGAGTTTGGCGAGCGCGCCGATCTCCCTGCGCGCATCGCGGTGGCCAACACAGCGTCGGAACTCGCGGGCACCATCGGACCGCTGCTCGGGGGAGTGCTTGCGGCCTCGTTTGGCTACGAATGGGTGTTCTTAACCTCTATTGCTTTCCTGCTGGTAGGTGGGTTGACAGTCTATCGACACGTTCCCGAACCCCGGTTTAGTCAATGAGACCCTATCGCCATTCCTAACTCACTCTATCAGCGAAAATAGCGCCGCAAGCTAGAGTAGTGAGAGTGATGAATCGAGCCAAGCAATATGTGAACCCGTTCACACCGCACAAGTGTGCGTCGATCCTCGCCACCATTGCACTGACTTGGGTGGCGACTGTGGCTGTGCCTGCAGTCGCCGAGAATCTCGGCAAAGAAAAAACACCTGCCGGTAAGGCACTGCCAAAAGCCGTCACGTCCATACCCTACAAAGGGCCGCTCGCCGCAACACCGGAAGCCTCAACGGCAGACAATCGGATCACGATAAGCGCCACCGAAGCTTTTCCCCAGACCGGTGGTTTTAACGTCGATGTGAACTCTCGACAGCAATCGCAAGCGTTCTTCAACTCGGTGTACACCGCCTCCGAGAATACGCCGTTTACCTTCACCGGCGATGTCGCAAGCTGCTCGCCAGGCACCACCAACGCGCTTTTTAAAGATGCTGTATTGCTACGCATTAACTGGTTCAGAGAAATGGCCGGAGTGACTGACAACATCACCTTCACACCAAGCTTTAGCGCCAGCGCTCAAGACGCGTCACTCATCATGGCGGCAAATGGCCTCTTAACCCACACACCCCCTTCGTCGTTAACCTGCTACACCGCAAGCGGTGATGATGCCGCCGGCAGCTCTAACCTTGCGCTGGGTACTCTAGGTTGGAGCTCCGTCTCGGGTTACATCGAAGACGGCGGTAGCAACAACGCAGCTGTCGGTCACCGCCGCTGGCTTTTGCACCCACCCACTCAAGAAATGGGCACAGGCGACATTCCAGCGACGGCCAGCACGTCGGCAACCAACTCCATCTGGGTGTTCGACGACAACATCTTTGCAAACGGCCCAATGCGCGACGGCTATGTGGCCTGGCCACCGCCTGGTTACGTGCCGCACACCGTTGTTCCCGCGCGCTGGTCGTTTAGCCTCAGAGATGCAAACTTTAACAACGCAGCCGTAAGCATGACCCGCAACGGCAGCGCAATCAGCACGATACTAGAACCCGTTTCTTCCGGCGCGGGACTCGACACGCTGGTTTGGATTCCTATGGGTTTGGATGCCGACAACGCTGAATCCTGGCCTCAACCGTCAAGCGACGAAACTCTCTCCGTACAGCTGAGTAACGTATTGGTAGACGGCGCACCTACCACCTTTAACTACGACGTCCAGATATTCGACAGCGCCGTTGCCGGTGTTAACGACGAAATTCCGACCATCACCGGGCCCGTAAATGGAGAGCTTGATACGCCCGAACGTTTTGGGCTCTCAGAGGTGAGCTTTGCCGACAGCTACATTCTGCGCGGAGGCACACTTACAAATTTCACCGCCATTGAAGGCGCCGAGGGCTCGCAAGAGTTTGTCACCGACCAAACAGACGATGCCTACCCTCTATTTAGCACCGGCGCTGCGGCCAATGGCTCTTTTTCTTTGCACCTGGCCCACAGCGACGCCACAAATCAGCAGGTGATCATCGAGCGACAGATTTTCCCAAGCGCCAGCAGCCAGCTGCGCTTCGCGTCGCGCCTGGGCTTCGCTTCAGTCACTCAGATCGCCCGCGCACAGGTGAGCCTGGACGACGGCCAAACATGGGCAGATGTATACACTCAGGCGGGCACCGATGGTCGCGGCGAAACCAGTTTCACTAACCGCAGCATATCGCTCGCCGCTTATGCAGATTCTGTAATCAAGATTCGATTCGCCTACGACTTGCTCGGCGGCAGCTTCTTTCCACAAATCTCATCGGGTGTTGGTTTTTATGTCGACGACATTGAAGTCACCAACGCACAGGAACTCGGCAGCCTCACGACCACCGAGCTAAGCACAGTTAGCGAGTTTAGTTACACACCGGAGACTCTCGGCGAGCACTTACTGCAAGTTCAATACCTGGGTTTTGAAGGGTTTTCAGGCAGCGCCTGGGGACCACCTATGACCTTCGACGTGGGCACAAGCAACAACACCACTGCCCTTGCAGCCTCTGTATTGCCGGCGAGTCGGTCTGTTTTCAATACAACGGCAACTGCGTTCGCAACCATCATCAACGGTGGCAGCGTAACGGCGACAGACTGCCGTCTGGTTCCGCAAACCAACACACCAACGTCATTTACCTACCAGACGACCAACCCGGCAACCAATGGCTTAACTGGCACAGCAAACACGCCCGCCGATATCGCACCGGGTAGCTTTCAAACCTTCGCGTTCTTCTTTGATCCCGTCGCTGCTTTCGATCCCATTGATGTCGTGATCGCTTTCGATTGCGCCAACAGCGCGCCTGCGCCGATTACCAACGGACTCAATACCCTGCTACTTGCATCTGGGAGCGGCCCGGTGCCCGATATCATTGCGCTGGCCGCAACTATCACGCCCGGCATTGTTGAGATTCCGGGGGCTACAGGTACCGGCTTGTTTGCAGTAGCAACCCTTAACGCGGGCGTCACTGGCACCATTACCGCGAGCGCCACGGGCGCTGCTGGTGTGAGCGTACAGATATGTGAAACTAATCCCCTAACCGGCGCCTGCATAAGCACCATTGGGCCAACGGTAACCACCAGCATTGCCGCTAACGCAACCCCAACCTTCGCGTTCTTTGTGGCGGGTTCGGGCAACGTGCCGTTTGATCCGGCTAATAATCGCGTATCCGTTGTGTTTACCGACGGCGGTGGTGTTACGCGGGGCGCAACCAGCGTCGCAATTCGTACGAACTAGAGAACGTTCACGCGTAACGGCGCTTACTGCCCCTTAAACTCCGGTGCACGCTTTTGCGCAAAGGCCTTAAACCCTTCCTTAACGTCATCCGACTTAAGCAACATCAACTGCGCGCCCCACTCGTATTCGGCAAAGTCTGTGGCATTCATTTCATTCGAACGCAGCATCATTCGTCGCACGAGCGTATAGGCTAAGGGCGGACCATCCGCAATCATCTGCGCATAGGCCTGTGCTTCTTCGGCGAGCTTGTCGTCTTCAAACACCTTGTTGGCTAAACCAACATCAAGGCAGTCTGCTGCGTTCAACAGCTCGCCGCTGTACATCATCTCCATCGCCCGGCCATAACCCACAAGTTTGGGTAACCAGTAGCTCACGCCATAGTCCGAGGCCAGTCCACGCTTGATAAAAATGGAGCCCATGCGCGCCGAGGCACCCAGCAACCGAATGTCACAGCAAGTAGCGATGCCAAATCCGGCGCCAACGGCGGGACCATTCACTGCCGCAATCACGGGCACTTCGCAGTTGGCAATGGCCTCAACCGTTTTGGCAGAGGTTCCGCGCTGATCCAGTCGAGTTTTTCGATTTGCACGCGCCGGACCACCAGAACCCGGTCCACCGCCACTAACGGATGCACCTGCACAGAAGCCCCGACCGCTGCCGGTGAGCAGCAAGACTTTAATGTCATCCTCGGCGTTGGCTCGCTCTAAGGCGTCGAATAGACCCTGGGTCACTCCGTCGCTTAGCGCGTTCATGGTGTCCGGCTCATTCAGCGTCACCCTGAACACGCCATCGGTAAGATCTGTAAGTACTGACTCGCTCATAAATTACTCCCCTTCAGTCGGCCTAGTGTTGAATGAAATCGCCCTCAGAGCAACGCGGTTTCGGCAGATTCAGCGGGGATTCGGTGGACTTAACGGGCTTCGGTGCGTCCCGGTGTCCTGCTGTATAATGGAGGGTCGCATCGATGAGTATTAGACTGTGAGCAACCCGGACCTTCGTTACCCGTATTCCGACCACCCTGCCCCAGGCACCACCCGTGAAGTGGCCGAGGGCGTGCGCTGGCTAACGATGCCCATGGGCGGCTCCCTGACGCACATTAATCTGTATCTGCTCGAAGACACAGATGGCTGGTTTGTTGTGGATACCGGCTTGCCCCTAAAAGAGGTATCCGATCTGTGGGATCAGATTTGCGCTGACGAGCTCGGCGGCAAAACTGTGAAGGGTGTGATCTGCACGCACATGCACCCCGACCATATCGGCCAATCCAATTACTTAACCGAAAAGTTTCGCTGCCCGCTGTACATGACCCAGGCCGAGTACTATCAGGCTCGCTCGTTTTCCAATAGCGCAGGTTCCCACCATCAGTCGTGGCAAGGTGAAGAGTTTTATAGACGAGCCGGCATGCCGGGCGATTATCTCGAACAGTTAAAAAAGATGTGGGAGGCGCGCGGCAACGACGGGTTCTCCATGCCTTCTATGCCCAGCGGCTATCAGCGCTTGATGCACGGTAACAGCCTGCGTATTGGCGCGAACATCTGGAAAGTCGTTGTGGGCGCTGGCCATTCGCCGGAGCATGCGTGCCTGCACTGCGAAGAGCTCGGCATCATGCTCTCTGGCGACCAGATTTTACCCATCATTACCTCAAACGTTAGCGTGCATCCAACCGAACCCGATGCAAACCCCTTAAGATTTTGGATGGAGTCTCACGACGACTTCCTGTCTACGCCCGACGAGACCTTTGTGTTACCTGCGCACAACCTGCCGTTCTACGGCGTGCGCGAGCGGCTGCGCGAGCTTATCGATCATCATGAAGATCGCATGCTCGCCATCGAGGAACACTGCGCAAGTCAATCGGCCACCGCAAAAGAACTTCTTCCCGTACTGTTTGCGCGAGAACTTGATCCCCGACAAATGATGATGGCCCTGGGTGAAGCTATTGCGCACACCCATCTATTGGTACACCGCAATCGCCTGAAGCGCAGCCTCGACAAAGACGGGGTGTATCAGTTTGTCTCGATCGACCCTTCGCTCGCGCGGCGGGCGAGCCCCGACGATCACGATCAACGTTCCGATGGGCCCATTCTTGTTTAAAGGTGTGGGCCGCTGACTAACACCGAACCACCGAAGAGCACGCAAAGCTCTGGAGGTGATTTGCGCCGGCAGATCGCACGCCTTAGCTACAAGATACTCAAGTGGGGAAAGAACAGCCTGCCGCCGGTGGTGCGCTCCCTGGTGGGCTTGTTGCTGATGGTAGGTGGCGTCTTTGGTTTTCTACCGGTGCTTGGATTTTGGATGTTTCCATTGGGGCTCGCCTTCATCGCCCTGGACATTCCGTTTACCGCCCACCGAATAGAAGACTGGATGGTGACACTGAAGGAGCGCGCTTACGGCGCTCCTGCTCAGGCTGCCCATCAATCAGAAGAACAGGACAGCCAGTAACCACCGCTCGCAAGCGTCTTAACCTTACCGGCTGTTGGCGTGGCAAAGTGCGTACCTATGACCAGCACATCCGTCTCTGCGTATTTGGCAAGCAGGTCTTCACGAGTCGCGCGACCCTGCGCCTGATCGAAATCTGCACTGCTGCACCAGTCGGTACGCGTCATCTGGCAAGGGTGGTGAATACAGTCGCCGGTGATCAGCGCCTCCTCACCTTCGGAGGTGATGTGCACGCTAACGTGACCCGGCGTATGCCCTGGCGTTGGTTCTAATACCACGCCTGGACAGATCTCGTAGGTGTCTGTCACAAAATCAGCGAGCCCGGCATCAACCACCGGCCGCACAGAATCCGCAAGGATAGGACCATAGGTATCCTCGTCTTCATTCGCATCCCAATAGGCCCACTCTTTTTCGGCCATGAGATAGCGCGCGTTGGTAAAGGTGGGTACCCACTTTCCGTCGACTAGCCGAGTATTCCAACCCACGTGATCAACGTGTAAATGCGTACACATCACGGCGTCAATGCTCTCTGGCGGATAACCTGCGCCGATTAAGTCTTCCAGAAACGAGGTCTGCAGGTGACTCCATGCGGGCATGTTGCGTTCTTTGTCATTGCCAATGCAGGTATCCACCACAATGCGCATGCTGCCGGTATCTATTACCAGCGCGTGCACGCTCATGATCAGCTTGCCGTCCTCTGTTGCAAAGTGTGGCTGCATCCAATCTATGGGTTGAACCTCAGCAGGAACTGCATCCGGCAAGATAAACTTGCTGCCTCCCGTGGCTTCAAGCTCTACGACGCGGGTGATTTTCACATCACCCACTTGCCAACTCTGGGTCTTAATCTTGTCTGTATCTGGATTTGCGTTAGCCATGGACATTTCCCCTTCCCGCTCCGCTGTTTAAGCCGCCCGGTTATCCTACGAAAAAGCCCACCAATGGGGAAATAAGTAAACTGTCCCCGATTTGCCCATTCTGGGCTGGAACTGGCTAAACTCGGCTTTCTGACAAATGATCAATTGTTGAGACCAACGCTATGGGCCTGATCGACACACTAACCACCCTCACCAAAGTTCCAATGCTACTGAAGGTGAAAAAAGAGCTGGCTCTGCGCCCTCTCGAAACCCTGGATTGTCTCGCTGCCCGCGTTGAAGACCTTGCCTCTCGATTCCCGACCAACACCGCCATCATTTTCGAAGGCACCACCCTGACCTGGCAACAGCTCAACGCCCAGGCAAATCAATACGCCCACGCATTGGCCGCCAATGGCATCGGCCGCGGCGACACCGTGAGTGTGTTGATGGAAAATCGCAGCGAATTTCTGGTGACGCTCCTTGCGCTCAACAAGCTCGGCGCTGTTGGCGCGCTGATCAACACCAACCTGCGTGGTCGGCCGCTGGTTCACTGCGTCACCGTCGCAAACTCCAAAATGTTTGTATTTGGCGGTGAGTTAAGTGCTGCACTTGAAGAGGCTAAGAGCGAACTGTCGCTCGAAGAAGGCCGCGACTATCTATACGTAAAAGACGCCGCAAATCCAACATCAACGCCAAACTGGGCGCTCGATATCGACGAACTGACCGACGGCCAGAGCGAAGAGAATCCGGCCAGCACCAAAGAAAACAAGCTGGGCGACAACTCGCTATTTATCTACACCAGTGGCACCACGGGAATGCCCAAAGCTGCGGTGCTCTCCAATCGTCGCCACCTGGTGAGTTCGAGCATGGCTGCCAAGGCAGGCTTTATGTGTGACGAAACGGATGTCATCTATGTGTGCCTGCCGCTTTATCACGGTACAGGCCTGATGTTGGGCGTGGGTGCTGCGCTAACCACGGGTGCTGCACTGGTGATTCGCCGCAAGTTTTCAGCCAGCAACTTTCTGCCTGATGTGCGCAAGCACAACGTCACCTGCATGATCTATATCGGCGAGCTGTGCCGATACCTGATGAACACCGAGGCGAAGCCCGACGACGCCAACACGACGCTCACCAACGTCATGGGCAATGGCTTGCGGCCAGATATCTGGCTCGACTTCAAGAAACGCTTTGGCCTGAAGCGTATCTGCGAATTTTACGGCGCTAGCGAAGGCAATGTGAGTTTCGTAAACCTACTGAATAAAGATCTTACGGTGGGTATGACGTCTCAAGACGTCGCGCTGGTGAAATACGATGTCGATGAAGACAAAGTGGTAAACGGAAATGATGGTTATGCCCAAACCGCAGACGTGGGCGAACCCGGACTGCTGCTGGGCAAGATTACGGAGAACACGGCGTTTGAAGGCTACACCGATCCAGAAGCCACCGAGTCTAAGGTGATGCGCAACGTGCTGGCTGAGGGGGATGCCTGGTTCAACTCGGGTGATCTACTCAAGGAAGTCGATGTAGGTTATACGCTGGGTTATGCCCACTATCAGTTCGTAGATCGCATAGGCGATACATTCCGTTGGAAATCCGAAAACGTATCTACCAACGAAGTTGGGGAGATAATCAACGGCCACCCTGCAGTTAAGATTTGCAACGTTTATGGGGTTGAAGTACCGGGCGCTGATGGCCGAGCGGGTATGGCCGCACTAACACTTGAAGCCGACGCAACCTTCGATCCAGACGAATTTGGCAGCTTCATCGAAGCACAACTGCCGCCCTTCGCGCGCCCAGTCTTTGTGCGAGTGCAGGGTGACATAGAGGTAACGGGCACCTTCAAACTGCTCAAGACCGAGCTCAAGAAAACGGGCTACAACCCAAATGCCACTGACGACCCGCTCTACGTTATGAAGCCGCGCGCATCAAAGTATGAATTACTAGACGCCGCCTACTATCAGACACTCAGCGAGGGCAAAGCCGGCTATTAGCCAGGCTTAGTCGGTAAAACGAATTAGCCGTAGAGCTTTCGTGCCCACAGTGTCAGACCCTCAGTGACACTCAAGAAGTGATCACTGTCGATAAAGCTGACTGCAGGATAGGTCTTGGTCAAAAAATCGCGCACGGTGTGCGACTTGGCCATGCCACCCGTTAGATAAACCCGCGACGGCTTGACGCCTGCAGAGAGCACGGCCTCGTCGATCAGACTTCGAAGATGATCAAGGAGCCGCTCGGCAGCCACCACAAATTGATCTCGTGACACCTCCACGGCCAACCCTTGCTCAAGATCAGACAATTCAACCCGCGCGCTTGATGCTTGTGACAAATCTATTTTGGCAAGTTCTACTCCGCGCAACAGTCGATAGGTTGCACGTTGCTCGCTAACTTCCAAGAGTCGCCGCGCGCGCTCAACCGGCACGGCCTCGCGAGCGAAGAACTCAAGCCGCTCTCGTGTAGAGGCGGCATAAAAACGTTGCTGCGCGTTCACATCATTTGTCGCCACGGCGTCAACGTAGTAGCTGTTGGGCACAGGTAATCCCGATTTCAAAAGATCGCCGAAGCCAAATTCTGGCATCACCGCATGCAGGGCGAGCGCCTGATCATAATCGTTGCCGCCCCGCCGCTCGCCGCTGTGGCCAAGCACATCAACCTCGCGTTCCAGGCGTTCCGCACGCGCCCCTCCCACACGCACGAAAGAACAGTCGGTGGTGCCGCCACCAATATCCACCACCAGAATCTCTTCTTCCTGCGTGAGGTTCGCTTCGTATTCTAGTGCAGCCGCCATGGGCTCAAACA
The DNA here is from genome assembly GCA_964519335.1 of uncultured Pseudomonadales bacterium. Classification (GTDB taxonomy): domain Bacteria; phylum Pseudomonadota; class Gammaproteobacteria; order Pseudomonadales; family Azotimanducaceae; genus JALZVT01. The sequence goes on from CAZFIA010000058.1 coordinate 16,278, forward strand.
GAAATGAAATTTCTCGAAAACCAGCAAGCTGGGCAGCGGACTCAAGCATGGACAGCGCCTGTTCATTGGCGTCTCTACCGCCCAGGCCCTGGAAGTTGACGGGTCGGCCAATAACTACCGCATCCACCTCTGTTCCCGCCTGCGTGTTGGCCTGTACGCGTACGTTGCCCATCATGGCGCCAACGACGGTGACAAAGCGCTCCCGGATATCGTCCGTGAGCCCCGCAACACCCAGGAAGCTCTTGGGTGATTTCACAAAGTAGCCGCGGGTGGGGTCTGCGAGATATTCCGTAAGTGCTGCCTCGCCGAAGCGCAGCTCAGCAAACTGAGGGGAGTCGAATTTCAAGCAAGCGCGCGCGGTGCGGGGTAGATCTAGAGCAACCTTTGGTGCGTGCAGAGTGGAAGGTATTAAAGGCTCGCCGTTCTCAAGCGCGACTAGCTGAACAGCTGAGTCGCGCCAGAGGCCGAGTGCGCAGTGGGAGGTGCCGTAGTCGAATCCCGCAAACATAAGCCGCTCCTGAAACGGCTGGGCATTGTACTCAGGCCTGCGCTAAAGGGAAGGCTCGGGGCCCCCAATTAGTAGTGGTAACGAATCAGGAACCGGCTTTCGGGCACTATGTAGCTATAACCGCGTGCGTCTATGCACGAGTTACCACCTATCGTAGCCCGACGACCATTCCAGAAACCGATCCTCGACACCCGCTGGCAGCCGCGTGAAAAGTTCGTGAGCGGTATAGAAAAGCTCAAGGAGTTTCGGAAACCGCGATTAAACCGGAAGTTTCGATTTGATCGGTTGGAGAATCTGCGCTGGTTAAAGCGGCCGTTGCGAAACGAACGCGATGAGCGATTGCGAAAATTCACAGCCGTAAGTCCACCGTGGGCGCCATTGAAGCCTGCGGAAACATGAACTCGATCAGACGCGGATGCTCCCTGCGAAAAAGCCAGTGCAACGGCTAGCGCCATGCCAGCAAACAGGCTCCCCATTCGGTTAAGCGTAGGGTTAAGTGCATTAGTGCGAGTGGAAGATTTCATAAGGCGTCTCCTGTAGATACTGATGCCCAATCTACAGGAAGCGCATGAATCCCCACTGAACGCCATTTTTAGCCGTTTTTAAGCGTTTTTTAGGGGTTTTCGTGGGCTAGAGCGGCGTATTTGTCCAATATGGGCAGCAATGTATCTGCATCCGCAGACGGCAATCCAAGCAATTGACGACCAAATCCAAGCTCGGTCATAGACGCAATAATCGATCGCTTTGGCGGCACGCCAAAAAGATTGAACTCTGGCTCACCTTCGCGACCGCGTTCTTTCCAGGCGGTCTTAACCGCGTCTATACCTGCAGCGTAATCCAACGCACCTTCACTAGCAGCGGCGCGCGCCGTATCTCGATAGATCGGCATCCAACCGTCTGCGTACTCCGCCACCCGGTCGTAGGTCCAGCGCGAAGACGCACCCAGTAACAGTGGCGGCCCCCCTGCCTGACGTGGTTTCGGATAGCTAAACACTTCCTCGAAGTTAACGTGCTCGCCACTGAAAGACGCTTTCTCTTCGCGCCACAACTCTCGCATAGCAAGTGCGCGTTCACGCAGCAGCGCCCAGCGTGTTTTGTAGTGGGTGCCGTGATTAGCCATTTCCTCAACGTTCCAACCCGCCCCAATACCCAAAAGCGTTCGTCCGCCCGACAGCTCGTCAAGACTCGCCACGGTCTTGGCGAGCGTCAACGGATCATGTTGGGTAAGCAGCGTAACGCCGGTACCCAGCTTGAGTTCTTTGGTCACCATAGCGGCGGCGGTAAGTGCGACATAAGGATCAAGCGTGTGGTAATACTGCTTAGGTAGCTCAGCACCCCCCGGCCAGGGCGTCTTGCGGCTAGCGGGGATGTGCGTGTGTTCGCAAACAAACAAGGATTCGAAACCCCTTGCCTCCACCGCGCGCGCAAGCGCATCAATGGGCATGCAGTAGTTGGTGGGGAAGATCAGAACGCCAAGCTTTGTCATCGCCGCGGGCCTCGCCAGAAAACTCGTTAGAGCGCGATACTGTCTTTTAACCCGGGCTTGGGTGCCGCAGGCAGTGCGGGAAGCGGCAGCGCGGGAAGCCCTGAGAGTGCTGACCCTGTTTCTGGAGCATGCGCACCCTCTGGGTTTGCTCTCGAAACATACTTCGAACCCAAAGGTTTGCCGATCTCAGCCAGTCGATCGCGCCAGCCGGCCACCTTTGCAACATAACGTCGCCCGGCATCCTGACGCTTTTGTAGTTCAGTGTAAGGCCCAACGTTGTAGGCACTAAGCGCGCAGGCTTCCGCGCCACAGCGCTCTACGTAGTAGGCAAGAATCTGTGCGCCGCAATAGATGTTCTCTTCGGGATCACCCAGATCGTCAGTGCCACAAAACTGCGCCCAATACTCCGGACGCACCTGAGCAGGACCAATGGCACCAACGGGCGACTTTACGTTCTTTCGAAATGAACTCTCGGTGAGCACAAGCCCGGCAAGCAATTCAGGAGAAATTTGCTGGCGCAAGGCGGCCTCAAGGATCCAGGGTGAAAATTCCAGCGCAACCTCCTGACGCAGGTCAAAGCCGGTCGCTACTCGCGAGGCAAAGGTTTCAACCTCGTGGGTCCAGGGCTCAACGCTGTCGTTCCACTCGGGAAGCGCCATAGCCGCCGTGATGTTGCCCTTGGAGGGGGCGAGCGTGCCCAACATAAACGCAATAGCAAAGGCGCAGCTCAAGAGCCCAAGCTGGATGCGCAGCACAACCGACGCAATATCACCTGCGCCATCGTCCGCCCCGTCTTCCCAGTATTCCCCCTCTTCCCCGTCGTCTCGGAAGATGGAGTACTTGCTGTCCAATCCGATCACTCGACCCTGCTCCCATGCGCCGAACTGCCGCCTATTGTTTTTTTTATGGCGGCTGCGCTGTCAGATGTTTGACCTTGGGCCTAGACTAATTTTGTTTGGCCTTTTTGTACACCAATTTGCCC
>CAZFIA010000058.1:19353-22703 GCA_964519335.1 uncultured Pseudomonadales bacterium
GGCTCACCCACCACCGCAAACTCCGCAAGGATATCGTCGGTGATCAGGGTGCCCATCTCTTTCCAGCGCCCCTGCTTCGACATCGCGTTCAGCTCGCCCTGAAGCTCGCCCACGCCAATGGAATCGAGCACCCCTTTGTAAGCCGGCGTTGAGCCGTAGAACGCTATGCGTTCGAGAGTGGCTTTTTTGCTGGCAGCGAATTCTTCTTCGGTGCGGCCAGTGACAACAAAGTTGCCATAACTCAATTCAAAGTCTTCGCGACTCCGGCCGCTCGCCGCCAGGCCTCGCTCGATCGCTGGCAGGGTTACGTTGTTGATAAACGGCAGTGTCGAGAACGGATGAATGATCATGCCGTCAGCGACCTCCCCGGCCACTTCAGTCATCTTGGGCCCCACCGCGGCCAACACAACCTTCGGGGCCCCATAAGATTTGTTCTCGGGCGTGAACGCAGGGGTCATCAACGTGTGTCGATAGTACTTGCCGACAAATTCAAGTGGATCCCCTTCATACCAGTTCGCCCAAATCGCGCGCATGGCCAGCACCAGCTCTTTCATTTGTGCCGCCGGTGCTCCCCACTGCATTGAGAAGCGTTTGGTTACGTGAGGCTTGATCTGCGAACCCAGACCCAGCGTAAAGCGGCCCTTGGAGTACGCATTAAGGTCATGACCCAGATTCGCAAGAATCATTGGGCTGCGCGCGAACGCAACGGCAATGGACGTTGCCAGTTCGATCTTTTCACTGTGCTCAGCAGCGAGCAGCAGCGGCATGAACGGATCGTGGTTCATCTCCGCCACGCGTAGGCCATCGTAGCCAGCAGCCTCAGCCGCTACGACGCTGTCTTTAACTTGTTCCAGATGATGCGCAAGTCCGACATCTACTTTCATGTGTCCTCTCCTAACCTGTGAGTTCTTTAACAATCGCCATCTGGTCTTCCTTGGCGATGTTTGAGTAAGCAGCCGACGTTCGGTCTACCAGGTCGCCGTAGCGCGCTTGCAACTGCCCGGCAAGGGCGCGCGGCTCTGCGACCACCGCAAATTTGTTGAGCAGACTGTCATCGATGAGGGTACCCATGTCGTCCCAGCGCCCTTGCTTGGACAGCGTGTTGAGTTCGCCCTGCAGTTCTCCAGCGCCAACAGAATCAAGCACCGGCTTATACGCGGGAGTAGAACCGTAAAACGCGATCTGCTTCATCACGAGCTGACGCGACAATGCCATTTGCTCTTCGGTTTGGCCGGTAACGACAAACACGGGGTAGGTGATTTCGAAATCGCTGCGGCTCTTTCCGCTCTTTGCAAAACCACGCTCAAGTGCAGGCAGCGTGGTTTCGCGCAAATACTTCTCCGTAGTAAACGCATGAATCAACACGCCATCGGCCACCTCTCCTGCTACTTCCGTCATCATCGGACCGACAGCGGCCAGAAACACACGGGGTGCACCAAACTCTTTATTAGTGGGTGTGAACATGGGCGTCATCAACGAGTGCGTGTAGAACTTGCCGACAAACTCTAAGGGCTCACCCGAATGCCAGTTCGCCCAGATGGCACGCATGGCCAAAATAAATTCGCGCATGCGTGCGGCTGGAGAACTCCAGGGCATGCTGAAGCGCTTGGAGATATGCGGTTTGATCTGCGACCCAAGACCCAAAATAAAGCGGCCCTTGGATGCTGCATTAAGGTCGTGGCCAATGTTTGCGAGTGTCATTGGGCTGCGCGCGAAGGCCACAGCAATGGATGTCATTAGATCAACGCGTTCGGTGTGCTGCGACGCCACCACTAACGGGAAAAAGGGGTCGTGGGAGGTCTCGGCGGTAAGAATACCGCTGTAGCCCATCTCCTCCAGTTCTTTTGCCTGGGTACCTGCTTTCGACAGGTCAAAGTCTATTCCGCCATCTACCTTCATTCTGCTCTCCCTCTAGCTCGTTCTTAATATTATGTTGTTCTTACATAGTGCTGTATGTGACCAAGAATTTACAATACTCAAGGCTCACAGCCCCGACTCCACGGCGGCAACCGTCAAATACTTGTTAGGGGTCGCAGGATTGGCCGACAGCACCTTGCATTTACCTGTTTTGCCCCCATTATTTCACTAACCCCTCAGATTACCTGCTTAGCGGAGAATTAAAGCTCATGATGCGAATGGCAATGTTTATGGCAACCAACCTTGGCGTAATGCTGGTCGCAGGCATCGTCATGAGCATATTTGGCATCGACCAGATGGTGGGCGGCGGCATGGCCGCGTCGCTTATCTATTGCGCCTTGTTTGGTTTTGTCGGCTCGTTTATCTCATTGATTATGTCGAAGGGCATGGCCAAGCGCTCGTCCCAGGCTCAGGTCATCGAGAATCCGCAGAACGAAACCGAGCAGTGGTTGGTTGATACCACCAAGAGGATCTCCGAACAGGCCGGCATCGGCATGCCTGAAGTGGCGATTTTTCCATCCCAGGAACCCAACGCATTTGCAACGGGCTGGAAGCGCAACGACGCGCTGATGGCGGTTAGCGTCGGTTTGCTCAACACCATGAACAGAGATGAAGTTGAGGGAGTCATTGCTCACGAGATTGGCCACATCGCAAACGGCGACATGATTACCATGGCGCTGGTGCAGGGCGTAATGAACACCTTTGTCGTGTTCTTTGCCCGCATCATCGGGCGAACCGTTGATCAGGCGTTGTTCCGCGGCAACGGCTACGGCATCGGCTACTTCATCACCTATATGCTTGCGCAAGTTGTGCTGGGTTTTGTCGCCAACGCCATCTCCATGTGGTTCTCACGATTCCGCGAGTACCGGGCCGACAGCTCCGCCGCGGAGCTTGCTGGCCGCGAGAAGATGATCGCTGCCCTTGAGAAACTCAAAGGTCCAAGCGCTCAGCCTTCGCAAATGCCAGACACACTGGTTGCCTTCGGGATAAACGGCGGCATGCCCGCTGGCATACGCGCGCTGTTCAGGAGTCACCCAACGCTTGATGATCGCATTAATGCGTTGCGCAATGCGGCCTAATAGCATCGCTTCATAGATGACTGAGGTTAGCCCTCAAGTTGATGCCGTCCAGCCATTTCACTGGCGCTGTCCGCACACCTGGCGAAGTGCTGCGGTAAACACCGCCTGGTGTCTGCTGGGCTGCAGCATCGGCGACTTCGGTACCATATTGGCCTTCCAAACCTGGGCGCCAGAAACAGCACCGCTACTGGTCATGTCGCTCGCGATTATTATGGGTCTGCTCACAAGCATCGCGCTCGAGACCGCTTTGCTTGCACGCAGCATGCAACTGGCAGACGCTTTCAAGACCGCTATCGGTATGAGCATGATCTCGATGCTTGGAATGGAGATCGCCATGAACGCAACCGACTATCT
>CAZFIA010000059.1:0-22672 GCA_964519335.1 uncultured Pseudomonadales bacterium
ATCTGAGACCCTGCTGGCCAAGCGCGCCTTTGCCTGGTTGGGCGCGCTGTTGATCGTGGTTGGAATGTTTGTTGTACCCTTTTTGTTTTCGGGTGATCGGGCTGCGGATGCGCCGGTGGCAGCGCTGTTTTCGGACCAGGTCTGGACTTCAGGTGAGTTGCATGTTGCTCATGAGCTCGTTACCGGCGACAACTGTGCGGGCTGTCATGGTGCGCCTTTTGAACGCGTGCAGAACGAGGCTTGCGTTGCCTGTCATGGTGCGATTCAAGATCACGTCAGCAGCAACTTTCTCAAGGCGAGCAACCTGTCGCTAGACACTACGGACTTTGGTGCTAACGCAAATGAACGTTGTGGAACCTGTCACCGAGAACACAATGAACCGACAACTCTGGTGAGCGATGCAGATGGCGACTGTGTTCAGTGTCATGCTTCTGATGACGGCATTCATCGAGACGTAGATCCGCTGGCTCAGGTTGTCGGTTTTGCCAAAGACACTCATCCTTCGTATGAATACATGTTGCCGCGCTTTGAACTAGAGGGTTTCACTGGTTCGGGGCAGGACAGTTGGCGTTATGAGGCGGTGAGCGACACGGAGATTCAGAACTCACCCGAGACTTCAGAGCTTTTGTTCCCGCACGATATTCACCTCGATCCCGGAGAAGTAACCGACCTGGGTAGTGGCGAGGCGCTAACCTGTGGTTCCTGCCACAGCCTGAGTATAGACGGCGAACACTATTTACCCGTCAATATGGAAACGCACTGTCAAGACTGCCATCAACTTGATTTTGATGAATCAGATCCTGATCGTAGCTTGCCGCATGCACGGCTTCGAGAGGCTGTTTTTGCTCTCGAAGGCATGCTGCTCAAGAAGTATTTTGATCCTGACGATACGGGCGAGCTCTTTGCATATCGCAAACTACCAGACCGGCCAGAACGCACGGTGGGCTGTACCGATGCGCCGGAGGTTTGCGTAGAGCGCGAGCTCGAGCAGATTGTAGATGCGCAATTCTCTGGCGAAATAGGTTGCGCCGCTTGCCACTCTTTCGAGCGACAGGATGCAGTAGATATTGAGGATCAATATTGGGTCCATCCTGTGAAGCTCCCGCAAGACTTTGTACCAGATGCGCGCTTTGATCATGTGGCTCATCAGGTACTGCGAGACACAGATAGCGATGAATTGCTTATCGGTGATGAGGCCTGTCAGACCTGTCACGCCGCAGAAGACTCCGATAAGTCGAATGATCTGCTGATGCCGACAATGGATAACTGCTATCAGTGCCATGGCGATCGGGATAGTGCCGCTCAAGTGGCTCTAAGTTGCATTGATTGTCACGCCTACCATCCCCGCGATGCGGCCGGCGCTGAATTGATCGTAGATATAGAGAAAGACCTGGAGAAGAACATGGGCGCCTTAGCCCATCAATGGGGGGCCGTGGACAAGATTGGTGTTCCGGTTGGAGAGGATTAAAGATGAACAGAATTTCTAACGCTGCACGGAAGACAAAGTTCTCGCTCACGCTTATAGGCAATATTGGGTTGGCTGTGGCTGTTTCGTTGGGCGTAACGAGCTGTGGTGGTGGCAGTACAGAAGAGCCCATAGGCATAAATGGCCCAGATCCGGATTGCTCTGGTGAGTGCGGCACAATTGCCAGCGAGTTTCTCTCTGTTGCAGATGTAGAAGACATCATCGCGCGCGGTGTTGCCGAGGCGCAGGCGCAGGGCGTGGACGCTACGATCGCTGTCACCGATCGCGTTGGTAACGTGCTTGGCGTATTCCGCATGGGCGACCCGGCTAATCGGTCTATGCTTGTATCTACGGGTACTGCTGCCGATGGGTCACCCCTGATCACCGCTGGTTTAGAAGGGCTGGTTCTGCCGGTGGCTGCTGCTCCATTCGATGGGCTTAATCTCGATCAGCTAGGTGCCATTGCGAAGGCGATCACCGGAGCCTATCTGTCTAGCGAAGGTAACGCCTTTACTACCCGTACGGCGAATCAAATTGTTCAGGATCACTTTAATCCCGGGGAAATAAATCAGCCGGCTGGTCCACTGTTTGGTGTCCAGTTCAGCCAGCTTGCGTGCTCGGATTTTTCTAATCGGTTTAGCGGAGGCGCTGCCGCGCCGGGTCCGCATCGTTCTCCGCTTGGATTATCTGCCGATCCTGGCGGCTTACCCCTTTACAAAAATGGCGTACCCGTTGGCGGCGTTGGCGTAATTGCAGATGGTCTGTATAGCGTCGATAGTTCAATCAGTGACATTGATGCTGATGTCGATGAACTAATCGCCGTTGCTGCTACGTTTAATCGCGCAGCGCCGCTTGATCGGCGTGCCAATCGCATCACCGTCGACGGTAAGACCTTTCGCTTTAGCGACGCGGGCGTCGAAGACCTGGCCAGTGACCCTGCACAGTCGCCCCCATTCTCGGCGGTCAATGGTGCTGCTGGCGTATTGATTGCAGTGACCGGTTACACCGATTCGGCTGTGCGTGCTGGTACCGCTTTTGGCACGCCGGCTTCGGGTATTCGAGCTGCCACCACCGGCTTTGATGGTCAGGATGCCTTTGTGTTTGTCGATAGCGCCAACGCCAATCGCTTTCCTGCATCCGAGGGTACAGATGCCGTTGAGTTAGGTGGTAATCAACTTCAACCCAATGAAACTCAAACGCTACTTAGCAATGCACTGCGCGTCGCCAATAGTGCCCGTGCTCAAATTCGGCGCCCGCTAAACAGTCAAGCCCGGGTCACAATTTCTGTTGTGGACACCAATGGCGAAATCCTTGGAATGGTCCGCACCCGCGACGCCCCCGTATTTGGCGCGGATGTATCGCTACAAAAAGCCCGTACGGCGGCATTTTTCTCTGGCGCAACCGGTGCAGACTTCCTGAATGCCCTACCACCTGCCAACTATGTGGCCTTTACTAGCGCTGGCGCGGAGCTGCTGGCTCAGGTTCCTTTGGGGAGCTATGTCACTGATCTGCGCGCCTTCCTCGAAGATCCGTTGGCGTTAGAAAACGGCGCATTCGCGTTTTCAGATCGTGCCGGCGGAAACCTGTCGCGACCGTTCTTCCCCGACGGTATTGATGAGCGTGGTCCTGGCCCATTGAGTAAACCGGAAGGAGAGTGGAGTCCCTTCTCTACGGGATTGCAGCTCGATTTGGCCATTAACGCCATAGTGCAGCACGTGCTGTTTTCTGTAACCGCTGGCGCCTTTGGTGATGTTCCCATGGGTTGTGCGGGCGCGGGATTTAACACGGGGCGAACAACTCCCGGAGTTATTGACCTTGGTGCGGCCAGTTTTGATCCGCCGGCGATGGTGAATGCTGTAGCCAACGGTTTTCAAATTTTTCCGGGTAGCGTGCCTATCTATCGGGGCAACACCCTTATTGGTGGTATCGGCGTCTCGGGTGATGGTGTAGATCAGGACGATATGATTTCTTTTCTGGGTTTGCACGAGGCCGGGATCGCTTTAGGGGGTGCAATCAATAACGCCCCGATTGAGATGCGCGCCGATCAACTTAGCCCTCAGGGCACTCGCCTCCGCTACATACAGTGTCCTCAGTCACCCTTCTTAGAGGGGGGATCTTTTGATGCCTCCGAGCAACGACCTTGTGAGGGCAAGTAGATGAGACTAACGAGTTCTGTCCTTAGTATTGTTGCGTTGTTTGCTGCCGGCCTGGTTGGAAGTACATTTGTCGTTGGCTTCGCCTTTGTGGCGCCACCCGCGATGGCCGCTGAAGTTTGTTACCAGGATGACCGTGGTCGAATAGTTAACCGCCGTCGACCGGGCTACCGGCGCGTGGAATGTCCTCAACCTGATGCCGATAACGCGGCAGATCGAGTTGAAGGTTCAACCGCGCGTGCCGCCGGTGAAGAAAACCGCTTTGATTACTCTTTGGTGCGTGGCCGCAACAAGGCGTCAGCCGTGCCCTGTGTTAGTTCTGGCCGGAGTGAGTGTGTTGCTGCCGCGCCAACGCTCGACTGTAAGGGCGGTTCGCAAAACTGCGTCACTCTGGCGTTGCCGGATCGATGGCGCATCGTTGAAAATCTGGATGCCTTTCAAGACCTTGTTGGTAACGATTCTGTTCGTTATCAGTATCCATGGTGGGACCCATATAACCGCAACGTGTTGAAAGGGGATCGCCCGGTCAACAGTGACGAATGGTTTTTCAGTATCAACGCACTATCAGACACCCTGGCTGAAGTGCGCGAGGTTCCAACACCTATAGGTGCATCCTCTACTGCGGATCCAGGTGGACTAGACATCTTTGGCAATAGCGATCAGTTCTTTATCAATCAGAACTTTGCCGCAGAGTTTGTCTACCTCAAAGGTGACACGGTGTTTCGACCACCAGATCACGAGTTTCGGTTCACCCCTGTTCTGAGCATTAACTATGTTGATCTCGAGGAACTACAGGGCGTAAACGCACGACCCAGTCGGGGTACCAACCGTACTGATCATCATCTGGGTATTCAGGCCGCGTTCTATGATCGGCACTTACGCAACGTAGGCGATCGTTACGACTTCGATAGCATTCGTATAGGCATTCAACCCTTTAATAGCGATTTCCGCGGTTTCCTGTTTCAAGACAACCAACTTGGCATTCGATTGTTTGGTAATCGCAATAACAATATCTTTCAATACAACGTTGCGTACTTCCGACGTCTCGAGAAGGACACAAATAGCGGTCTGAACGACGTCACTAAAGATCTCCGCAAAGATGATGTCGTGGCGCTTAACGCGTTCTGGCAAGATTTTCCTCGACTCGGCTTTGTGTCGCAGGCCACCGTGGTTTACAACCGCAATCGAGAAGACGACACGTTTTTCTTCGATAACAACGAGTTTATTGCGCGGCCTGCATCACTCGGTGACGAACGGCCCCGCAAGTACGATGTGGTGTACTTTGGTTACAACGGCGACGGGCACTTTGGCCGACTCAATCTGACAACCTCGGCGTATTACGCGATTGGAAGCACTACGCCAGGTGTGTTTGAAGAGCAAAAAGTAGATATCCGCGCAGGCTTTTTCGCGTTTGAAGCTGGCTTCGATATGGATTGGCTAAGGTTCCGCGGGTCGTTCCTGTACGGATCTGGCGATGATGACCCCTTCGACGACAAGGCGACGGGCTTTGATGCGATTTTCGAAAATCCGGTGTTCGCTGGCTCTGATACCAGCTACTGGTTGCGGCAATCTGTGCCGTTGATTGGTGGCGGTCGTGTTGCACTTTCAACCCGCAATGGATTGCTCAATAACCTGCGCTCCACCAAGGAGCAAGGGCAATCCAACTTTACAAACCCCGGCATGATTCTCGCCGGTATAGGCGCTGACGCAGATTTGCTCCCGTCGCTTCGTTTGAGTTTCAACTACAACTACATGCGCTTTGATCACACTGAGGTTCTGGAAACCGTTCGAAACCAGGGCAGCATTGATGAAGAGATAGGCCATGACCTGTCAGCTAGTTTGATTTGGCGACCGCTCGCCACGCAGAACATCGTGCTTCGTACAAGCTATGCGTACTTAATTCCAGGCGAGGGATTTAAGGATTTGTTCCCGGATGAAGATGCGAGTTACTTCATGATGAATCTGGTGCTGTCGTTTTGAGGGGCGCGAAGATGAATACAAGAATTGGCTTGCTGGTCGGTAGTGTTGCTTTCGTTATCCTTACTTTGGTGCTGACTGATGTTACAGGGGTCGCCAATGCGTCCGAGGCTGTAACTAAGGTTGAACGAAACTATGTGATGGGACCTGCGGCCCCACTCAATCAGCCTTCTCTCACTGCTGCGAACGACAAGAGCGCCGGCTGTGTATCCTGTCATACCGACTCAGATCAGAAGACCATGCACAACGCACCCGGGGTGGATTTGGGGTGTACCGATTGTCATGGTGGTGATGCGAATCAGTTCGTTCCGCGCGATGCCAAGAGTGGTGGTGAAGGCGGGCATGGTTTGCCCAAAGGCAAACAGTCAGATGGCTACATTGCGGTTAAGGAGCTCGCCCATATTTTGCCTGAGTACCCGGACGCGTGGCATTACCCCCACAGCGCCAATCCTGAGCGCACTTATACCCTGCTTAACAAAGAGAGCCGGGAGTTTGTGCGCTTTGTTAATCCCTCAGATTATCGGGTTGTAGAGCTTGCCTGTGGTGCTTGTCATCAAGATCAAATTGAGAAATCCGTTCGTAGTTTGCACGCAACCGGTGCCATGCTGTGGGGCGGTGCGTCTTACAATAACGGTATTCTGCCGTTCAAGCAGTACATACTCGGCGAGTCTTACACCACCGACAGCGAGCCAGCGATATTAAAAGGCCCAGTGCTTGATGAGGTTCTAGCAGCACAACTGCAAGACGAGAAAGGTATTCTGCCGCAACTATTACCGCTTCCTGCCTGGGAGTCGACCAAGCCGGGCGATGTATTCCGCGTGTTCGAACGCGGTGGTCGAAACATCATTAATTTATTTCCAGAAACTGCGATACCCAACTCACTCGGATTGGTGCAGCGCTTGGAAGAGCCGGGACGGCCCGATATTCGTCAGTCGAATCGCGGGCCCGGCACTGGCGCACGCATCTCTGTGCCAGTCATCAATATCACCAAAACCAGACTAAACGATCCCTTCACCTGGTTTATGGGTACCAATGATCAGCCCGGAGATTTTCGTAACTCCGGCTGTGCCTCCTGTCATGTCGTTTATGCCAATGACCGTGATCCCCGACATTCAGCGGGATACGCTCAGCACGGACACACGGGAAAAACCGCGACCTCTGATCCAACCATCCCGAAAGGCGAGCCGGGTCACCCCATAAAGCACAGCTTTACCAACGCTATTCCCACGTCGCAGTGCATGGTGTGTCATATGCACCAGCCCAACATGTTTGTGAACAGTTACCTTGGCTACACCATGTGGGACTACGAGTCTGACGCTCCGACGATGTGGCCAGAGGAACAGGTGTATCCCACCAGCGAAGAGGCGCACGAAGTGCTTGAGCGAAACCCGGAAGGGGCGGCTCCGCGTGGTAAATGGGCGGACACCGATTTTCTGGAGGCAGTGTCGGAACTAAACCCGAAACTCAATGACACCCAGTTTGCTGATTATCACGGCCACGGTTGGAATTTCCGGGCTGTCTTCAAGCGCGATCGAACCGGTAATCTGTTGGATGCGGAAAACAACGTGGTGGAGAACGATGACCCGGCCAAGTTCGATAAGGCCGTGCACATGTCTTCTATTCATCTGGACGTAGGCATGCATTGCGTCGACTGCCATTTTGCGCAAGATAACCACGGTAACGGCCACATACAGGGTGAGGTTGCTTTGGCGGTAGAGGTGGATTGCAAAGACTGCCACGGTACAGCTCAGGAGTTACCCAATTTGTTTGGGTCTGGTCCGGCTGCGATAGATGGTGGTACTGATTTTCTTGCTCTGCGCGTTCCGGGCGGGCGACCCCGCTTTGAGTGGATTGATGGCGACCTGTACCAACGCTCGGCGCTTAACAAAGATCTGGAATGGAAAGTGAGTCTGGTTAAGAACGCGGTTGATCCGAATCACTCCGACTACAATTCCAAGGCTGCGCGGGCCAAAACGATGTCGAAAAACACTGCAGATCAGCAGTGGGGACCCGAGGTGGCCAAGGCGGATCTCGCGCACTCATACGACGATATGGAGTGCTACACCTGCCATACCTCCTGGACCACCAGTTGTGGCGGTTGTCACTTGCCCATCGAGGCTAATCAGAAAACGGAACGTCATCACTACGAGGGAGGCAAGAGCCGAAACTTTGCAACCTATAATCCTCAGGTGGCTCGCGATCAGATGTTCTTACTTGGGCGCAGAGGTCCGGCGAAGGGCGGTAAGATAGCGCCTGTTCGGTCAACATCAGCGTTAGTACTATCCTCAACCAACGCAAATCGAGAGAAGATCTATATACAGCAGCCGCCGGTTGCTTCCTCTGGTTTTAGTTCGCAGGCTTTCAACCCGCATTTCCCTCATACAGTGCGACTGTCTGAAACCAAGAACTGCAGCGATTGCCATTTGTCTGAAGACAACGATAACAACGCCATCATGGCGCAGCTTCTGATGTTTGGTACTAACTTCGTTAATTTTGTGGGCTACAACGCCTGGGTGGGTGGCGACGGGGAAGTGTCTGGCATCCAGGTAACAGAGTGGGAAGAACCCCAGGCGGTTATTGGCAGCTATTTGCAGAAATATGCCTATCCGGATTTCTTTGCCCAGCATGAGGCGGCTGGTGGTGTTTTAAAACATGGGTTCCAGCACCGGGCCGGGATGGCCAACTGTCTGCAGATGCGCGGCGAATATCTCTATGTTGCCGAGGGTAAGAATGGCATGCGTGTCTACGATATAGCCAACGTTGCCAACAAGGGATTCTCGCAACGAATAGTAACCACACCCTTTAGTCCGATTGGCCAGGGCACCCAGGTTAAGTCAAAGAATGCAACCTGCATGGCTTTGCCGACGAACCAACCCGTGGCACCCTTCAAGAATGAAGGCAAGCTCATGCGCGAGATCAATCAAGAGCAGCCCTTCCATCCCATTTACAACTACGCCGTTATAACGGATGCCACGGAGGGCCTGATACTCGTTAACGTCAACACGCTGCAGGACGGTGAACTACGTAACAACAATCTTAAACGCGCTTTGACGTGGAATCCGGATGGTTTGTTGAATGGTGTTCGGCATATCACGCTAGGTGGATCTACGGCCTACCTGACACTACCGAACGAAGTGCTAATAGTTTCGCTTGAAGATCCGATGCAACCAGAACTTGTGAGCCGAATAGCACTGAATGATCCGCGCGCGACGGCCTTGCAGTTCCGGTATCTGTTCGTCACCACCGCAAACGGGCTTGAAACCATTGATGTAACCAGCGTCAAGGCTCCAAAACCCACGGGCTCGGTGGTAGCCCTCGACGACGCGCGTCGGGTATATGTGGCTCGCACCTATGCATACGTTGCAGCCGGCGCCCAGGGCCTCGTAATCGTTGACACAACCTCACCCGACCGACTGAAACTCCAAACCAGCTACAACGCTGGCGGTAAGATTGTTGATGCGCGAGATGTAATTGTTGCAACCACCAATGCATCACTGTTTGCTTATCTGGCGGATGGTGAAGGTGGCCTAAAGGTGGTGCAGCTAACGTCGCCTTCTCTGCAGCCAAACTTCTACGGATTTAGCCCGGAGCCGAATCCAAATCTCATTGCGAGCTATCCAACAAGGCGCCCGGCACTCGCGTTGTCGAAGGGTCTTGACAGGGATCGCGGCGTAGACGAGACGGGCGGACAAATCGCTGTATTTGGTCGTCGCGGATCAAGGCCTTTGTCGCGCGACGATATGAATCGAATGTATCTCAACAGTGAAGGCGAACCCTGGTTTGTGAAAGATACAGAAGGCACTGGAACGGCCGTTAACGCATCTGGCGCTGCTGATACAGAGTCCGTCGCGGAGGCCGATGCTGAAGAGGCTGCCCTCTCCTCTCAGGTAGAAACGGCAGCAGGGGCAGGAGGGGCGCGTTAGTGAGCAGACGGCCATTCCTGTTGATCAGTTCGCCGCCTGAGGTGAGAGCACATTGCCTGAGTATTCTTCTCACGGCGGGTGTTGCCCTCTTTTGTTCGGTTGCAAGTGCCGATCCGTCAACGATCGATGACAATATCCACTTTGGTGCAGCATCCTGTGCGGGTGGCGCCTGTCACGGACGCACCAGCCGTCAGGACAATCGAACGGTTTGGCTCAATGAGCACAGGATCTGGCGAGCACAGGACTATCATTCCAGGGCCTACAAAACCTTGCTTGCGCCAGAATCCAAACTGATCGCGCAAAAACTCGGGATAGGCAGTGCGCACACGGCAGATATCTGTCTCGATTGTCATGCCGACAACGTTCCAAAGGACAAGCGCGGCCCCGAGTTCAGCCTGAACGATGGCGTAGGTTGCGAGGCATGCCATGGAGGCTCTGAAAACTGGATCAAAACCCATGATGATCCGGGTAATACTCATGCAGACAATATTGCCAATGGACTATATCCCTCGGAACAACCGGTGCAGCGCGCGCAGCTATGTCTTAGCTGCCATCTAGGCACAAAAAACAAATTCGCTACCCACAGAATTATGGGGGCGGGGCATCCACGACTGAGTTTTGAGCTGGAGAACTTCACCACCAACCAGCCTCCGCACTTCAGCATTGACGCGGATTATCGAGAGCGCAAAGGCAACTTTGAAGGTGTACAGCTTTGGTTAACTGGGCAACTTCAGGGGGCCAAACAATTTTTGGGAATGCTGCGAAGCAGTTACTTCAACCAATCGCGCTGGGCGCCAGAATTTGGGCTCTATGATTGCCAAAGCTGCCACCATGGGCTTGATCCGAATGATTTGCGCTGGTATGCGCAACGTCGTCAGCAGGGGATCGAACCCGGCAGTCTGCGTTTGGCTGACCACCACTTTCGAACTCTTCAGCTTATTTCTGAGGAACTGTCGCCAGCTCAAACGCCGGTTTTAAAGAAAGCGGTGGACGATCTTATAGTTGCAGGCCAGGCGGATCCAGAAACGGCGGTTAAAGCGGGCGCCAGACTTGAGACGGTTATTGATGAACTAGCAGCTCAATGGAAACAAAGCTCGGTTGATCAAAGCGCCGTTCGGGCGTTGCGGAAAAGATTGATTGCCCAGGCGGTTTCGCGTCGAATGGTCGACTACGGAACCGCCGAACAGGGACTCTTGAGCATCGTGACACTAACTGAATATTTGGGTGAAGCTGATCGGTTGGCTTCAAGTCTGGATAGATTGTTTTCCGGGCTGGGCAATGACGAAACGTTCCGGCCCAAGGTATATCAACGGGCCGCCGCCGCAGTTCAAGGCGCATTTGAGTGATCTACCATTGATAGAATTTGCCGCTGAAACCCACCCAGGGAATAGGTATAGACACAACGAAGATTCGTTAGGTTGGTCTGAAGAAGCAGGCGTGTGGCTGGTTGCAGACGGCATGGGGGGGCACGCCTGTGGTGATGTTGCTTCTAGAGTTGCAAAACAAGCTCTTATCCAGGCTCTGCACAAAGACGATTACTCTGTCGATTTGCCGCTTACTCAACTCATAGACCAGGCGCATGATGCCGTTCTTGCCGAGGGTATCAGACGGTCTGCCGAAAACATGGGCAGTACTATCGTGGTTGTGCGCTTGCAGGGTGCGCGTGCTCAAGTGGGTTGGTGTGGCGATAGTCGAGTGTACCTTTGGCGAGATACTGAACTCGTTCGCTTAACGCGCGATCATTCTTTACTTGAACAACTACTTGAGTCAGGTGTTGTAGAACCCGCTGAAGCCTTTGGACATCCGCAAAAACACGTGCTGGTGCAGGCGTTGGGTATTGCAAATCCGCCCCCGGTTCCAGCGCAACTCGACGTCGAGCTTGCCAACGAAGATTTACTGCTGCTGTGCAGTGATGGCTTACATGACGAATTGCGTGATGAAGATATTGGAGCGCTGCTAGCCGCTAATCAGGAGCCCAGTGCGGCAGTTACAGCCCTGGTCAAAAGGGTTCTTGAGGGCCCGGCCCGAGACAATGTCAGCGTTGTCTGTCTGAGGGTCAAGGAACTTGATGAGTCGCTGATAGCCCAGCCGCCGTTGAGCGTTGCGCAACTACGCGAGCGATTCGAGCAACGTCCGGGTCCTCATGCTGATGCCCCGAGGATTCCAGCTGCCGAGCCTGTTGCTGCAGCACCCGCGATGGCAGCACCTAAGATTGCCTTGCCAGTGGCTCAAGAAAAGAAGGCATGGCTCACAGAATTTGATCGCGATCTACTGATAGCCATTGGCGTTGTGGGTGCGCTGGTGGCCTTACTCTTGTGGGCGTCATGAATACGCACATCCCACATGGTCTGATTCAAAGATCTGACGAAACAAACTGAAATATCAAATAGGGGAGAAGCACATTGAGCGATAATCGATTTGCACTAAACAATGAGGCGGGTGGGACCGTTCTGGAATTCAACAACGTTGTTATTGTTGGGCGCTCGCCATCCATTGAACATCAGGGCGTTACTTATGATCAAACGTTGCAGCTCGAGCAGACAACGGTATCGTCTAATCACGCATCGCTCGCGCCCGCTACCGAAGGCTTGATGGTGACGGATCTTGGGTCTACTAACGGTACGTTTATTAATCACCAGCGTTTGGCCACCCCAACTCTCGCTGTCAGCGGCGACGAGATTCGATTCGATACTCACACACTCGTCCTCGCGGATAGTGAAGCTCCGGTCCCTAAACCTGCCGACGCAGCCCCAGTGGCGGCTGGCGCTACCGTTATACGGTCTGCTGCTCCCGCTGTTCCCGAAGAGGCCGCTGCCCCCGATGATAGCGACCTGGCGGGAGCGGCGATGGGCCAGACCATGATGATGGCTGTCAACAAAAACTTGCCGCGCTCCTGGCAAGACGACAGTCCCGGCACGATCATTCTAAAACCGGGCGAAGCTAATGAGCAGTTTGCGATTGATGCTGACGCTCTGGCTGCACAGTTCAACGAGCCCACGCTTGTATTGCTAGGGGATTCTGGAGATGGCCAACCCATTTCGTTGCGTAGTGAAGGCGACCTGAACTTTTGGAACATTGGTAAAAATGGCGCAAAGCACGAACTCTCCATCTTGTTAGAAGACCCCAGCGTTTCAGATTTTCACGCCAAACTTGTACGCCGCGGCGAAAAGTGGTCGGTTCACGATCAGATGTCGACAAACAAAACCCGAGTTAACGGGGAAGTTGTCCTCAAACGATTTCTAAGCTCGAAAGACGTCATTGAATTTGGTGCCACCAAGGCTCTCTTGCTGTTGCCAGGTGGCAAAGCGACCAGGGGGTCGAAGAAAGCGAAGGCGAGAGGTGCTGCATCTGCAAACAGCAGTGGTGGCTTACGTTGGGTGTTTTTAGCAGTTGTGGTCGCCGCGTTCGCGGCCGCTGGTTGGTACTTTATGAATGGTTCTGCGTAGGTCCAAGGACGGATAGGCGCGATGCAAAAGCTCAGATAGCTAGTTTGATAAATTGATAATCAGGGAGATTGGGATATGAATAAGGCGACGCAAAAAGCACTAGATACCTTTATGAGTGGTTTGGTGAAACGAAATCCGGGCGAGCCCGAATTTCATCAGGCAGTACAAGAGGTTGCCGAAACGGTTATGCCGTTTATGCGGACTCACAAAGACTATGCCGATATGTCGATTCTTGAGCGCATGACGGAACCCGATCGCATCGTAATTTTTCGGGTTTGTTGGGAAGCTGATGACGGGACCATTCGGACCAACCGGGCGTGGCGGGTGCAGTTTAATAACTCGATTGGCCCTTACAAAGGCGGCATGCGGTTTCATCCCTCGGTGAACCAAAGTGTTTTGAAGTTTCTCGGTTTTGAACAGACCTTCAAGAATGCGCTTACCGGCTTACCAATGGGTGGTGGTAAGGGCGGCAGCAATTTCAATCCCAAGGGTAAATCTGATCGCGAAGTGATGCGCTTCTGTCAATCACTCATGATTGAGCTTAGCCGCCACATTGGCGCAGACACCGACGTGCCGGCAGGAGACATCGGCGTTGGTGCGCGAGAGATCAGCTACATGTTTGGTCAGTACAAGCGTGTTCAAAATGAGTTTACCGGGGTGCTTACAGGTAAAGGGTTGTCCTTTGGCGGTTCGCTAGTGCGAACGGAGGCCACTGGCTACGGAGTGGTGTATTTCACTCAGAACATGCTCGAAAAGATCGGTGAAGATTTTGAAGGTAAGACTGCACTGGTGAGTGGTTCCGGCAATGTTGCTATCTTCTGTGCTGAAAAACTGTTGCACCTCGGAGCTAAGGCGATAACGCTGTCCGACTCGACTGGCTTTATTCATGACCCAGATGGGTTTGACCGAGAGAAGCTTGAGTACCTTAAGGAGCTCAAGTTTGAGAAGCGCGGTCGTATTGGGGATTACGCCAAGAAGTTCAAGAAAGCCAAGTTTACTGCGGGTAAACGACCATGGGCCGTAAAAGCCGACATGGCCTTCCCTTGTGCAACGCAAAACGAGCTCGATGGAGCTGACGCCAAGAAACTGGTTGCCAATGGTGTGCGCGTAGTGGCAGAGGGAGCGAACATGCCGTGCACCCTTGATGCGCAGCATCTATTCCGCGAAAAAGGCCTTTTGTATGCGCCGGCCAAAGCGTCCAACGCGGGCGGTGTTGCTGTTTCGGGACTCGAGCAGAGCCAGAACGCGATGCGAATCGCCTGGTCACGTGGTGAGGTCGATACTCGATTACAGGATATTATGCGGGGCATTCATGCTCAGTGCGTAGAACACAATTCTGCACCCAAGAGCAAAGCGGTTGACTACGTTGGTGGTGCCAACGTTGCTGGCTTTGTGAAGGTAGCAGATGCAATGCACGCGTATGGAGTCGTTTAGCCGGGTCGAATAACCTTAGGGCTTTACGGCTAATATCCTCTGCCATACATCGCCTGGCTGGGCCAGGCTTCTGTGTATGGCTGTTCGCAATCTATATCGTCAGGCTCGACCCTTCCGAATTCTCGGATGGTCCCTTTTTGCCACGGCGCTTTTGGTGCTTCCTCCTAGCATACTTAGCCGTAGTCAATTGCTGGCTGGTTTGCTATTGGCCTTGTGTGGGATTTTGGCCCTGGATGTCTTGAGAGTCTCTGTGGGTACTTGCCATAGCAATCAGATTTTCGATTCCCGCGTTAAGGCGTTGCAACAGGTAGAGCTCGTTGTCGTTCCAGGGTTGCTTCTCCTACTACAGTTTCCCATTGCGCTGGTTGTCGCTGTAATGGGTGCACTCGTAAACGCTAATGTCGCCCTTGGCGGCAGGAGCGCTTTGTTGCTCGCATTGCTGATTAGTGGTTGCAGCGTAGTCGCGGCCTATTTGCTGGGCGCTCCCGAGGTGCGATTGAGCACCAACGACGCTCTATGGTTGGCGGGCGTGCTATTGCTACTCGTTTTTACGGTAGCGCTTGCCGATATTGGCTTTCGGTTGACACAAAAACTCGATGATCACCGTCGGCAATGGCAAGAGCGGCTGGCCGTTTTGCAACCCTTTGTACCTCAGGGTTTGGCTCGGGGTGAACCATCGCAGGAGCGGCGCTGGATAACAGTGGTGATGGTGGATCTGGTGGAATTCACCGCTCGGAGTTCGCCACTGCCACCCGAGGTTGTAGGTACAGTTCTTGATGATCTGATTGACGCTGTGGTGAGCAAGGCGAATGAGACCGGAGGCACTCTTGATAAGTTCATGGGTGATGGGTTCTTGTTGTTTTTCTCGGCTCTAAATGGCCAGGAAACCAACAGAGGCGAAGCGGTGCATTCTGCCTGCGAGTTTGTGATTGAGTTGCTTGATGAGCTACCCATGCTTAACTCCCGTTGGCATGGTTTTGGTGTATCGGAGGTACTACGAATCCGGGCTGGGGTTGCTTCAGGCTATTGCTCGTTGGGGCAATGGGGTCGCAGCGAGGTGCGTGCTTACACCATGGTTGGCGCTTGCGTAGGGCTTGCCGAACGGTTGCAGGCGGTAAGCTCTAAAGATTCGTTCGCTATGTGCCCCGTGAGCGCGCGTCTGCTTAAGGAGCTGCGGCTCCCCTTGGTTCCGGCGGGCTCTCCCAGACGCTCTACTGACTCTATGCCCGGAGCTTTTGAAGCGACGGTGGGTGGGTATCGACGATTATTTGTTAGTTCAGAGCAGACGCTTAAGGGTTTTGCTCGTATGCGCGTATACCGTCCGTCTGATAAGGTTCATTCGCTATCTAGTTGAGCAGTTTGAACGCATGTCTGAATCCGCCGCCAGAGCCGGCGTCACCAAGGTTTTTGTTGACGCATGTCTTGGTAAGCCAGTACCGCACACCCCGATTTGGCTAAATCGCCAGGCCGGTCGATATATGCCCGAGTACCACGCGCTCAAAGGCAAAACCAACAGCCTCGATTTTTTTACCAATCCTGAGATGGCGGCACAGGCGACGTTGGACGCCCAGCGTATTCTGGGCGTAGACGCGGCCATCATGTTTGCTGACCTATTGCCAATACTGGTGCCAATGGGCTTAGACCTCGAGTACCAACCAGGCGTCGGACCGGTGTTTGATAACCCGATTCGAACGCCTGCAGGTATTGAGAATTTGCGCCAGTTGGATGCACGTGAAGGTACCCCATACATTGCAGATACGGTGACGAATATTCTGCAGGGGCTGCCTCCTGAAATAGCACTTATCGGTTTCGCCGGTGCGCCTTTTACGCTTGCATCTTACGCAGTTGAGGGAAAGGGCTCGCGTAATTACGTACACGTAAAGAAAATGATGTATCAGGAGCCCGAAGCCTGGCACGCACTAATGTCCAAGTTGACCGAGAGTTTGGCGAGCTACCTGCAGTTGCAGATCGATGCAGGCGTCGATGCGATTCAGATCTTTGATACCTGGGTAGGGTCACTTTCGATTGCTGACTTTAAAACCTATGCGCTGCCACACACAAAAGCGCTGGTAGACAAGTTACGCGGCCAGGTACCTATCATTTACTTCGGTACTGGCAATGGTCATTTGCTTGAATCTCTCATCGAAACCCGAGTTGATGTTGTTGCTCTCGATTGGCGAACGCCGCTCGCACCGACCTGGGATAAGCTGGGCTGCAAAGCCGTGCAAGGCAATCTAGATCCGATTGTACTTTGCGCTGATCGGGCGACTGTATCTGCTCAGGCAGCAGCAGTGCTCTCTGACGTACGCGGGCGCGATGGACACATATTTAACCTCGGGCACGGCATCATCCCAGAGACTCCGGTCGACAACGTGAAGCACCTTGTAGATTTTGTGCACGAGACCAGTGCCGGCTGACAAGCAACTCTATGATGTGTCGCTTCGGCGGATCGCTTTTTGGCTGCCGCTCTTTATCTGCACCTGGATGGCCCTTGGTAGCGGGTTACCGAGTGCTGCGCCTAAGGTCAGCGACATTGCGTTGCACCTCTTCGCCTTTAGTTACTTAACGGTTGCGCTGCGGATAGCGCACACGAAACTGGTTATCGTGCTGGTAGTCGTGTCGATGCTGGCTTACGGTGGCCTCATCGAGATTCTGCAGGGTTACCTGCCTCAGCGGGAGAGCGAGTGGAAAGATTTTGGGGTTGACGTGCTGGGTGTTGCGCTGGGGTTGGTTTTGCATCATTTTCTGGGTGAGAAGGTGTGGCAGATTTTTATTGGGTTGTGGAAGTAGGGGGGGCTATGGCGCTGGTGCGATGCCTGACAGAAATGGGGATGGGTGTAGACGTTCACGGGCGGGACTATACGCGGGCGGCTTGTCGAGCTGTGTCCGACGCCATACGTCACTCAAGCATTGGCTTTTTTCGGCTGCTGAACAAATCTGTCGATGAAATGCATGTCGAAGTTAATATAGGTATTCCAAATCCGGGTGCAGTAGACAAGAAGCTGGTTGCTGCCGAGTTGCCCCATGGTCAGGTCACGGTCAATGTGGTGGCCGGCGGGCTTGAGGTGCCAGATGATCGTGGCAGCGATGCGATGGTTATTGCCAATGCGGCGGTGTTGGTTAGCTTTGATGATGATGATGGTCAGAGTGAGGTTGATACGCAGGTGCGAAAGTAATGAAGTGTCCTGCTTGCAATGATCATGATCTGCGGCCCACAAAGCTGCACCACGGATTGCCTGCCTATACCTGCACGCAATGCCACGGCGTGCTCATAGATCTTCTCACCCATCGACATTGGTCTGAAACCAGGGCTGACGATGAGGATGTTGTGCATGGCGAGGGTGAAACCGCCAGTCTGGTAGAAGGTAACTCCCAGGCGCTCGTGTGCTCAAAGTGCTCGCACATCATGACCAAGTTTAGTATCAGCGGTGCCACCAGCAACAAGGTCGATGTTTGTGCGACCTGTCATGAAGCCTGGCTTGATGCGGGGGAGTGGCAACTGCTGGGTGCACTGCGCTTGCAGGGTAAGCTTGCAGAGATTGTTAGTGAACCCTGGCAGAAAGCGGTGCGTGCGCAGGCGGTTGCGTCGATGCGCGATGAGCGCATGCAGACGCTGTTTGGCGATGATCTCGAAAGGCTTAGAGATGTGCGTGACTGGCTGGCTGAGCATCCTGCAAAAGAACAGGCGTTGCGCTACTTGCGTAGCGAGTAGAAAACACTTCGGGAGATAGAAAACTATGAGTCATCCTGCGCTAACTGCCGGAAGAGTGGCGGTGATCACGGGCGGCGCCAGTGGTATAGGGCTTGCGGTTGCACAAAAGCTGAGCCATCTGGGCATGAAAGTGTGCATTGCTGATCGAGATGAAGAACAGCTTGCGACTGCGCTTGAAACACTGGGCGCTGACGCGTCAGCAGAACGAGTAGATGTTTCCCAGATGTCTGAAGTTGAAGGCCTGCGTACTCGTGTTTATGAGCGTTACGGTGAGGTAGCGCTGCTTATGAACAATGCCGGTACAGGGGGTGGCGGTGGTGCCTGGCAGCGTTACGACGGCTGGCAAAAAGTGCTCGGCGTTAACCTGTGGGGCGTGATTCACGGGTTGCAGTGTTTTGTGCAGCCTATGCTTGAGCAGAATTCTCCCTGTGCGATAGTAAACACCGGCTCCAAGCAGGGCATTACCAATCCCCCGGGGGATGCGGCCTACAATGTCAGCAAGGCGGGCGTTCGCTCTGTTACCGAGAGTTTGGCCCACGAATTGCGTAATACTGAAGGCTGTCAGGTTAGCGCGCATTTACTTGTGCCAGGCTTTACCTATACCGGCCTTATTAAGCGTCATGTTCCAGAAAAGCCAGACGCCGCATGGCTTCCCGAGCAGGTGGCTGATGAATTGCTCGCTCGAATGGCATCAGGCGACTTCTATATTCTTTGCCCCGACAACGATGTAACTGTAGCGATGGATTGCAGTCGGTTGCAATGGAATACCGACGACATTGCCAACAACCGACCCGCGCTGTCACGTTGGCATCCAGATTATGCCGATGACTTTTCCAGCTTTATGGCGTCATCCACCGACTAGACTGCGGCGCCTGTGAAGGTTTAGTCGGTTACCGCCCCAAGACTTGCAGATTTCACCAGGCGTGCGTACTTGGCCAGTGCGCCGCGGTCAGTGTAAGGCGCAGGTGCCTTCCACTTCGCTTTGCGGGCAGTCATTTCTGTGTCTGATACATCAACGTTGATCTCGCAGTTCTCTGCATCAACGGTGATCTGGTCCCCGTCTTCGAGCAAGGCAATAGGTCCGCCGTCGAAAGCCTCAGGCGTTATGTGGCCAATAACAAAGCCGTGTGAGCCGCCGCTGAAGCGGCCATCGGTAATGAGTGCCACATCTTGTGAAAGGCCCTGGCCGTTTATAGCGCTGGTGGGCGACAGCATCTCGCGCATACCAGGGCCACCTCGAGGCCCCTCGTAACGCACAACCACCACGTCTCCCTTGGTGATCTTGCCGTCCATAATTGCCTGCATTGCGGCTTCTTCACCATGGAATACGCGAGCCGTGCCCTTGAATAGTAAGCCCTCATGCCCGGTAATCTTGGCGACGGCGCCCTCAGGTGCGAGGTTGCCGTACAGCACAACGAGGTGGCTATCTGGTTTGACTGGATTGTCGAATGAGCGGATTACCTTTTGCCCTTCGGGATAGTGATGCACGCCGGCGAGGTTTTCTGCCAGTGTTTTTCCGGTAACCGTCATGCAGTCGCCGTGCATTAAGCCTTTCTCCAGCAACATCTTCATCAGCGGCTGTACACCGCCAACTTCGATGAGTTCTGACATTGAATACTCACCAGCGGGCCTCATGTCGGCAAGAACCGGCACGCGCTTGCCAATTCGAGTGAAGTCGTCGATAGAGAGATCAACATGCGCGGCGTGAGCTATGGCTAACAGGTGAAGTACCGCGTTGGTTGAGCCTTCGAGCGCAATACAAACCGTTATGGCGTTCTCGAATGCTTCTTTGCACAGAATATCGCTGGGTTTGATGTCTTTCTCGATCAGGTTTACAACGGCTGCGCCTGCGTTGTAACTGTCGTTGCGCTTGTGCTGTGACACAGCCTCTTGCGCTGAGCTATTGGGTAGCGACAAGCCCAGCGCCTCGATCGCTGAAGCCATGGTGTTAGCGGTGTACATGCCGCCGCAAGACCCCGCGCCGGGTATCGCGGTTTGTTCAACGACCTTGAGTTCGTTATTGCTGACATTGCCTGCTGCTCTGCCACCTACCGCTTCAAATACAGAGACAATATCTCGGCGCTCTGTGCCCATCTGAATGGTGCCGCCATATACGAACACGCTCGGCCGATCCATGCGCGCCATCGCGATTGCGCAGGCGGGCATGTTCTTGTCGCAACCGCCAATGGCGACATAGCCATCATACCCTTGAGCACCCACAACGGCTTCGATAGAGTCGGCGATTATCTCGCGGCTGACCAGTGAATAGCGCATTCCTGGTGTACCCATCGAAATGCCGTCCGATACCGTTATGGTGTTGAATAGCACGCTTTTACCGCCCGCTTCGTCGGCACCCATGGCCGCGGCGTCTGCTAGCTCGTTGATGTGCATGTTGCAGGGCGTAACCATGCTCCAGGTAGATGCGATGCCAACCTGTACTTTGCTGAAGTCTTCTTCCTTGAAGCCTACGGCGTGCAACATGGCCCGACTGGGAGCTTGTTCGATGCCGTCGACGACCAGAGAAGAATATTTGCGCTTGTTGGTTACTTGTTTTTCGGGTTCTTGTTTTTCAGTCATGAGGTCAATGCCTTGCTAAGCGGCTGTGAACCGCGCTGCCTATCGTAGTTCGCTGATTTGTCTGCAGGTAACTCATCGATCGTGCACGGCGAAAAGCCACGTTCGATGAACCAATCCTGGGTTGATGTTGTGAGCACAAAGATTGAGGTAGCGTCTAGTGAACGGGCGCGACTCTCTGCCGCGGCCAACAACTGATTGCCCACGGGTGCTCGAGAGTTCTTATGAATACTGTGCGCGGCAAGACATGCAAGCTCTACAGCCTTGGAGTTTTCGTAACTCTTTACAGAGCAGCAGCCAACAACCGTGTTGTCGACCTCTGCTATAAGAAAACCATCGATTGCAGCCTCAAGCTGGGCGCGCGATCGTCGCACCAGTAGCCCCTGTTGCTCGAGCGGCCGAATCAGCGCCACAATATCTGATACATCGCTTATGGTTGCCGCACGAACATTGCGGTAGGGCTCCTCGCTGAGCTGTGATCCCTGACCGTCAGCGGTGAATAGTTCGGCGAGCAGGGCGCCGTCGGTGCTGTAGCTTACTTGAGGGCAGCGCGGCACACCGCGACGACATGCGCTTTGCATTGCGACAAGCCTTCTGCGCGATGATGCATCTTGAGGTAGTTCTGCGAGTAGCGAGTCGAGTTCGCCGGGAGTGAGCTCTGGTAAATCCTGACCTGAGGTGTTTTTGATATACGACTCTTCGGCAAAAGTGATGAGCTTTTCAGCTTCTAGCACGACTGCTGTTTCTGCGGCGAGTTCTTCCGCAGAAAGGTTGTACATCTGGCCTGCCGGCGAAAAGCCGCAAGGAGATAACAGCACGATAGCGCCGCTATCCAGTGCTTTGTTGATCGCTTGTGTTTTAAGCGAGCGTACTTGCCCGGTAAACTGATAGTTAATGCCATCGCGCACGCCCAAAGGCCTGGCGATGACAAAATTGCCGCTCACCAAATTGATTGATGCATTATGTAGTGGGCTACCGGGAAGACCAGTGGAGAACTTTGACTCAAGAGTTGCTCTTAGTTTGCCCACTTCCGAAGTAATGAGAGGCAGGTCTGTCTCGCTCGTAACGCGCATGGTACTTGGATTGATAGCGCCGAGTGACTCATTTAGCTGAGGGCGCGCGCCGTGAACAACTACCAGCCGTACGCCAATAACATTTAGCAGCGCAAGGTCGTGGACCACGTTGGTGAGATTTTTGTGGGCGAGCGCCTCACCGGGCAGCGAGACGACAAAGGTCTTGCCGCGGTGAGCGCTTATGTAGGGCGTTGTTTCCCGAAACCAGTGGGCGTAATCAGACATCTTCGCGAGCCTTTAGCGGCAGTAGTGCGATATCAAACCCGCAAGCACGTCTACGGCAGGTTCTATCTGATCGTGAGCTAGATATTCGTTGGGCTGATGAGCCTGATCGATCGATCCAGGTCCAAAGATAACGGTTTGCATGCCCAATGAATCGAAGAAGGGACCTTCTGTGCCATAGGCTACGGTGCCGGCTGGATTGCCGCTGAATTCTTCAAGCAAGCGCACCAGTTCTGCATCGGGGGCTGTTTCAAATGCGGGCACATCGGTAAAAGACCGCAGTGACAGTGGCGTACCGGAGCGTTCGGCGACGCTATTAATGCGGTGTTTAAGTTCGCTGAACGTTTCTTCAATATTCATACCCGGCAACAACCTAAGATCGATCTGCAGTTCGGCATGGTCGCAAATACGGTTAGGGTTGTCGCCGGCGCGCATACAGCCGAGGTTAAGCGTTGGCACCTGTACCGCAAAGCCCGGGTTTTGCCATTTCCCGGCGAGCTCGGTGCGAAAGGCAATAAGCTCGCTCATAACAGAGTGCATCGCATCTAGTGCGTTGCAACCGAGGTCGGGATTAGAGGAATGACCGGACGCACCCTGCAGCATGATGCTCATCATCATGATGCCTTTGTGACCGTAGATGGGTTGCAAACCGGTTGGTTCTCCAACCACGCAGTCTTTGGCCTGCACGCTTTT
>CAZFIA010000060.1:0-2940 GCA_964519335.1 uncultured Pseudomonadales bacterium
TACGCTTGCCTGCCAAACGTCGCTTGAGAACCTGTCTAACTGCGACGCGGCCTACCACGATATCAACCACACCATACTGGTTACTGATGTTGGCCAGTGCATTCTGTGGGGCCGTATATCCAGTCAGGGTGACCTAACTCCGGAAGACTGGATACACGCGGTGGTTGCCATGTTGTTCCATGACATTGGCTACCTGCGAGGACTACTCAAAGACGACGACAACGGCAGTTACCAGTGTGATAGCGAAGGCGAACGCGTTACGCCAGCAGCAGGCGCAACTGATGCCTGCATGGCGCCCTATCACGTCGACCGTGGCCGATTGTTTGTTCAACAGCGATTTGCTGCAGAACCGCTGTTAGACGTTGATGTGATCTCTGACTACATAGAAATGACCCGCTTCCCCGTACCGGCAGACAGCTTCTACCAACGCGGCGATTCAATCGGCGGTTTAGTTCGAGCGGCAGACTTAATTGGACAACTTGCAGACCCCCGGTATCTACAAAAACTCGCGCACCTCTATGCCGAGTTCAAAGAGAACGGCGACGCAGAACGCATGGGATACACCAACCCGGGCCACTTGCGCAGTACCTATCCCGCCTTCTTTTATCAGAAGGTGAGTCCCTACATCACGGAAGGACTGCAATTCTTGCGGAAGTCTGAAGTGGGTAAGGTCTGGGTTGCGCAACTCTACTCCCACGTTTATACCGAGCAGCATCTTGAGCCGAGTTTCGGTCCAGAACGCGTCAATATTGAATCCAGCGAAATAGCGGTAGTCGCGCTACCCAGCAAGGCCCGATAACGACAACGCTCGTTTAGGCCTAACGTACAGGCCTGCATTTGCACAAAAACAGACACAACGTACAATCGCGCGTTCTGTCTCTTGCACGCCACCTGTACCTGATCCATGACCGCTGCTCCGCTTCGCATCGCCTTATTGGGATATCGCGGCAATCCCTACAGCGGCGGCCAGGGCATCTATCTTAAGTACCTATCAACGGCTCTAACCAACGCGGGCCACCAGGTCAGCGTGATCGGAGGTCCACCCTACCCGCAGTTAGAGAAATCAGTCGAACTAATAAAGCTGCCAAGCCTCGACCTCTTCAACCATCCAAATCACGTACGGGCCTTAAAGCTTGAGCACCTGCGCTCTCGCGCTGACACCTTCGAGTGGTGGTCGATGCTCACCGGCGGCTTCGCTGAGCCCTATACCTTTGGGCTGCGTCTCCTGCCCTGGCTGAAAATTCACTCTCACCGTTTCGATATTATTCATGATAACCAGAGCCTGTGCTCGGCACTTCTCACATTGCAACGCCGGGGCACTCCAGTAATCGCAACCATTCACCACCCCATCACTTCAGATCGCGACATTGCGCTTGCCCATGCGACAAGCAGATCGCAACGTCTACTCATTCGCCGCTGGCACAACTTCTTGCGCATGCAAACCCGCGTTGCTCAAGGTCTTAAAAATATCGTGACCGTGAGCGAATCCTCGCGCCGGGATATCGCCACAGCCTTTGGAATTGAAGCAGACAAAATCTCGGTGGTTCACAACGGCATCGACGCCAACCAGTTCTACCCCGTGCCGACAATTGCACGAGAGCCCATGCAATTAATTAGCACCGCAAGTGCTGACCAGCCGCTAAAAGGCTCGGTCCACCTAGTACGGGCACTAGCTATACTGCAAGAAAACCATCCCGACATAAGACTTACGATCATCGGCAAGCCCAAGATCGGTGGGCCCACTGAGAAACTGATTAACTCTCTAAATCTGAATACCAAGATCAAATTTCGAGGTGATCTCGACACCCAACAAATTCGCGAACTGTACGCACAGGCAACTATTGCCGTGGTTCCTTCAGAGTACGAAGGCTTTGGTCTGCCCGCGGGCGAGGCTATGGCTTGCGGCGTTGCCGTGGTAAGCACCGATGGCGGCGCACTGCCCGAAGTAGTTGGCAATCAGGCGATTGTAGTACCGGCCGGCGATGCTCAAGCGCTGGCAAGTGGAATTGGCCAACTTCTCGATGACCCAAGGCGTCGAGAACAGCTCGCCCGGGATGGTCGCGAACGCATACTAAAGCACTTCAACTGGGACTCTGCCGCCGCCCAAATGGAGACACTGTACCGGCAAGTGATCGCGGCGCAGGTAACCGACCATCAACCAAACGCGATGCAGCAATGAGTCTGGAAACCATTACGCTTGCGCAACTACCTGCGCTCGACGGCCTAAAAGTGCTGGACCTGGGGTGTGGTGAAGGGCGCCACAGCATTAGCATCTGGATGCAGGCGCAGGCTCAGGTGGTCGGCATGGACCTGAGTCGCGAAGACATGCTCACCGCCAAAAACCGCAAAGCTGATTTTGACGTGACCGAGTCGGGTTCACACTCGCTGAACTTTGTCGAAGCGAGCGGTCTGAACCTGCCCTTCGCGAACGAAACCTTTGATGTGGTTATCTGTTCCGAAGTGCTGGAACACATTCCTGACTACGAAGGCATGCTGCAAGAGATTGATCGCGTACTTATCCGCGGTGGCGTCTTTGCCATGAGCGTACCGCGCTATGGCCCAGAATGGCTGTGTTGGAAACTGTCAACGGCGTACCACGAAGTGCCCGGCGGTCATGTGCGTATCTTCGATGCGGCCCTCTTGAATAGAAAGATCGAAAAGCTGGGGTTTTTCCGTTACGCCAAACACTTTGCGCACGGACTGCACTCGCCCTATTGGTGGTTAAAGTGTCTGTTTTGGTCGACCGCAGACAATAATCCCCTGGTGAAGGCCTACCATCGACTGCTGGTGTGGGATCTGATGCATAAACCCTGGCTCACCCGAGCGCTTGAAAAACTGCTAAACCCGTTTATCGGCAAGAGCGTAGCGATGTACTACGTCAAAGGTAGACACGCCCGTGCCAGCTAATTCGCTTCAGCCTTCACTTCATCCTTCACTTCA
>CAZFIA010000060.1:3040-22237 GCA_964519335.1 uncultured Pseudomonadales bacterium
CCTTCACTTCATCCTTCACTTCAGGCAACGGCCGACTACATCGCCCGACTGCAGCTCGACAGCGGCGCTATCCCATGGTTTGAAGGCAGCATCGTCGATCCCTGGGATCATGTAGAAGCTGCCATGGGCCTGGCTATAGGCGGCTATACGGCCGAAGCAGAAAGAGCTTATCGCTGGCTTGCTGAACTGCAAAGACAAGACGGTAGCTGGCTTGCAGCCTATCGCGATGATCAACCTGCCGACGCCACCCGCGCCGAAACAAACTTTGTCGCCTACATCGCAACAGGGGTCTGGCATCAGTATCTGGTAGCGCGCGATGCAGATTTCTTGCGCGAGCTGTGGCCCTGCGTGCGTCGTGCTTGCGATTTTGTCACAGCACTTCAGACAGAACACGGTGATATTCATTGGGCCGTAGATATGCACAAAGGTATTGACGAAGATGCCCTTATCACCGGCTGCAGCTCGATCTATCGCAGCCTAGGTTGCGCGGCAGAAATAGCCCAGCAGCTCAAGGAGCCCTGCGAGGATCTCTTGCGGGCCCAGAAGGCATTGGGTGACGCACTGAGAAATAGGCCGGAGCGCTTCGATCGCACCTGGGCGTCAAAGGCGCGCTACTCCATGGATTGGTTTTATCCGGTGCTCACCGGCGCCATTAGCGGCGCTGCAGCAACCGAACGCTTACGCAAGCGCTGGGACGAATTCGTAGAACCAGGAACAGGCTGTCGCTGTGTGAGCGACGAACCCTGGGTAACAATTGCCGAAACTTGCGAGCTTACAATGGCGCTATGCGTAAACGGCCAGCGCCTGAAGGCGCGCGCGCTGTTTGAAAACCTAAAGCGGTTCCAGCATACCGACGGCAGCTGGTGGACCGGTTTTGTCACACGCGACAACAAGCTATGGCCAGACGAGCGGCCCACCTGGACCGCGGGTGCTGTGCTGTTGGCCGCAGACACCCTGTATGGATTAACTAACGCTCGCGAGCTGTTCGCACAGGCATGATTGCCTGTGCGACAACCAGGCGCTCTACCACTTACCGATCAGATCGATGAACCAGCCACCATTGTTGTAGTCGAGGTTCGTCAAATCGTCTGAGTAATCAGTGAAGTTGTAGCCTGCACCAAACTTAAGCTGCTTACCGATGTGGCGATAGGCACCGATCAATGCACCCGAGCGCTCATCATCGAGCTCAGAGTTAGCCACGTATCGGTACTCAAGCAAGCCGTCCCACTTGTGATTCAAATGGTAGCGCACACGGCCTACCCCAATGTCGAGGCCACTATCGAACCAGGGTCCGCTATCGCGGTTGATGCGTATCTCACCGCGACGAATCGCGAGCTTAAGGCCAAACTCCCAACGAGCGCTTAGCTTGTAGAGCGATTCAACCGAAGCCACCTGCGAGCGCTGATCAGGCCGTAGAAGCACCTGTCCAGGCGCCACCAGATCATCGAGATAGGTATAGCGAGCGAGTACATTAAAGCGATCACTCCAAACCGGTCGATAGGCAATACCCACGCTTCCTTCTGCAAGGCGAGCGGCATCATCACCCGTAAGCTGGTCTTCAGTTTGCGAGTAGTTGATCTTTGTGACCACTCGAGTGCTGTCAGAGACTTTCCACTCAAGCGCGTTGCTGCTCAACCATTGCTCAAACTCGTTAGCCGGGCTTTCATCACGGCGATACTCGACACGGCTGCCAAGTCGCAGATCATCACGCTGGATTGCAAAACCCAGAGAGTATGCATCGCGATTGGTTTCTACACCGTTAAACTCAAGTTCACCACGCTGGAACGTAGCAGACACCGAGGTGTAGTCATTGAGCGCGTACTCGATACCAAACACATTGGTAACGCCATCTTCAGATTCAGACTTCGACCACTGATGCTCATTGAACAGCTTCGCTCCGTTACCCAGCACCAGCCGTTGGCCGATGGTCGTGACATTACGTTGCCGGTCGATGGTGCTATCAGGATCGATACCATAGCTGCCGTACAGCTGGTAACCGTTGTCCAGGTTAATGGTAGCACCGGCCGTACCGTAGGCACCGTCACCAAAACCTGCGCCTATATCGAGTGCAATCTGGTCGTTGATTCGATAATCAATCGAGCCGATTACGGCCGAGCCACGATCACCTTCGGAGACTTCCACACCAAGGCCAAGAGCTTCGCTCACTCGAGTCTTGACGCCCACCGCAATCAGGTCATTTGATTCAAACGCCTCGCTCTCACCCGCTGAGGTTTGACCCTCTACGTAAGCCGAGGTGTTTTCATCAAACGCATAGTTAATGCGTGCGCCGAACAAGGTGGCATCAGAGTCGATGGTGTTAGTCACGCCGCCGGCGGCAGGAACTTCAAGCTCCCGCTGCTGGTCGCGTACCTCTACGCCAACATCAAGCTTATTAGTGACGCGGTATTCGCCCTGCAAACTAATGGTCCGATCTTCAGAAATATCATCCCGCTCAAGTTGATTACCTCGAGCAATGACTTTCAGGCGATCGGTAACTTTCACATCAGCCTCAAAGCCGATGTCAGTCGTGTCCGTAAGCTGCTGCGTTTCGCGGCTGCTCGAGAAGCCTTCTTCACGATGCTTGAACCAGACTTTCGCCACGCCTTCGCGATCGGAGATATCTTTCAGATTCAGCCGGGCTTCTACGCCATACGCATCGCCTTCCGCCGCGCCGGCAGTAGGCAGGCTCACATTACTAAATGTCAGTCCGCCATCCAGCGAGAACATGCTCGTGGTTTGCTCAGCTTCAGACGTTGCTCCTTCGAGCTTAACGTACGTACCCTTGCCATGACGGAAGGTTACATCACCGCCTGCCAGGGTGTAGTCGCTGCCATCGCGCGACTCGTTGACGTAGGTACCACCCAGCGCCAGGGCTGAGTTGACCCAATACTTCGCACGAATACCTGCCGTCAGGTCATTTTCGTTGAATCCGCTTGGCACATATTCGTAGTTAGTCACCAGGAATACATCATCACCTTCTATGCCCTGATCACGCACAATGGAATCATTTCGATTTCGCGTGATCTGGCTCAGCGGTCGATTCAACAAGATTCGGCCCTGGATGTGGTCGAACTCATAGTCAGTACCCGGTTGCAGAGCCAGTTGCTCAATCACAACCAGTGTGTCTCTGCGACGCACCTCTACCCAGACCTTCTCGGAGCCACGAACAATGTCCGTGTTTCTCAGGTAGTAGAGCGATCCGCCTGTCGCCTGGAATTCGTTATGAGCCGCAACACTGTTGGCCTCAGAAGCAAACCCTGTTACCGAAATACGGTTGTCTCCACGTTCGGTTACCGCATTGGTCTTGTAGACCAACTGGGCGCCGTACAGAGATCGGTTGTATTGGGCAAATTCGTTGCCGGTAATACCGGTTTCGAAGTTACCCCAGAGTGCCTTCGACTTGTTCCAGTCAACGCGTACATAGCCCGCACCCTGCGACTCGGTGTCTCTAAAGGTTGTCGAGTCGTCACCATATACCGGATAGTACTGATCAGCCTCAAGACGGCGGAACACACTGCGCGGATCTTGCCGTTGCAGGTTGTCACCAAAGTCACTCAATTCATCTTCAGTGGAATCGAGCTGTGCGGTGATCAGGTACTTGCCTCTGATCTTACCTTTCAGGTAGAAGCCAAGCCGACCAGAGGTGTAGGTTGAGCTTGAGAAGCGGTCATCCGCTGACAGAGGTTCTACTGCGTTGTCGATGTCGTTGCCACCAAAGGTCACGTTGGCAAGGCCAACCATGAACAGATAGGAATCACTAATCTCGAGCGCAAGCTGCTGCTGCATCGCAGGCCCTGCTGGATTTTGATTCACTACCGGCAAGGTGTATTGACCCTGTGGAAGGTGTGCTTCGAGCACAAACTCGCCCTGTTCATCGAGCGGCATCGGTTCGCCGCCAACAGTCAGCGTATGCGCTGGCGCCAGATCGAGGCCCCAAACGCGCACCCGACCACCGCTAACAGGAATGCTCTGTACCGCTAATCCACTGGTTCCGTAGATGCTCATTGGATCAACGGGTTCCGAAGCCGCAGATTTTTCGTCAGCAGGCAATACAACCAAAGCTCGCGGATAGGTACTGTCTAGCTCACCGTTCTCACCATAGGCGTTCAGTACGTACACATACTCTTCACCGGCTCGCAGTGCGTCCGGAGACCAGACCATGGTTCCGCTGACATCGAGCTGGCTGTTCGGTGTATCGGTCAAAGTCGCAATAGCACGTGTGCGATCGATGTCGCTTGCACGGAATACGTTGACTTCAAAGCGCGAAACAAACGCTGGATAGTTGCTGTAACGATAGAACACAACCGATCGGGTCTGCGGAGTCAGATAATCAGTCTCTGCCACTACCGCAAGCCGCGGATCCTTTTGCGCGCGATCTTCAACCGCTCGAACCACGCCGTGCGTCGGCTGGCTCGATGCCGCAAAGGTATCTATGGGTACTGATCGCTCGACAACTCGCCCTGGGCTACCGGCGCTGACTTCGTCATACACCAGAACAATCTCAACCCGGCGGTTAAGCGCCTTGCCTTCATTAGAGTTATTGTCGGCTATTGGCTCTGAATCGCCTCGGCCTGAAATCTCAACCATCGAAGAACTCACACCCAGGGTTTCCTGAACACGTTCAGCCACCTGTCGGGCACGTGCCTCAGACAATCCCTGATTAGAGCCGTAGATAGATGCAGTCCGCTGACTTAGGCGATCGTTGTCCGTGTGACCTATGAATCGCAGTCGCAGATTATCTTTACCACTCAACTCGTCTATGCGGTTACGCAAGTCAACAAGCGCGGCCTCAGAGATGTCGCTCTTGCCTGAAGCAAAGCGAACCTCGGACACTTTGTCGATAATAGTCTCAGTCACGGGCTCGGCTTCGTACTGCAGCGTGCTGCCAGAAGAAGGCTGTGCTGCAGCAAAGACTCCAGGACCGCAGTTCTCAGCCACGCTTGGTGCTGCGGCCGTAACAACTGGCTCTGGCAGCGCATCGAGAATCTCGAAGGTTGCCTCAACCGTTACACGACGGTTGAGCGCCATACCTTCTGGCGTCGAGTTATCCGCCACCGGCATCGCATCGCCAAAGCCAACCAGCACCATGGTGCTCTGGTCTATTCCTAGAGCGTCGCCCACTTTCTGTGCTACGCGCTCGGCTCGAGCTTCAGACAAGCCCTGGTTGTCACCGTAAATACCTCTGTTCTTAGCACCCAGGGGTTCATTATCGGTATGACCGGTAAAGCGCAGTCGCAGGTTTCGCTGTCCGCCCCAACGATCAAGGCCTCGCTTAATATCATCCAGCTGCGAAGCATCGATCATGGACTCACCCGATTCAAACCGAATCACGGTGAGCGGCTCAGTACGCAGAGTAACGCCACCCGTATGTTGAGCAACCGGTGCTGCGGCTATTGGCGATGGTGTTGGGCAAGACGAGACCTGCCAATTGGCTTGAGGAATACGCACACCAAAGCTTATGTCGCTCATCAGACTCTGAGTAAGACGAAGAACCCGTGGGTTTTCCGTCGTGAACTCATGTCCATCCGGAAGCGTCTGCGGATCAACCTTCACAATGAAGTTACTACCGATGTCCCAGGCTACATTTTCAATTTCTTCGATGTGATAGCGACCCGCTTGATCTGTTTCGATCAGCAAGCCTTCGATTGTCGCCAGGCGCACGCCAGGCAGCCCTTCTTCCTGCACGCCGAGGTTGCGAATTTCAAGGAAGTTGTTTTGCGCATTATTCCGTCGAGACAGGCGATTGCTCGTAAGCTCGACCCGAATATCCTGAGCAGTCTTACCGCGCTTCTTTTGACCACGATGACGTTCTTCAACGGCACCCTGATTGTTGATAAAGAGCACCGTGCCCTGAGCGGTTGTGAGTCGAACCTGATCAAGATCATTCCAGCTTCCTGGTATGGCCAATCGCATGGAAGGCGCGCTGCTTTCATCACTGTCTGACGCTCGGCCAGGCAGGTTGTCGAGCTTCTTGCCCTCACCGAAGGGTCCACCGACCAACTTAATACCTGTCGCCCAGGCGCCATCTTGCCAACCATCACCATCGCGGTCATGCCAGACCTTACCGATAACTCTGGTGGTGCTTAACAGCGGGTCTTCTCCGAGAACAACTGTCGCAGTAGCCGTATTACTGGAAGGTACGCCAAATACCAGGGCTTGAACCGTGTTGACGTGCTCGCCGACAACCACGCCGGCACCTACTCTGCTTAAGTAAGTCACAGTCACAGTTTCGCCCGCACTCAAACTACCAATTTCGGTAGTGATTGGGTCTATACCGGTAACCGCGGCAGGTTGAGCAACGCCCGCGCGAATCAGCTGCGCCGAATCTTCGACGTAAGCGAAGCCGCCAGGCAAGTCATCTTCGAGCGTCACGCCGTTAACCGTAACAGCCGACGGGTTAGTAACCGTCACTTCGTAGCTGGCAAAACCACCCGTCTCAACTTCAGGCGTTGTGGTAGTTTTCGTAACTATAAGCGGTGTTAAAACCGGGGGTGTAATAGGTGTAGGGTCAGCATTCGGGCCATCTGCAGCCGGACCATCATCTGAGAGATCTTCCGGCGTCTCACCGCCAGGCGATGTACCACCCGCAGATGCCTGGTTTACAAGTTCAGTCGGTGCACCGGGTGCATCAGGATCAATAGTGGCCGTGAAGACCACTTGGAATTGATCGCCAGGCAACAGCAATCCGTCGGTGCCTATCAGAATGTCAGGAGCCGCCGAGGTGCCATTGAAGCTTGTGTCTAGCGTCGGCACTACCGAACCACCCGAGGTGTTGATCAAGGTAATCGTAGGCGCCGCACTCAAACCTACAAACGCCGTTCCAAGGTTACTTGGCGACGACAGATCATCGACTAGAGTGAGCGACGTAAGCTGTACGTTGCCAAGGTTTTCAGCAAGCAGCGTAAAGGTTACATCGAAGGTTCCGTCCGCAGCCAATCCACCTACAACAGCACTCTTGGCAAGGCCAATCTGTGCATCTTCAGCAGGCGGCGCTACCGGTGTTGGTGATCCGGGGCCACCGGGATTAGTGGTGGGTAGCTCGCCGGTTGGGTTGCCATCGATATCTGTAGTTGTGTTACTCACATCACTCACGACAGTGGTCGTGCCAATGATAGTTCCTGACACTGTGGCGGAGTTGTTTAAGACCGCAGGCGCTCCAGCGGCGTTCGGATCTATGTTCACCGTAAACTCAACTGAAAACTGATCGTTGGGTTCCAACACACTGGCTGTACCCGTCAGGAGATCAAGACCACCTGCGCGACCCGTGAAACCAGCACCTGTTGAAATTGGTGCTACCGAATTACCGGTTGCGTTAGTTACCTGAGTAACTACTGGCGGAGCCGTTACAGCAACAAAGGCCGTACCGAGGTTCGTCGCAGCTTCGAGATTATCAGTTAAGGTCAATTGGGTTAACGTTGAGGCGCCCGTATTCTGTGCCAGTAATTGATAGGTCACGTTGAAGGTACCGTCCGGCAGCAATCCAGAGATTGCAGTAACGCCTTTGGTTAAACCAATTTCGCCGGCACCTACGGGAGGTGCGACAGGCGTTGGAGTACCTGGGCCACCTGGATTGTCTACTGGAGTCTCACCCGTCGGGTTACCGTCGATATCTGTACCAGTATTACTGTCATCAGTTACTACGGTGCCGGTAGGATCTTCACCTGTTGCCGTTGCAGTATTTTCAAAGGTTGCAGGAGCGCCAGCAGCCGTTGGATTAATTGAAACACTGAAAGTAACCAGGTATTGATCCGTTGGATCAATACGGCCATCTGTGCCGATCAGCAGCCCGGAACCGGCAGCCGTGCCTGTGAAGGCAGCACCTGCGCTGGTAGGCGCAACCGCGTTTCCGGATGCATTGGTAACAAGACTAACGACAGGTGCAGTCAAAATTCCGTTAAACGAGGACCCAAGTTGACTAGCAGCTGACAGGTCATCGCTCAACGTTAGAGAGGTTAGCGAAACATTACCGGTGTTCTCCACCAGCAGTTCGTAGCCAACTGCAACGGTACCATCAGACTGAACAGCACCGACAGAAACAACCGACTTAACAACACCAATCTGTGGATTAGCAACAGGCGGTACAATCGGCGTGGGAACACCAGGTCCACCTGGGTTATCTGTGGGTAGCTCGCCCGTACTGCCGCCAGTGGCGTCGGTACCGGTGTTGGAATCATCAGTAATCGGCGCACCGCCAGGAGGCGTACCGCCTGCTGTCGCAGTGTTGCCGAGTGCAGCGGGTGCACCTGCCGCATTGGGGTCAATGTTCACACTGAACACAACCTGATACTGATCGCCCGGATCGATACGACCATCAGTACCTGTGATCAGAGCCGTACCCGCACCGGTGCCCGTGAAGGCAGCACCGTTTGTTGTCGGCGCAATCGCGTTGCCAGAAACATTGGTGACAAGGCTAACAACGGGCGCAACTGTGACGCCATTGAACGCAGTGCCGAGTTGCGTCGCTGCAGACAGGTCATCCACCAAAGTAAGCGACGTAAGATTCGAGTTACCTGTGTTTTCGACCAATATCGTATAGGTGACATCAAAAGTGCCATCAGGCTGCAAGGTACCAATGGTCGTTGCCGACTTAACAGCGCCGATCGAATCATCAGTAGCCGGTGGCGTAATTGGTGTAGGCACACCGGGTCCACCAGGATTGTCTGTGGGTAGCTCGCCCGTACTGCCGCCAGTGGCGTCGGTACCGGTGTTGGAGTCATCTAAAATCGGGGTTCCACCCGGAGGTGTACCACCGGCCGTTGCGGTATTGTCGAGTGCACTCGGTGCACCTGGCTTATTGGGATCTATGTTTACACTGAACACGACCTGATACTGATCGCCCGGATCGATGCGACCGTCAGTACCTATGATCAGGGCCGTACCGGTACCGGTGCCCGTGAAGGCAGCACCGTTGGTTGTCGGCGCAATCGCGTTGCCAGAGACATTGGTGACAAGGCTGACAACTGGCGCGACTGTCACACCGTTGAAGGCAGTGCCCAGTTGCGTTGCCGCAGATAGGTCATCCACCAGAGCAAGCGACGTAAGATTCGAGCTGCCTGTGTTTTCAATCAAAACGGTATAGGTGACATCAAAAGTGCCATCAGGCTGCAATGCGCCAATGGTCGTTACCGACTTAACAGCGCCGATCGAATCAACAGGAGTCGGTGGCGTAATTGGTGTAGGCACACCGGGTCCATCAGGATTGTCTGTGGGTAGCTCGCCCGTACTGCCGCCAGTGACGTCGGTGCCGGTGTTGGAGTCATCGGCAATCGGGGTGCCATTTGGAGGTGTACCACCTGCCGTTGCGGTGTTGTCGAGCGCAGCGGGCGCACCTGGCTTATTCGGATCAATATTTACACTGAACACAACCTGGTATTGATCGCCCGGATCAATACGACCATCGGTACCTACAATCAGAGCAGTACCGGCTCCAGTGCCCGTGAACGCAGCACCATTCGTAGTTGGAGCAACAGCGTTACCCGTGGCATTGGTAACAAGAGTCACGACGGGCGCGACGGTAACGCCATTGAAGGCAGTTCCTAATTGCGTCGGCGCAGACAGATCATCCACCAAAGTAAGCGGTGTAAGAATCGAACCACCGGTGTTCTCGACCAATATTGTATAAGTGACATCGAAGGTGCCATCACTCTGCAACGCGCCAATGGTCGTTGCCGACTTAACAGCACCGATTGAGTCATCAAATGGCGGAGGCGTGATTGGTGTAGGTACACCGGGACCATCCGGATTGTCGGCTGGTACCTCACCGGTGACTGCTCCTGTCGCGTCGGTACCTGTATTGGAGTCATCTGTGATTGGCGTACCGCTTGGAGGTGTACCGCCGGCAGTTGCGGTGTTATCCAGTGCACTCGGTGCTCCGGCTATATTAGGATCAATGTTTGCAGTGAATACCACCTCGTACTGATCACCGGGATCAATCCGGCCATCAGTACCTATAATGAGCGCTGTACCCGACCCGTTGCCTGTGAAAGCCGCCCCGCTAGAGGTAGGCGCAACGGCGTTGCCAGAGACGTTGGTTACAAGGCTTACAACCGGCGCCACTGTAATGCCGTTGAAGGCACTTCCAAGTTGGGTTGGATCAGACAGGTCATCAACGAGTGTCAGCGGTGTCAAAGTTGACCCGCCGGTGTTCTCAACTAGCAGTGTGTAAGTAACATCGAAGGTGCCATCACTGTGTAGCGGACTTATTACCGCCGCAGACTTAACAACACCAATAGAGTCAGGTTTGGCTGGCGGAGTAACGGGCGTAGACACGCCAGGTCCACCCGCGTTGTCTGTGGGAAGCTCACCGGTACCGCCGCCTGCTGCGTCTGTACCTGAGTTAGAGTCATCCGACACTGGTGTGCCTGAAGGTGGCGTACCCCCGGCTGTTGCGGTGTTCACCAACGCAGAAGGCGCACCGGCTGCATTGGGGTCTATGTTTACACTGAAGACAACCTGATACTGATCACCCGACTCTATACGTCCATCGGTGCCGGTAATGAGTGCCGTGCCCGCACCTGTACCGGTAAAGGCTGCACCGGCGGTGGTTGGGGCTACGGCGGCGCCGGAACCATTGGTAACAATGCTCACAACCGGGGCTGCGGTAATACCGTTAAAAGCACTACCCAATTGAGTCGGCGCCGATAGATCATCGATCAAAGTAAGTGGCGTGAGCGTAGACTTACCCGTGTTTTCAACCAAAATAGTATAGGTAACATCGAAGGTACCGTCACTTTGCAACCCACCAATAGCGGTTGCTGACTTAACCGCACCAATAGATTCATCAGCCGTCGGCGGTGTGATAGGCGTGGGTACGCCCGGTCCACCAGGATTGTTCGCAGGTAACTCACCGGTGCCGGCACCCGCCGCATCGGTAGCCGTATTCGAATCATCAGTAACCGGCAATCCCCCTGGAGGTGAACCGGCGGCGGTGATTGTGTTGTCGA
This sequence comes from uncultured Pseudomonadales bacterium, assembly GCA_964519335.1. Lineage (GTDB taxonomy): Bacteria > Pseudomonadota > Gammaproteobacteria > Pseudomonadales > Azotimanducaceae > JALZVT01. The sequence continues at coordinate 13,984 of CAZFIA010000060.1, forward strand.
GAGCCGCAGGCGCGCCCGCGGCATTGGGGTCAACGTTTACGCTGAACACCACCTGATATTGATCGGTGAGTCCCAGAGTGCCGTCCGTACCCAGCAACAAGTTCGTACCCGTACCCGTTCCTGTGAACGCCGCACCCGCGGTCGTCGGCAACACAGTGTTACCCGAGGCATTCGAGATGAGCGATACAACCGGAGCAACGGTCACACCATTGAAGGTGCTACCGAGCTGAGCCGGCAAACTCATGTCATCCGTCAAAGAGAGGTTAGTCAGCGGAGCGCCGCCGGTGTTTTGAACCAGCACGGTGTACTCAACATCAAAGGTGCCATCAGATTGCAGAGCGCCAATAGTGCTGACTGCCTTGGTTACCCCAATTTCAGGGTTCAGCGGCAATCGGGCGTTATCTTCGTCATCTTCACTTTGATCGCCATCGTCATTCGCGGGGGTAGAATCCGGGTCTGGGTTAGCAGCCGCTGAGACTTGGGCGGTATTCACCACAACCGGAACGGCCGTGGGTCCAACGTCGTAGACCAGACTAAGATTAAAAACACCCTTTGGCGGAATCACGCCTACAGTCCACACGCCCGTGGTGGGGTTGTAGCTGCTGTTTGCGGGCTTGTCGTCGCTAAAACTCACAAAGGTCAGGCCAGCAATTCCTGAAAGATCATCAGTAACCTCTACTTCTGAAACTAGAGCAGCAGCGTCATCGTTAGTAACCGAGATGGTGTAGGTGATCTGATCACCCGTGCTGAAAAAGCCGGAGCTGTCGACGTCGTTAGTGAGCGTTACGTTTTTTGCAAGCTCAACGTCAACCGGCGAGAAATAGCAGGCAAGGCCTTCATAGTCGGTGAGAATACCCGGCGCTGATCTGAGGGTGGCAACGCCCGTCACTTGGTCTATGTCCCAGATAGCATTGATGGTGGCTGCGGTTCCATTGGTTCCTGTAGAACCGATGAGGTTACCGTTGATATCAACCGACAGGCCTTCCATGTCTGTAATGCCGGGACCGAAAGGATTGGGTGCCACAACACTAGGAACCGTACCAACACCATTAAGATTAGCGGTCGCCAGTTGGGTCGCGTTAGAAAGAAACAAGGTGCCTGTGGGATCGATCGCAAGATCGTCAAAAGGGCCATTGTTAATTAGGAGGTAGTCATTACCCCCGCCCATAGCACCTGGTATGAGGGCGCCCGTACTGGGGTTGATTTGAAAGAGAATGCCATTGCCGCCAGAATTCTGTAGGCCGTAAAGCGCACCTGTAGTTGGATGAAAGCCAAGTGAGTCAATATCGGCGAGCACCACGTCGGCAGCGAGGTCACCATTGGCAGCAAGCGCTGTGCCAAAAGAACCGATTAAGTTATATGCACCCGTATCAAGGTCAATAACTCCAAAGGTGCTTGCGTCTGCGGCGAACAGATTCTGGGTTACCGGATCTTTCGCCAGCGTCTCTATTTCGGTCACACCGAAAGGCCCAACCACACGGGCAGTACTCGCATCTGTACTGTCTGAAAGGTAAATCAGCTGATCAGTGGAAAAGTCTGAACTGACATAACACGCGCTTGCATAGGCAAGACTGGGTGTCAGCATCAACCCTATCGTCATACCGAGGCGTGACGCCCAGCGACTGGTCCAATCAGAGACCGCACCAGCGGCCGTACTGGTAGAGGAAGAAGGCCTGGGGGACGCTGTCATGGCGCCATTTTTACTATTCAAAACGAAGATCCAACTTGTTTCGCGACGGAAAGTCGACTATCGCCGGCAATTCTAGAGAGGGACCTTCAGCTAACCTGTGAACTAGTATGCAAAGCCGTCATCCAGGTGAGTTGGTTAGGCGAATTTACAGTATTGGTTAGGGGCAACCCGTGCTTGAGCCGCAGTTCGGGTGTGAGCTAGATCGCTTTGCGCTTCAAGACGCCGAGCGTTTCTGTCATCAAGGGAGGGTCAAACAGGCCGCTTGCCGCAGCGAGCTGCAAGATGTGTCTTGGCGCCTGTCCGCCCTCGGCTTCGGATGCAAATATATCGTGAATTGCCAGATAGCCGCCGGGCAACACATGGCCCATCCAGGCGCGCAGGTCTGTTTCTGCAGCGGCAAAACTGTGACCTCCGTCAACAAATACCAGGCCAAGAGGTATCTGCCAAATAGCGCCCAGCTGGGCGGAGGTTGCAACGATGGGAATTACATTCGCATCCAGCCCGGCGCGAAACAGCGTGCGGCGAAAACTGGGCAGGGTATCCATGCGCCTGACTTCAGCATCGTATAGCTCTGCGTCATGGTATTCCTCACCCAACTGATGCTCCTCGGAGCCTCGATGATGGTCCAACGCAAACAGTTGACCGCCCCCCTCGCGGACGCCGGAGCCAAGATACACCGTGGACTTTCCACAGTAGCTGCCCACCTCAAGGCAAGGCCCCAAAGCGCAGGCTTCTTTGCCTAGTTCGTAAAGTCGAGCACCTTCGGCTGGGTGCAGAAAGCCCTTAACGCTATCCGGATCAATCGCGAGGTTCACTGCAAACCCTTTTACTGCAGACCAAAGAAGACCAGGACGATGGCGAAAGGCAAGGTAACCAGAAGATAGAAGAAGAAGTTAAGAATGTTGTTTTGCTCGGGATCCTGACTTACAGAGACGCGAGCACCCAGAAACAACCAGGCGAAGCCAGCCACCAGGGTGGAGAGAACCAGCGACATAACAACACCTGGCATCAGTGCGCTCCTAGTTCAGTTGCAGCATGCCGCGCGGTTTAGCACCGGCGATATCGGTAATGCGCTCAAACTGCGCGCCAATGTCCTCAACGGTTGCGTCGTTTTCGAAAGTGACCCCTTCGTTTTCTACCGTCACTGCCACATTGTATTTTCGGCCTGCAGCCTGCAGCGTGACGCCATTTGGTGCATCTTCGGTGCAGAGATACACCACACCAGTGGTGATATGCTCTGGGCCCAGAGTTTCATGCGCAGCGTCCGGGATAATGTTCTCGGTCATCCGCGTAATGGCCACTGGGGCTATCGCATTGGTGTGAATATTATTCTTGGCGCCCTCTATTTTAAGGGTGTTCATAAAACCCACCAGGCCAAGCTTCGCGGCACCGTAGTTAGTTTGACCAAAGTTGCCAAACAGGCCGGAGGGTGACGTGGTCATCACAATGCGGCCGTAGTTTTGTGCCTTCATGATTGGCCATACTTCTCGGGTGACCATCGCAGACCCAAGAAGATGAACATCGAGCACTGCTTCAAAGTCGGCGACTTCCATTTTGGCAAAGCTCTTGTCGCGCAAAATTCCGGCGTTGTTAATGAGGATGTCGATTCGACCCCAGGCATCCATTGCATCTTTAACAATGCTCGCAGCACCCGCTGCATCGGAGACAGACGCGCCGTTCGCAATCGCCTCTCCACCCGCAGCCTTAATCTCGGCAACAACCGCTTCAGCCGCCTCTGAGTTACCGCCCGTACCATCCATGGAACCACCCAGGTCGTTGATCACAACTTTGGCGCCACGACGGGCAAGTTCAAGGGCGTGACAACGGCCCAAACCGCCGCCCGAACCCGTAACAATGGCTACCTTGTCGTTAAAGGAATAAGTCATGAGTGCTCCAGTACTTCGTTTATCAATTCGAGCCGCGCAGTATAGCGCAGGAGGGGTTAAAGCACGCCCTCAAGGTCGGATCCCAAATCGAACGGGCGACTTGAGCGTGGCGAGCTGCGGCTGAATCCAGTCAACCCACTCAGCGAGCACCGGACGGGTCTCGCGCGGATCAATTAGCTCGTGTACCGAAAACGATTCTGCACGACTGTAAGGCGAGCGATTGGAACGCAAGGCCTCTTCCAGTTCCCGCCGTTTGGCATCAGGGTCAGCCGCTGCCGCTATCTCTCGGTGATAAGCAACTGCAACGCCGCCTTCCAGCGGCAAAGCACCTGATTCAACAGAAGGCCAGGACACAACATAAGCATCGTTGCCGTAATGGGCTGCTGTGGCGACACCAAATCCTTTGTGCACCTGAATCGATGCCCATGGGATGCTCGCCTGTACCGCCGCGGCAACCGCTGCCATGCCATAGCGAATGGTGCCATTGCGTTCGGCCTCGGGCCCGATCATAAACCCGGGTTGGTCTACAAAGTTAACAATCGGCAAATGGAAGCTGTCACACATCTCGACAAACCGCCGATACTTCTGCGCCGCATCCGCCGTCATGGCGCCCGCATAAAATCGGCAATCGTTAGCCAGCACACCCACAGGTTGGCCGTCGAGGCGCGCAAGGCCAGCGATCTGACTCGGACCATAGTCTTTAGCAATCTCAAAAAAGCTGTCGACATCCATTACCATCTCGACGATTGCGCGCATATCAAAGGGGGCGTTGGGATCGCGCGGTACGGCACTCAGCAAGTCTTGCTCCATGCGATCGGTTGGATCATCGCAGGGCACACGCGGTGCAGACTCCCACACGCTGCTGGGCAAGTAGCTCAAAAACTGTCGAATCTGCCGAAGCGCATCTGCCTCATCTTCTGCAATGTTGTCTACCACGCCCGAAAAGGCATGCACTTGCGAACCACCCAGCTCTTCTTTGGTTAGGCGTACACCAAGTGCACGTTGCACCAGCGCCGGGCCACCGATAAGAATCTGCGCTGTCTCACGGGTCATTACAGAGAAGTGAGATGCAACGAGACGCCCTGCCGGAAACCCCGCCACCGGGCCCATTGCGCCAGAGACTACCGGCACTTCGGTCATGCAGTCGGCAATAATTTTGAAGCGCGGCTCGGTGAACACAGGTTCGCCAACCGTGCCGCCTTTACGTGCACCGCCTTTAACACTGCCTCCGCCCCCCTCGAGCAAACGCACCAGGGGAATCTTGCGTCGCAGCGCCAGGTGTTCTGCATAGACACTCTTGCGTAATCCAGCCGCGTTGGGAGAACCACCCTTTAACGTAAAGTCTTCACCACCCACGACCACTCGACGTTTATCTATACGTCCATAGCCCAGTACATAGTTGGCAGGCACGTAACCCAGTAGTTCGTCGTTTTCATCATAGTCAGGTAGCGCAGTGGTTTTACCTTGTTCCTGAAAGCTGCCGCTATCGAGCAGGGTGTCGATGCGTTCACGAATCGTCAGCCTGCCTTTTTTGTGCTGCTTTGCGATTCCACTTTCGCCGCCCTGGGCCTGCGCGAGTTTTTTACGCCGTTCAATCTCGCGAACTTCGGCTTCCCATGACATCGTCTAACTCTCGATGATCAGCAGCACCTGATCTTCTTCGATGCCTTCTTCAGGTGCCACCAACACTTGCGCCACTGTGCCATCACAAGGCGCATCAACCGGAATCTCCATTTTCATAGACTCAAGTATCATCAACTCTTGATCACGACTAACCGCGTCTCCGGGCTCAACGTGAACTTTCCACACCGTGCCCGCAACCTCAGATTGAACCTCTGTCTCAGCCATGTTGACGCTCCCCTGCGTTCCGTCGTTGCAGTAATTGTAATGCTCTAGCCACGCCTCGCGGAAGCCACCCCAGGGATTCTCGCGTTTTTTCTGAACCGCATCCAGCAGAGAGCCGGCCGGCAACGCATCCGGATCGTCAAAAAGCGCGCTAACAAAACGGGCCTGACTGTTTGTGAGCGCAACGAACAGCATATCAACTCGAGCGTCTACCGGGGATGGCGGGACGGCCGGCGTTTGTCCCAGCGCCTTTACGACTGCACCTAGTGTAGATTCACACAGAGCTAATTCCGGCGATGCTGAATCTTCTGAGGACGAATCTCTGTACAGCTCGAGCACCACCCGGGTTCGGTTCAACATCCAGCGCGTGAACCAGGCGGGATGATCAGCCAATTCTTTATAGCGTCGCCACGCCGGCTGGTCTTCGCTAACCAAACGCACCCAGATCTAGCGGCGAGCCCGTTAATCGCTCAAACGCTTCAAGGTAGCGTTCAAGGCTAAGCTCTACAATTTTCTCCGGTAACACAGGCCCGGGAGCTGTCTTGTCCCAGCGGCCAGCGCTCACCTCTTCTTCCAGATAATTTCGCACAACCTGTTTGTCGAAGCTATTTTGTTCTTTTCCAGGCCGATAGCTTGCGAGCGGCCAGAACCGCGAGCTGTCGGGGGTAAATATCTCATCGATCAATAAAGGTTGCTGGTCGAGGTTAGTGTCCGGAAGTCGCCCAAACTCAAACTTGGTATCGGCAAGAATGATGCCGCGTTCTAACGCATAGTCTCGAGCTTCTCGGTATAAGCCAAGCGTTGCGTCTGCCAACCATTGCATCGTCGTCCGGCCAACAACCTCGGCGCCTTGTTCTACGCTGATGTTCTGATCGTGACCGCTCGCGGCTTTGGTCGATGGCGTAAACAGCGCTTCAGGTAAAGCATCGCTGTTGACCAAACCGCCCGGAAGCTCTATACCGCATATCTGCCCTGTGCGCTGATAGTCTTTCCAACCGCTACCAGTAATATAGCCGCGCGCAATACACTCTATTGGCAACACCTCTGTCTTACGGCACAACATCACGCGCCCATCAAGCAAACTATATTGTTCATCGGTTAACCCGGGTACCTGGGATACGTCGGTGGAAACCAAATGATGCTCGACCCGGTCAGAAAAATACTCAAACCAGAACTTTGAGATCTGGGTGAGCACGATGCCCTTGCCGGGCAATCCATTAGCCATCACCACATCAAAAGCGCTGATGCGATCACTTGCGACAATAAGCACGCCATCTTCGCCACTCGGCAGTCTGACATCAAAAAGATCGCGCACTTTGCCCCCCCGGTGATTCGGCAGCGGTAGGTCTATGGAGAGCAGAGCCTCGCGAACGCCGGGAGATGTTTGGCTAACTTCCACCATAGGTACGCGTTAACTCGTGTAACCGCCATCGGCCGCATAAACCGACCCAGTGATGAATGAGGCGTCGTCGCTTGCGAGGAACAACATCACTTTTGCAATATCATCAGCCTCAGCGTAACGGCCCAACGGAATCTGCGTTTTTAGGCCTTCGCGCACCAGCTCTGCATCTTCCGGATTCATCCCGCTTTCGAGTCGACGCATCATTTGAGTCTCTACGGGCGAAGGATTAACCGTGTTAACCCGGATATTCTGCTCAGCCAGTTCTTTGGCAGCACCGCGCGCAAGGCCTACAACGGCGTGCTTGGAGGTACCATAGGGCACAATGCCGGGCGTGCCCTGCAGCCCCGCAACCGACGAAGTTATAATGATACTGCCGCCTCCGCGCTTAGCCATTTCGGGAATGCTTGAGCGAATACCCAGCCACGGACCTTTCACGTTTACCGCCATAAGCGCATCAAACCGATCGGGATCGTAGTCAGTGATCGGCAAGACATCGCCTTCAGTGCCTGCATTGGCCAACAGCACGTCTACACCGCCATAGCGCTCAGCCGCGGTGGCGATCATACGATCATTGTCTTGCTCGCTGGTAACATCGGCTACGCAGTAGCTCACTCTATTGCTGCCAATGGATTTTACGGCTTCCTTTAACGCATCCTCGCCAACATCAACCAGTAAAACATCAGCACCTTCCGCAGCAAACATAGCTCCGGCCGCTCGGCCAATTCCGCCGGCTCCGCCCGTTATCACGGCCACTTTCCCGTCCAGCCTGCCCATGAGTTATCTCCCTCGGAAAAAAATAGTACAACAAATACTGTAAAAGCGTTTTAGACCTGTTGTTGGTCGAGCGCCTGAGAAAAGTCGCGCAAAAGATCACTTAAGTCTTCTATGCCTATTGAAATACGTATAAGCGAGTCGGCAATACCCATTGATGCGCGACGCTCAGCACCCATCTCAAAAAAGATCGTGTGAGCAACCGGTATCGCCAACGTACGGTTATCGCCAAGATTGCTCGACTTCACAACAACCTGCAGCGCATTCAAGAATTCAAAAACATCAACCGAATCTACCAGTTCAAAGCTAAATAGCCCCCCGGGCATTCGGAACAGATCTTTCACCCGCTGGTGTTCAGGATGGTGGGAAAGCCCCGGGTAATAGACCTTCGAAACTAGTGGATGCGCATCAAGCAACTCACACACCGCAAGCGCTGACGCGCACTGTTGCGTCAGCCGCAGAGAAAGTGTTTCGGCACCGATCGCAATGTGGTGAGCCGCTTCAGGGCCAAGCGCAGCTCCAAAGTCGCGCAACCCCTTCTTCTTAATTTGAGTAATACCCCATCGGCTGGTATCGGTGCCTCGATACTCGGGATAGATATTTTCGAACTGTGTCCAATCGTAGTTACCCAGCTCAGTGACGGCACCTCCAAGCGCGTTG
>CAZFIA010000061.1:0-22226 GCA_964519335.1 uncultured Pseudomonadales bacterium
TCTATGAGGTCGAAGACAACGTCTTTACCATAACGCTTAACCGTCCAGAGCGATTTAACCCCTTCAATCGTGAGATGCAGGCCGAGATGATTGACGCACTTAATCATGCCGATGCTGATGACGAGGTTCGCGCCATTATCGTTACCGGTGCTGGTCGTGGATATTGCGCCGGTGCAGACCTGGGCAGTGGCGGTAATACGTTCAACGCCGATGATCGGTCAGATCGAGAAAGTGGAATGCACCGTGATGGTGGTGGGGTGCTCACCTTGCGTATCTATGAAGTTAACAAACCGATGATCTCCGCGGTTAACGGCGCGGCTGTTGGTGTGGGCGTCACGATGCAACTGCCGATGGACATTCGACTCGCAAGCACCAATGCCAAGTTTGGTTTTGTGTTTGCACGGCGTGGCATAGTGCCCGAAGCTTGCTCCAGCTACTTCTTGCCGCGTGTGGTGGGTATCAGTCAGGCGTTGGAGTGGTGCTACAGCGGCAAAGTGTTTGACGCACAAGAAGCCTACGAAGGTGGACTCATTCGAAAACCACTGGCCCCCGATGAACTGTTGCCGCGGGCGCGCGAGATCGCCCAAGAAATAGTCGAGAACACATCTTCGGTTTCAGTCACGCTCATCCGTCACATGATGTGGCGCATGCTCAACGCTGACCACCCGATGGAAGCCCACAAGATTGATTCTCGGGGTATCTATCATCGCGGTAAGTCGCCAGACAGCAAGGAGGGTGTCGAATCCTTCCTTGAGAAACGTGCGGCTGTGTTTCCTGACAAAGTGAGTGCTGATATGCCTCCGTATTTTCCCTGGTGGGATGAGCGGGAATTTTCCTGAACAGGATCTACTACGGCTATTACCTGATTGCGGCGGCCTTTGTTGCGCAATTCATTTCAATAGGCACCCAAAACTATGTGCTAAGTGCCTTTATGGCACCAATGCTCGACGAGCTGGGTTGGTCGCGATTCGATTTTACCGTGCCCCGCACTATCGGTCAGGGGGTTATGGCCTTCGTGGGCTTCTTTGTAGGCGCCCACGTTGATCGGTTGGGTCCCCGGCGTTTTATGCTGGCGGGCACCTGCATCCTGGGAGTCTCGATTTACGCCCATGCCTCGGTGCAAACGGTATTGGGCTGGTGGCTTGTGAATGGTCTGGCGCTCACAACCGGGGCCGCGCTTCTCGGTAACCTGGTGGTAAACGTAACGCTTGCCAAGTGGTTTGTTGAGCTGCGCGGCAGTGCGGTTGCCTGGGCTGCCATGGGTGTGTCTTTTGCAGGAGTACTGATTACTCCTGGCATTACCTGGGGCATAGATGTGGTGGGTTGGCGCGAGGCTTGGAAGTGGCTTGCTCTGTTTGCGGTTTCGTTGATGGTGCCCGTCGTGTTGATTATGCGCCGCGCACCGGAAGATCATGGGCTGCACCCCGATGGAAAGTCTGATGATCAAGTGGCGAGCGGACAAGCGCAACGCGCGGCCGATGACTTCTCTCGATCAATGACGCGGTCGCAAGCGCTGCGCACAACATCTTTTTACGCCCTTGCGTTTGCATTTGGCTTGTTCACCATGGGGATTGGCGTGATGCTTTTGCAGACTATTCCCTACGTTACCGACGCGGGCATTCCTCGAGTTACAGCAGCGCTTATGATTACCGTTGCATCCATTCCTGCGATGCTCACCAAACCGGTATGGGGTTATTTTATTGATCGCATGGATGCGCCTCGGCGACTGGCCTCGCTCTCTGCGGCCATTACCGGCATAGCCATCGCGATTATTGTGTATGGCCAAAGTCAGGGTAGCTTGGCCTGGTTGTATGCTGGCTACATAGGCCTCGGCATGGGCTGGGGAGGCATGATCCCGTTGCAGGAGGTGATTTGGGCGGGGTACTTTGGGCGCCGTTATCTGGGTTCAATTCGCGGAGTGGCCTTGCCGATCACGATGGTGATGGGTGCATCGGCCCCGCTGTTGTCGAGCTACTACTACGATGTAGTGGGTAATTACGATGGAGCGATCATGGTCATTGCGGCCCTTAATCTAGCTTCGGCCGTTATGATTTTGCTTGTTCCCAAGCCAGCTAACAACGTGGCTGCTAGTCAAAACCAGCCAATTAATAGCCAGTAAATCAGTTACCGGTCAGCTGATCCAGCGCGCTTTTTGCCGTGCCATTTTTTTCGTTCTCTAGCTTTTCTTCAGCGCGCTCAACATAACTTGAAAGATCACGTTGAAAACTCTCTGAGTCTACAAAAGGATGCGGTTCGCCTGGATTGCGATTTTTAAGGGCTTTTGCGCGCTCAAATACGCGGCCCATGCGAGCGTGATTCGGTAGGCTAACGCTGGCATTTTTCGCAATGTCAGACTGTATTCGATCGTAGCTTCGCAAATAACTCTCCGTCCGCTCCACGCCATCAAAATTCAAACCAACTCCACCTAGCGTAACGGCGGTGTAGCTCTTTGCACCGTCCTTTACCTGGTAGCGCATCGATAGCACACCTTCGGTGTGTCCCGGTGTCTTGAACAATTCAATGCGGGTGTCACCAAGCTCGATGATGTCGCCGTCTTCTGCCGTCTGGCCAGTTGGCGGAACGTCCATTGCAAACGCAGCTACTGCTGCAGGTTCTCGTGCCAGTGCCCAATCTTCTTCGGTCATCACAACGGTTGCACCAAATCGACGATTTATCTCCGCAGCCCCCCCTGCATGGTCGAAGTGACCGTGCGTAACAAGCACGTAGCGAATGTCGTTGGGGTCAAGACCCAGTGAACTTATAGAGTCGATCATGGGCTCAACCCAGGGCCCGTAGAGGCTATCGATCAGGATCAGGCCTTTAGAAGTTTCGAGAACATAGGCGGCCACCCAGTCGATGCCCACGTAGTAGAGGTTATCGAAAATCTGAAATGGCGCGACGGTTTGGATGGCGGGGTCACTCCATTCGTCGATGAGTGCCTGGAGTTCGGGCGGAATCGGTTGGTCAGCGGTTAATACGCCAGGCGTTGCGTCGACCACCGGTGCGCCGGGCTGGGACTGGCATCCCAATAGGCCTGAAAATAGGGTGCATGCCAGAAACAGAGTCCTCAGTAGGCGCAGCGTATTGAGGTTGAAGTGCGGTAGATGTCCCAGAACCTTGATGTCCATAGAATTCCCTCTCTTAGGGGTAGGAAGTAGGGGTGGAAGTAAAGGGCGGAAGTTCCTTTGTGAAAGCCTGCTCGCATAGCGCAGAGCCTTAGGTACGTTTATGGTAATCCCCCGCCGAGGCCGTGAAAAGTTGAAGCGGTGAAAAGTTGCAACCGTCAGTAATTAGGGCAGGAAACAGGTTATGGCTCAGCCATTCGCAGGCATTCGGATTGTCGATTTTACGCAGGTGCTGGCCGGGCCCTTTGCGACCCAGCAGCTTGCTCAGCACGGCGCCGAAGTGATCAAGGTTGAGCCGCCGGGTACGGGTGATATGACGCGTAACCTGATGGCTGGCAAGAAGGGGTCGCCGTCATTCTATACCTGCAACATCGGTAAGAAGAGCATCACCCTTGATATGAAAGGGGCGGCAGCGGGTCCTGTGCTTGAGCGGTTGATACCCACGGCGGATGTGTTTATTCAGGGCTTCAGGCCGGGTGTTATGCAGCGGCTTGGCTACGACTACGACGCCGTTCGGGCGCTAAAACCAGACATCATCTATGCGTCCGTTTCCGGATTTGGCCAAACCGGCCCCAGCTCGCATCTGCCCGCCTACGACGGCGCCATTCAGGCGGCATCGGGCATGATGGCGATCAATGGCCATCCACAAACCGGACCAACGCGAACGGGTTATATGCCGGTGGATATGGCCACCGCGCTGAACACCGCCTTTGCCGTTTCGGCCGCATTGTATCGGCGACTGGCCACGGGTGAGGGGCAGGCTGTAGACGTTGCGATGATGGATACCGCCATGGTGTTGCAGGCTCCGCAGATGAGCGCTTATCTGGTAAATGACTTGCAACCCGAACTCATGGGCAATCGGTCGCCCACGCGTGCACCCACCGCTAACGTTTTTGAATCATCTGACGGCTTTGTGCAGGTGGTTGCTTTGAAAGAACCGCAGGTGAAAGCGCTGTTTGAAGTGCTCGACCTGATGGAACGCTATTCTGAATTTGGTTCGCCCGAAGTGCGCATCGAGCGAACTTCAGATATGAATGCGCTATTGAATCCGCTGTTTCAGTCGAAGACAACAGAGCACTGGCTCAGTGCTTTTGAAGCCGCCGGTGTTCCGGTTGCAAGCATTCGTGACTATGCGGGTGTGGCGGCCGATCCGCAGCTCGCTACCCGACCGGTGTTTACCCAAACTGATTTGGGAGGTGGTGATATGGCGCAAGTAGTTTCTGCAGCCCACACAACCAGTGTTGATAAGCCCGTGGTGCAAGGCCCCGCTCCTGACCTGGGTGGCGATACAGACCAGGTGCTTCACGAGCTTGGTTTCGGCGAACAGCAAATTGCCGATTGGCGGAGTAGTGGTGCCATATGAGTGCTGAGTTGGGGCCGCGCTGTGGCGAGGCTCTGCCTGCTCTGCTTGAGGCCTACGGCGTTCGGCATGTGTTTGGCATTCCCGGCAACCATACGTTGGAGCTGTATCGCGGGCTTAGCGCTTCCAGTATTTCGCATATCACCACGCGACACGAACAAGGTGCGGGCTTTATGGCGGATGGCTACGCCCGCGCCAGCGGTGCACCTGGTGTGTGTTTTCTTATTAGCGGCCCTGGCTTGCTGAACGCAGCCACTGCCCTTGGCCAGGCACTGGCAGATTCTATTCCGGTATTGGTGGTTACCGCGGTTGCTGCAACCCAGAGTCTGGGGAAAGGGCTTGGCGAACTTCACGAGCTGCCTGATCAACAAGCTGCGGCAAGCAACTTCTGTAGGCTGAGCTTGCAAGTTGATAGCCCCGCCATGCTGATCGAGCATGTTGCCACTGCGTTCGAAATTTTTGAAACGATGCGACCTGGCCCGGTGCACCTGCAAATACCTATGGATGTTATGGAGCAGGTGTTGCCGCTTGAGCTTCTGGAATCTTCATTAGCCGCCGCAAAGAATCGTCATCAGTCTGGCGTGGAAAGGTCGTCGAAATTAGACCGGACGCAGCGGCACACACTTGGTCGCATGGTAGAGGCGCTTCGCAATGCGAGCGAACCTTTGCTGCTGTGCGGTGGCGGCGCTGTAGGTTCGGCGGACCAATGGTGCAGCATTGCAGAAGAACTCGACCTGCCGGTAATTACTACCGCCAATGCCAAAGGTTTGATGCCGCCGGATCATCCGCTGGCTGTTGGTGGCAGTCCGTCACTTGGCTGTACGCGCGCGGCACTGAACAAGGCGGATGTTGTGCTGGCTGTAGGCACAGAATTTGGCGAAACCGATTACGATTTGTTAATGAACGGAGAGCCAGGCTTTTCGGGCAAACTGTTGCGAATAGATATTGATGAAGCCCAACTTGAACGCAATCAGCACGCTGATCTCAGGCTCTGTGCTGATGCGCGCGCAGCCGCGCAGGGGGTGGCGCTGGGTCTAGACCTTGCCACTGGTCAAAGCGCCCGCGCAGCACGCGATCGGGTTGCTTCATCTGGTGCGAAGCGGGCGCAGAGGTTGCGTGCAGAAGCGCTAAAGGAACCCCATTGGCATCCGCAGATGGCCGAATTTTTTGCCTCCGTCACCCGAGCGTTAGGCGACACCTGTGTGGTGGGTGATTCGACACGCCCTACCTATTACGCAACCTGGCAGTACGAGCCGCTGCGGCCCAGGCGGTACTTTCATTCGGTGACCGGCTTTGGAACTCTGGGTTATTCGATTCCGGCGGCCGTCGGTGCGGCGGCCGCACTGGATGAGCCGGTACTTGCATTGATTGGCGACGGAGGTGCGCAGTTTACCCTTACAGAATTAGCAACAGCTGTGGACCAAAAGCTGCCGGTGACCTTATTGATATGGCAGAACCGCGGTTACGAGGAAATCGAGAACAGCCTGCGCGGTCGGGCGGTCTCTACAGAGTCTACGGTTATATCTGCACCCGACTTTGGTCTGATTGCTCGGGCATACTCAGTGCCGTTTAGCGCGCCGGAAACCTTCGCCGCACTGGAAACAACGCTACGTGATCACGCTGCGATTGTGGGTCCGTCGATTGTTCTGGTGCAGCAAGATAAGCTGATCACTCAACCTAGTGGCCAGTGGTATGACTGATCATTCAGATTTAAACGCACCTGGCCTAGAGGCACCTGGATTTTCCAATCAGGCGCAGCGTCTGGCACAGCCCGGCGGCGATGTTTGGAAGGTTCACTACGACGCGCTCGCGCGACAAGCGAACGGCGAAGACATCATTGTGCTCAGCGTAGGTGACCCCGACTTTGACACGCCGGAATACATTGCCGCACATGTTGTTGCTCAGATGAATGCGGGGCGCACGCATTACTCGCCAGCCGCTGGAGAAGACGGATTGCGTGACGCGATTGCCCAGCTCGAAACAGAGAGTACCGGCCGCGTGTTCACGCGTGATCAGATTGTGATTTTTCCTGGCGCCACGGCTGCGTTGTTTGGCGTGTTTTCTTGCGTGCTGAACGAAGGCGACGGTGTGCTGGTTCCCGAGCCTATGTACATAGGCTATCAGGGGGTGTTTGATGCCATTGGCGCAGAGATACAGCATGTTGCGCTAAGTGCTCCCAGGTTTGAACTGGATGTCGATGAGCTGCTTGATGCGGTACAGCCCAACACCAGGGCCGTATTGGTAAACACGCCTGGTAACCCTTGCGGCAATTTGATCGGTCCCGAAACGTTACGGAGACTGGCCATAGAATGTCGCAATCGTAACCTTTGGCTGGTCTGCGATGAGGTGTATTCGCTGATCACCTTTGATGCACCGCATATCTCGATGCTGAAGTGCACGGAGGATCTATCCAATATTGTAGTTGTCGATGGACTGTCGAAATCTCACGCGATGACAGGCTGGCGAATTGGCTGGACGGTAGCAGACGTGCCAATGACTGAAGCACTCACCAATATGTCGGGTGCCGCCTTTTTTGGAGTTTGCCAGTTTGTACAAGATGGGGCTGAATTTGCTCTGGCTAACGACGCAGAAGAAGTGGAGTTAATGCGTCGCTCCTATGAGACGCGCCGCAACTATGTTGTTGAGCGCATTAAGCGCATCAAGAAACTCGATTGTTTTGTGCCGCCTGCGGGTATGTTTGTCATGCTAAATGGTGAGCAGGTGGCTAATTCGGGCGATGCCTTTGCGCATTGGTTGTTGAACGAGGCCGGGATCTCAACGATTCCTGGCAGCGGTTTTGGGCCAAGCGCAAACAGCTACGTACGTTTGAGCCTTACCGTGCCCCAGCGTGATCTTGAACAGGCTTTTGATCGAATGGAATCTATACTTAACTAAGGAGGAGTCTTAACTCATGCCTTACTTTGAAACGAATAACGCCCGTCTTCACTATCTGGAAGCCGGAACCGGCACGCCGTTATTACTGATTGCCCCCGGCGGTATGCGCTCTGCAATTGGTTTTTGGCTGGCCATGGCCTGGAATCCTATTGAAGAACTCGCCTCCTCCTATCGTGTGATCGCGATGGATCAGCGCAACGCAGGAGAATCTACGGGGGCTGTTTCTGGCGCCGATGGTTGGCACACCTACACGGCAGATCAACTGGCGTTAATGGATCACCTTGGTGTTGACCGTTTTCATGTTAT
This sequence comes from uncultured Pseudomonadales bacterium, assembly GCA_964519335.1. Taxonomy (GTDB): domain Bacteria; phylum Pseudomonadota; class Gammaproteobacteria; order Pseudomonadales; family Azotimanducaceae; genus JALZVT01. The sequence goes on from CAZFIA010000061.1 coordinate 7,687, forward strand.
GGGCATGTGTATTGGTGGGCCCTACGCCATGGGATTAATCGAACAAGCCAAGGATCGTGTGATGTCTGCGGTGTTGTTCCAGTCTATTGGTCTAATGGCTGATGCTTCAAACCGTGAAACCTTCTACGACATGTTTGATGGTTGGGCGAATGATCTTAAAGCCAATATGAGTATTAGCGATTCGGACTGGAACAAGTTTCGCAGCAACATGTACGACGGCGATAAATTTCTGTTTAACGTTGGCGATGATTTTGTGCGCAGTTGTACAACACCTTTGTGTGTTCTTGAAGGCAACGACATTTATCACCCGCGCGAAACCTCACAGCGCATCAGAGATCTAGCGCCAGATGTTTTGTACATAGAGCAGTGGAAAGAGGATGAGGTTCGTGACGCCGCGATGGCGCAGGTGCGGGGTTTTTTGGCAGATCATTAAGCAGTGACCCGGCCTGATGCCGGATCACTTGGTGGGCGAGTTAGCCCACTTTAGTTTATTAACCCATTTTCATTTCATAGAAACACAGCTTGTTTCCATCAGGGTCTCGAACATAAGCGCCATAGAACACGGGGTTGCGTTCGCCCGGTGCACCGTCGTCGGTTGCGCCCAATTCAAGGGCTTTGGCATACAGCTTATCTACCGTGGGTCGGTCCGCGGGAATGGCGACCATGTTGCCGTTGCCCTGGTGTTGTTTGCCTTCATCGTAGGGAATACATACCGCAAGCATGGGCGCATCGGGCCCTGTGCCGTAGAACTTGATGCGGTCCATCCCCATTAGTTGTTTGCCACCAATCTCGCCAAGCAACGCATCGTAAAACGCGCAGGACTTGTCGAGGTCTGAAGCACCAATAGTTGTGTATCCAAGCATGGATTCTCTCCCAGTATTATTGTTTGACTAAATTCAGTACCTAAAAAAGGGCACTCTGCGAGGCAGTAAAACCGGCTGGGTCGAAGGGGGCAAGTGGAAATTGCTTCCTCAGCTAACCTATTGATAAATAACAATAATATTGCGGTATGTGACAAAGTTCACACAGGCTCAGACTTGAATAATTGGGCCTGCGCCTCTATATAGGGGGCTGTAATCTGATTTGATTCAAGAACTTGCTAATTAAGGTACCCAAGGACAATGGCAAACGAACAATTTAACGGTGCAGTTGCGGCACCGTCCGGTGGCGAGCTAGCTACCAACAAGGTACTCAAGAATACCTATATGCTGCTCTCGGCAACGCTTGCTTTTGCAGCTCTGACGGGCGGCGTGGCGATGGCGCTCAATATGGCGCCGCTGCCATTCATGTTTTTCTTCGGGATTTTTTTGGGGCTTTCGTTCCTGGTTAACAAGACAGCCAATAGCGGCTGGGGCTTGCTGTCGATTTTTCTGTTTACCGGATTTCTTGGTGCACAACTGGGACCAATTGTTGGCTACTACCTCGAAGGGGCCAATGGCGCCGCGATGGTAACCCAGGCATTTGGCTTAACCGCTTTTGTGTTCTTGGGCCTTTCGGCGTACGTCGTTATGACTAAAGCGGACATGAGCTTTCTGCGCGGCTTTGTGATCACCGGCTGTCTGATCATGTTTGGGCTGTGCTTCGTCTATATCGGTATGCAACTATTTGGTGTTGCGCTGCCACCAACCTTGAGTCTTGTGATCTCAAGCTTTGTTGTGCTGGTCATGAGCGCGCTCATTCTCTATCAGACCGGCGAGATCGTGAATGGCGGCGAAACCAACTACATCCTGGCTACCACCGCACTCTTCATGTCGATCTACAATATCTTGATGTCTCTTTTGAACATCTTTGGAATCATGGGCGACGACTAGGTCGCCCATTCTTCCTTACCGATTTCCTCTATCGATCTTCGTTAGAACGAATAGCCTAGGCCAAGGGCATAGGTGATGTCGGAGTTATGCGCGCCTTCTGGCGGATCGGTCTCGTGTCGCAGATCGGCCCGTATGCTTGCGGACAGCTGATCCGAAAAGTTAAACCGAAATCCGGTTGACGAGTTAAAGACCTGACCGCGGCCACCACCCAAAATCGCGAGTATTTCGTTGTTGTGATAGAACTCAGTCGTTGTGTTTAGGAAACGGTTGTAGTTAAGCGCCCAGCGCAGAGCGGGGTTGTTCTCTCTGCCCAACGCTTCGCCGCCATCTAAAGCACCAAGGTCCTCAAACACGTATGCGATGCCCACCTCGGCTGAGAGTCGGCCCAGTGCGTTGTCCCAGAACAGCTTGCCTGCTGTCGCGCCCACCGTAATCCGGCTGTTTACTTCTTTCAGTCCGTCTCTGAAGAATTCTCCGTATGCGCCCACAAACCAGTTGTCGCGCAGATAGCGTCGATAGTTGTAGTCTAATTCGAATACTTCCTGGGTGGTTGTGCCGTCGGCTTCCGCGTCTCCCCAGAAAGCAGTTAAGCGGTGCTCGTTTCTGCCGGCGATGCCGTGGTTGTACTGAGAGCTACCCAGAATGCTGAGCGTTTGAGTGTCAGTGTTGCCGTTCGAAAAGGTAGCAAACACGTCAACACGTGAGGTCCAGACTGGATCGTTGCTCGGAGGGGGCGCAAGTAGTGAAACGTCTTCGATTTGTACCGGACGCACGTTGCCGTTAACCAACAGGCCGTTTTGCACAAGCTGACCAGAAACCTTGTCGCCAGAATTGAGGGTAAGGTCATAAGTACCGTCGGTTTGGATGTCGGCAACGCTAGCCATGGCGACGACAACGTCGCCAGCATAGGCAGTAGTCACTGTGACCTGGCCGCTGGTGATGTTGCCGACAACACCGCTAATGCGGTCGCCGTTGTTCATAGTGATTACGTCTGCCGAGGCAGACGCAGTGACCACCACCGTGGCGGCGGCCAATAGGCGTGCCGCCCAGCGATTAGCACGCTGAGGCAGTTGTTGTGGATACGAATTGTTCATCGACTTTTCCTTTCTAGGTTGCGAGGCTTTTCATAAGCGCCGGAATTGGGGTTCTATTGAGTTAACGTCTGAATGATCCAAGTAGACCGCGCACCAGGGCTCTGCCCAGCGTTGAGCCTACGGAACGAAGCGTGCTCTTAAGCATCGCTTCGCCCGGAGTTTGTCGAGTACTGCGTCGTTTGGACTTTTTCAATCCAGCGACGCCGCTACTCATTTGGGATTCTGTTTTCTGTTTCTCCTGCGATTCAGCCAACTTGTCGGCGCGTTCGCGCAACAGCTCGTAAGCCGACTCGCGATCAACGCCGGCATCGTATTTGCCGGCCATAGGTGAATCGGATAGCTTCGCTTTACGCTCAGCTTTGGTGAGTGGGCCTATGCGTGATTCCGGTGGGCGAATAAGTGTTCGCTCCACCGGTTGCGGTGCTCCCTTTGTATCGAGTACAGATACCAGCGCTTCACCGGTACCCAGATCGGTGATAACGGCTTCTGTGTCGAATTCTGGATTGGCGCGGAAGCTGTCGGCAACGGCGCGTATTACTTTGCGATCTTTCGGCGTGTAGGCGCGCAAAGCGTGCTGAATCTTCATGCCCATCTGCCCCAGAACATTGTCAGGCAAGTCCAGTGGGCTCTGGGTGATAAAGAAGATCCCAACACCTTTTGATCGAATGAGCCGTGCGACTTGTTCTATCTTGTCGAGTAGCGGCTCAGGCGCGCGGTTGAATAGCAGGTGCGCCTCATCGAAGAACATTACAAACTTTGGCTTCTCTGAGTCGCCCGCCTCGGGAAGTTCTTCGAAAACTTCAGACAAGAGCCACAGCAGGAAAGTGGCGTATACCCGCGGTGATTCCTGGGTAAGACGGGTTGCGTCCAGAATGCTGATAACGCCGTTACCGCCGAAGTCTTTTTGCATCAGGTCTTTTAACGCGATGGCGGGCTCGCCCAAAAACGCCTCTGCACCCTGCTCTTCGAGTACAAGCAAGCGGCGTTGAATCGCGGCGATAGAGGCTTTTGAAATATTGCCGTAGTCGAGCTGCAAATCCTTATTGTTTTGGCCCATGTGATTGAGCAGGGCGCGCAAGTCTTTCAGATCGAGCAGCAGCAGGCCTTCGTCATCGGCAAGCTTGAAGGCCGCGTACAGCACGCCGGTCTGTGTATCGTTGAGTTCCAGTAGGCTCGACAGAAGCAGCGGGCCGATCTCGGATACGGTGGCGCGAATAGGGTGTCCAGAGGCGCCAAACACATCCCACAAAAGGGTGGGGTAGCCACGCTGGTTGTATTCAGGCAGTGGGATCCGCGCGAGTCGCTCGTCGATTTTTTTGTGAGGATTACCGGTTTCGGCGAGCCCGGAGAGATCGCCTTTTATATCGGCTGCAAATACCGGCACGCCGAGTTTCGAAAATCCTTCGGCCAGCACCTGGAGCGAAACGGTTTTACCGGTGCCTGTTGCACCGGTAATGATACCGTGGCGATTGCTCATGCTGCCAAGCTGTTCGATAAGCTTGCCATTGGCTGCGCCGAGAATTAGGTCTTCGCTGGTCATGCCGTACTATCCTTAGACTAGGGCGCTGATTCAAAAGATTTGGTGTAAAACTCTTGTATCAAATCTGCATTTGCAAAAAAGTTGAGCTACAAAAAAAGGGCCCCAGGAGGGCCCCTTTTTAGCCACAGTTACAATGGCTACTATTTCCGATCGGCGGGTGTCGCCTACCGACGGCAATTATTTTCGTTGGCGTTCTAGTTGTAAAGCTCAGTGAACAACTAAATGAACAATTGAGTGAACAACTAAAAGTGTGTCCCTAGGAGTGCGTAACTACCCGAGGCAACTCTTTAGCTTGCTCAACCCAGGAAGTCACTGACTTCTCAGAAGGCAGAGCGCGCACCAGTTTTTTCTCTTCGTTGCACTTGGCCATCGCGGCTGTCAGGTTGGCTGCATTCCGCTGGGCGAGCTCAGGCACTGAATCAACGCCCGCTGCTTCCAATAGTTCGGAGTACTCCCCACCCACCCCTTTGATTCGGCATAGATCAGAGTGGTTTACGAACTTCAAAACCAGCGCATGGCCGATGCCTGAGGCTTCTTCGATCGTTTTGCGGCCCTGTGGATTCGAGCCTTTCTCGAGCAGTTCTTCACAGCTGTTGATCCCGGCAGATTTGAGCTTTTCTTCGTAAGCCGGTCCGATGCCTTCGATGGTGGTTAGTGCAGTCATGGTTGCTGTCCCTTTTTTACTTGGAGAGTAGGTTTCTGATTGAGAGCGTCTTGAAGTACTACATTCGAATTAGACAAGTGTTAGGCATTCTACAATGGTGCCAAAACAAGTCTACACCCGCCTTCAGGTGACTATTTTAGCTCAAGATTCAGCTGGCGGTTGCTGACGGCGCTGGTTGGGCGTAGTTTGTAAATTCAGGGTAAACAGACTTGCCGTTTTCAGGCATTTGGGCGAACTGCCCTTGATGTCACGGTATTCTGGGTATTGATGGGAGGTAGGTACATATGAACGTCATTTTGTTAGAAGACGATCAGGCGCAGGCAGATTTGCTCAAATCCTGGCTGGCTGAGTCTGGTAATCAATGCGAGCACGCCGCCACCGGCGAAGAGTTTCTTAATCGACTCGATCGTTCAGACTTCGACCTATTGGTACTCGACTGGGAATTGCCGGATACCACGGGCGTAGAAGTACTAAAGATTATTCGCAGCACCATTAACTGGCACGTGCCGGTGCTGTTTGTTACCCAGCGGGATGCCGAAGACGACATTGTTGAGGCGCTTTCCTCTGGTGCTGACGATTACATGGTAAAGCGTGCCTCGAAAGCCGAATTTCTGGCCCGTATTCATGCGCTGAGCCGGCGGCTTGGCAGCGCCGAACTTGAAGCCGAGTTTGGCCAGTACAAATTTAATCTGGAAAACAAGACGGTGACGATGGGCGAAGAGGACGTTCGGCTCACAGCACGAGAGTTTGAAGTAGCCCATTATCTGTTTCAGCGAGCCGGGCGTTTGGTGTCGCGCGAACAGCTATTGCGTGATGTCTGGCGAGTTACGGGTGTGAATACCCGGACCGTAGACGTTCATGTGTCGCGAGTACGCAAACGCCTTGCCATTTCTCCTGAAAACGGGTTTCGCATAAAGACCGTTTATCAGCATGGCTATCGACTTGAGCAGGTCGAGCGCGAATTGGAGGTGGTGGCCGGCTAGAGTCGGTGCCTTGACCCCTTTGAATCTAGACTCAAACTAACAGTTTAAGCGCCCGGCACTTCTCGGAGCGACTATATATGGTATCTCAAGCACGGATTTTTCAGACCCAGGTTCTTCAGGCGCCGCGAGGGCTGAGCTCGGGGGCTGAACGGCTATCTCCACAGGGTGCTAGCCGAAGCCCGGTGATTGCTAGCCGGCGGAGCATCCTCTGGTTGCTGGCGTTTAGTTTGCTGATAGGCCTTTTTTCCGCGGTGTTTGCCCCAAGAGCGGCGGCCGCCGATTGGCTCTACACCGTGCGTCCGGGCGACAAGCTGTGGGAGCTTTCTGATAAATACTGCGGTCAGCACACGCTTTGGATGGATTTGGCGAAACATAATGGGCTTGCGCAACCCACCCGGTTGGTCCCCGGTTCGACATTGCGCTTTCCACTGGAGTGGCTCATTGAAGTTCCAGCGGCTGTCAACGTTATCTATACCCTTGGCGACACTCGGTATAGGTCTGCAGGCAGCAGTGAAGAAAAGTCGCTTATCCGAGGAGATTCACTAGCGATTGGCGATACGCTCGTCACAGGCGAAAGCAGCTACGTAACCATTAGGTTTGCTGACAACTCTGTGATGCGAATTGGTCCAGATTCTGAGGTGGTGTTTGATACGTTAAGCGCCTACAAAGATACCGGCATGGTGGATTCACGAGTTCGAATTACCCGCGGTGCAGGTGCGTCAGAAGTTAGACCCCAAAATGGCCCGGGTTCGGTGTACCGAATATCGACGCCGCTGGGCGTGGCAGCAGTCCGCGGTACTGAGTTCAGAACGCGTGCCGACGGCGATGCAAGCTTTGTTGAAACAACAGGCGGCGCGGTCGAATACATAAGTGCCACCGGCTCGACGGACGTAACCAAAGGCCTGGGCCTGAAATCTAGTTCTGACGGCGTAGTGGTCGAAGAACTTCTAGAGCCGCCTTTATTGAACGCTGCTCGCAGTTATGGCGGTCACGAATCTCTGGAGTGGGCAGGTGTTGCAGGCGCAGCCAACTATTTGGTTCAGATTTACTCAGGGCCCGATCTCTCAGAGGTACTGTCAGGTGCTTCAGTAGCATCACCAGAATTTGCTCTGGCTAGTCTCACCCCCGGCAGTTATGTTTTTGGGGTCCGTGGTATTGCGGCGAGTGGATTGCAAGGATTCGAAGCCACCCAGGCCCTCACCATTCAATCTTCTCTGGCAGCACCAGCCAACCTGAAACTAAGAAAACTCCGTCGGCAACCTAATCTCGATGTTAGCTGGCAAGCGGTAGATGGCGCGGTCGATTATAGGGTTGTTGCCACGCCCTCTGGCGGTGGTTCGCCGATCGTCGAAACCACGGACGACACGAAACTTCAGTTGCAGGGTTTGACTGATGACTCTTACAACGTAAGCGTGCAGGCGCGCAGCGGACAAGTTGAAGGCGAAACAGCCACTGCTGTCCAAGAGGAGACTAAACGGCGAGGCGCATTCTGGGGTGCTGGCGGGGTTCTGCTTGCCCTCGTGCTCGCCCTCTAAGCGGGTTTGCTGGTTCTACGATTCTGTATCAGCCTAAATATTAGGCCCTCCGTAGTTATATGAAGAAGCTGCAACAGCGATCGGCGTTGCTGCTTGAGCTGGTAGTGCTCGTTGTGGTGGTTGTTGGCTTTGCGGGCCTCGCGACCCATAACAATTGGCTGACCACGCTCGATCGAGGACTCTATGATCGGGTTGTCACGCTATTGGGCGGGCCGGTTCCTGATGACGTAGTCATTGTTGGGATTGATGAGCAGAGTCTGCAGCGTTTTGGACGTTGGCCCTGGCGGCGTCCAGAACAGGCGCGTCTGTTTCGAGCCATTGCTGCCGCAGAGCCGCGCGAGGTTCTGGTTGATATTGTTTACAGCGAACCCACCACCAGTGATGCAGACATCGAGCTTAGCTCTGCACTAGGAGATCTGCCGGGCCTCGGGCTAATAATGGTGATTGATGCGCTAACGGATGCGGGACAGCTCATCGAGGTTTTGCCGCTGCCGCAGTTTATAGAGTCTGCTGAAGCCTTGGGTCATGTTCACCCCGAACTGGACGATGATGGCATTAGTCGAGGCGTGCATCTGTTTCAAGGTATTGGCGAGCCCTATTGGCCGCACATTGTGCTCGCGATGGAGTCTCGCGGATTGGATGAAGAAGATCGTCCGGTTGCCAATTGCGATGTTCCTGAGTTTTCGTTGCAGAACATTAGGTGTGACTATCGAAGGGTGCCGTTTGTGGGGGAACCCGGTTCGTTTGCTTTTGTGTCGCCCGAGACTCTGTTTGCAAGCGAAACTGAAGACCGCGCAAGAGCCATGCTGCGCGATAAAACAGTACTGATTGGTCTTACGGCCACGGGGGTGTCCGATTGGGTAACAACGCCGGTATCTGGACGCACTAGACCCATGTCCGGTGTTGAATTTAACGCAAACGTATTGGCCGCTGTTCGGCAAGGCACCTTGATTGAGAACGCGCCAAAATGGCCCGCTCTCATTCTGGTACTACTTTTGAGTCTGGTTCCACCGCTTGTTCTTCCGCGGCTGTTACCGGGCTCAATGTTGCTGGTTACCATTGCCTTTGCACTCGTCCCTATAGTGCTGTTTTACCTGTTGCTCTATTTTGGTCGAATTTATGTACCGCTTAGTGCAGCGGCAGTTGCAGCCGCACTAACTTATCCGCTGTGGAGCTGGCGCCGTCTAGAACTGGCCTGGCGGTTTGTCAGCCTGGAAATCCAGCGTTTTCGAGCTGAGCGGCTGGCGCTTGGCTTTACCTCAATCGACAACGCTCGACTGAATACCGTGATGTCGCACGTAGCAACGCTGTTGGGCGCGCAGCAGCGATCTCAGGTGTTGGCGCATGATGGCTCTGACGAGCAGCAAACCACTGTGCGTCGGTTGCCAACTGGTCGCTCGCAGTTGCGCAGTCAGGTATCGCATGGTGCTCGGCGTTTTGAGTTGGTGTTGGAGCGTGACGAGACCTTTAGCGATCAGGAACAGAGCTTTGTGCAAGGCGTTTTGCGCGATACTGAAGATTCTGGCGGACGCAGAAATGCGCCCATCGAGCGCCTTAACGCTCAGATTGGCCAGCTGAATCTGGTAGCGGATGATGTCCGCACCATCCGTGATGTGAACATGAAGAGTCTGGAGCAGATTACCAGCGGAGTCTGCCTAATTGGCACTGGAGGTGTGGTTGAATACGTCAATAGCTCGTTTACAGAACTCACTCAAATTGATGTGGAAGACAACATTCTAAGTATCGCAGACCATGTAGATGCGCCCGATACAGTGAGTTGGAAAGATCTGGTGTATCGCGTGGTTGTTGAAGGCCAGTCGGAGTCGTTTGAGGCGCAATCAGCGACGCATCGCATGTTGCTCGACTGCGCGCCCTTGCGTCTTGATGAAGAGTTGAAGGGTTATTGGCTAATGACAGCAGCCGACGTCACCGAAATTAGATTAGCCCAGCGCCAAAGAGAAGAAGCGCTAGCCTTTCTTTCCCACGATTTGCGTTCGCCAATGGTGTCTATTCTTGCGTTAATTCGGTCGAACCCATCCGACGCGGAAAAGCTGTCAGAGAGCGCCCAGAAGGAAAAACTGCTTAATCAGATAGAAAGCTATGCGATGCGTTCGTTGAACGTCTCAGAGCAGTTTGTGCAGCTGTCACGAGTTGAAAATTCGGAAGATATGGACCTCTATGAGGTGGAACTAGGCACCATCGCTACCAATGCGCTCGAGCAGGTGTTTGAGCAAGGTGCTGCGAAAAATGTTCGGCTGGAGTTTGATGATCGGGTAGATGACGACGGCTTGTGGATGAAAGGTAACGGTGAGTTACTCGAGCGAGCGCTTGTGAATCTGCTTACCAATGCGGTGAAGTATTCGCCGGCGAATACCAAGGTTACCCTGCGCGTAGGCTTAGATGCTAACCAGGATGCTTGTTGTGCGGTGATTGATCAGGGCTACGGTATTCCGGCGGTAGATATTGACCGTGTTTTTGAACCTTACTATCGATCCAAGGTCCGCGAAATTGTAGTGCAGCGCGGCTCGGGCCTGGGTCTGCGATTTGTTAAAACGGTTGTAGAGCGGCATGGCGGCCAGGTGGGGGTAGTCAGTGAACCCACCAAAGGTTCTACGTTTACGGTGAAGTTTCCTCATTCCGTTTTGATCGAAGTGGATGACGAGTGAGTGGGTATTGGTGTTATGAGACGTCGCGTATTCTTGCAGTCACGGGCGCTATCGGCGTTTTCCTATTCTGCACGGCGGGACATTCGATAGACAACGCTGTGCAGCAACCTAATGAACAGCCACGTTGCGCAGTCTTGCTGCATGGCCTGGCGCGTACTCATCGTTCGATGCGCCCCGTTGGTGACTATTTACGCGAGAACGGTTGGCAGGTTGTTAACCAGGGCTACCCGAGTCGCAGCAAGCCCGTAGAAGAACTCAGCAAAATGGTGGGCGTTGGCTTTGCACGCTGCGTGCAACAAGGTGTGCCGGCTCACAAGATCGATTTTGTAACCCATTCAATGGGTGGCCTTTTGTTGCGCAAGTGGGTACAGGATACCCAGACAGAATTTGGCCGGGCTGTGATGCTTGGCCCACCCAATAACGGCAGCGAGCTGGTTGACAGAATTGGTGCCACCATTGTGTTTAGGGCATATAACGGTCCGGCCGGCTCACAGCTGGGTACGGGCGCTAATGCTGTTTGGCGCAGCTTGCCGCCGGTGCCGTTCGAGCTCGGGGTTATCGCCGGCGTTGGCGAAGAACGCGGGTTTCTCGGACGTCACGTTGCCGCGCCAAATGACGGCAAGGTAAGCGTGGCGAGCACCCGCGTGGCCGGTATGAGTGACCATCTCGAGGTGCAAGCGGGGCATACGTTCATGATGAACAACCCTGAAATTCACCGCCAGATCGGACATTTTTTGCTGCAGGGCAGTTTTGCCGACACTGCCGCAACCGTGCCAGAGGCAAATTAAAAAGCGAGTCGTCGATACACCTTTGTGAGTGCACTCGGCAGCTCTTCGATTTCTTCTATTACCATGTAACGCTGCTCTGGACACATCCTGTTCAGGTAGTCATGTCCGGATGTATCCACCGTGATACAGAAGGTTTCGACACCGGCCGACTGCGCCTCAAGCAGCGCCTTGGCCGTGTCTTGCACCCCGTATTCGTGGTCACCGCGGTTGGGTCCGTAGTCGCTGTCCTGTGGAAACCCATCGGACACCAATATAAGTATCCGCCGACCGGCCTCGCGGCCGCGCAATTTTTTTACGGCGTGACGAATGGCTGGCCCCATTCGTGTGCTGCGGCGGGGTTGCATGTTCATCACGGTTTGCAGCACACGCGAACTAAGCGCCTGCCCGAGTTCTTTCACCAGGAAAATTTCTACTTCATCGCGACCGTAGCCCGAGAAACCGTAAATGCCAAAGTCGTCACCCAGATTCTTAAGCGCCTGACTCATTAGCCACAAGGCTTCGCGCTGCACGTCGATGATGCGCCGTTTTGGGGGTTCGGGAACTAAGGGTTCGTTTTCGAAGGCGTACGGATCGTCCTCGTCGAAGTTGTAGTCTGGTTCGTCGGGAGCTTCGGGATCAGGGATCGCGTCATCGGTGGATGCTGACAGGTCCACCAGAAACGCCGTGGCGATCTCACGCTTCTTGCGCGTATTGGTGCTGTATACCCGCGCCTCTTTTTGATGCCCGGTACGGCGGTCTATTTCGTGATCGATCAAGGCATCAAGGTAAATCTCGTCCCCCTCTTCAAGAGGCTTGATTCGCTCAAGAGCAATGGGGCGAATCTGCTCGAACTGGCGTCGCACCTGGCGAGCGTGTTCACCAACGCGACGCTCAAGTTCCTTGAGTTCTTGTGGATCGCCAGGTTCGAGCTCCCGTTCAAACAATCTGCACCAACCTCGCAGATAACTTTTTTGCAGGTAATCCCATTCGTCATAGAGGAAGCTGCGGCTGGTGCTCTGGTCTGTCTTTGGCTGACTGCGAGCCATGCGTGCCTTCTGCATGTCGATGCGACGCTTTAGAGTGTCGCGCTCGTTCTCAAGCTCGCGCATCATCGAGATGGACCCCGGCTCGTCACCGGGAATCATCTCCATTTCTTCATCAAGCATAAACAGATCAAACTCCAGGCCGTCTATGGCCTCTTCCTGTTGCACCATTTCTGCCACATGACTGTCTGGCAGTTCGGTGGCCTCGAGCTCTTCAAGTAAGGTCGGATCGGCCTGTCCTTCCGCGAGATTTAGTGTTTTCAAGAGCGCCTGAGTGAGTTGTGCCGAGTCATACACGCTGCTGCTCTGTTTTCGCAAGCTAGCCGCCGCGGCTAGCAAGGATGTGATTTTGGGAGGCGTTGCGAAGCTCTTTGAATCGGTTGCGGGGACGCAAGCAAGCATCAACAGGGCTTCGCAGACTACTGCAACCGAGGGCGGCATAGATTCAGCACCGGGTGCAAAGCCATCCTCGGCCGCGCGGCTTACACGACTTTGATTGAGCTTTTCGAGGTGGGACACAATGCCGGGGTATTCGCGACGCACGCAGGCATCGTGTCGAATGGCTTCGAGCGCGTAGAAGAAGTATCGGCTTAGAGCTGGGTAGTCGGTTTGGTTAAAAAACTTTTGTAGGTCGCCTTGAATATCTGTTCGTGCGTCTATGTTGTTTGGTTGGCTGGGGCCCGAAAGACTTGCGATTTGTTCTTCTTCTTGCGTCTGCGTTTGTAGAAGACGCTCGAGTTGAAAACGCTGCGTTCCAAACAGCAGCGGAGCAAGCTGTTGCAGAATTATCGCTCGCCAGGCCCCGGCGCTCGCTGTTTGATCTGCTAGCTCCCGAGTCAGAGGTTGTGCAGGCAAGAGGATGGTGCGCTGGGTGGCACTGGGCTCTTGATGAGCGGCTTCTTGTGGGAGAACGTGAAACGTAGTGCCGATGACGCCCTCAGCAAACAGGGTCAGACGCGGTAGCGCATCGAGCAGCTGATCGTTGTTACTATCCTGCGTATGCTGGCTTTCAAGATCTGTTTGAGTGGCCACCGGATAACCTAGCCAGAAGTTGAGGTGGGCGGTAAAACGGCGTCGATGATGTCAGCGATGGATTGGTGAACCAGCGCATCGTCCGTGATGGCCTGAGTGATGGCGTGCTCTGCAGCGATGCGGGCATCGAGCCCTTGTGCCGTGAGGCTTGCGGCGTAAACCAAAAGTCTTGTGCTTACGCCTTCTTCGAAGCCGTGCTCTTTTAGGTTACGAATTTTCTCTCCGATAACGCTTAGACGTTCGGCAAGCTGGGCATCTGCGCCGCTCTCGCTCATGATGATCTGTGCTTCGCGCTCGCGGCTGGGGTAGTCAAACTCAATGCTGACAAAGCGCTGTCGTGTACTTGGTTTTAGATCCTTCAGCGCGCTCTGATAGCCAGGGTTGTAAGAAATAATAAGGAGAAAGTTCTTGTGTGCCTCTAGTAACTCGCCAGTACGGTCTATGGGTAACAGACGCCGATGGTCGGTTAAGGCGTGAATAATTACGGTGGTGTCTTTACGAGCTTCTACAACCTCGTCGAGATAGCAGATAGCGCCATTGCGCGCCGCACGCGTTAGCGGCCCATCGCTCCAGGTGGTTTCGCCACTAGTTAGCAGATAGCGGCCCACCAGATCAGCGGCCGTCAGGTCTTCCTGGCAGGCGACCGTAATCAGGTCCTGCTTGATCTTCCAGCTCATGTACTCGATAAATCGGGTCTTGCCGCATCCCGTGGGTCCCTTGAGTAAGAGCGGCAGGCGCTGGGCGTAGGCGGCCTCAAATATCTCTACCTCGTTGGCCAACGGCAGGTAGTACGGCGCATCACTCACAGAGGCGTTCCTGAGCTCAAAAGGGCAGCTTATCACGCAAGCCCTGCATTCCCGGCGCAGAAACTGGTGTGATACTTATCCGCTCTTCGGCTAGGCTAGTAGTCACGCTATGGGCTGATCTTGTGGAGGGGATAGTAATGGCAGACTCTGATTCTCAAGCCAATGTTCTCGAGGCGACCACCACGCTGCTCGCGCCTTTGCTCAATGCTCTGGATAGTCTGCAATTTGCAGGACGACACTTGCATCCGCCGGTGCTCGATACGCTGGTTACGCACATTGAACCGCTGCTCGAGCCCCTGACCGTTGCGCAGAGCAAGTTCCAAGAAGCTACCTGGCCCGAGCATCTCGCTGAATTTTCTGCCCGGCTGAACAACAGTACAGACGCAGCCTTAAAGAGTATCGAAGGGTTGGTTGCGTCGAGTTCAAGCGATAACCCGGTGATGGCTGCCTACCGGTCACTGCGACACGCAACCCATGCGCGTGCAGAACTTTATCCGCTGGCATCTGTGCTTCCACCATTGTCCCGATTTTTTGTTTCGCCTGAAGCCCGTGAGAACGCGAGCCTCCTTGCTCGAATAGATTCTGCCGGTGAGGTTTTG
>CAZFIA010000062.1:0-15134 GCA_964519335.1 uncultured Pseudomonadales bacterium
TCGTCGATAGCGACGAGGACGGAATAGCGAACTATCTTGATATAGATAGCGACAATGATGGTATTACCGACAACGTAGAAAGTCAGACGACGGCGGACTATCAAGCGCCTACAGGTGTAGATGCCAACCAGGACGGTCTCGACGACGCCTATGACAATAGAGAGGTCACCGCTGAGACGGCAGCCGCAACTCAAGCTGATGTTAGCTCACCGGTAGACACCGACTCTGATGCTACCGCCGATTACCTTGATTCTGATAGCGACAACGATGGTGCGCTGGATATCGATGAAGCAGGTCATGGCGTTGATCAGGAAACGCTCGGTGCGTCCGGCGATGTCGATCAAGATGGATTGCTGGATGCGGTGGATGCGAATACGACGACCTGGGATCCTAACGACGATGATGTAACCACCGAGGGATCTGGCGAAAGCGTATCTGTTGTCGAGAATAACCTGGCTGACACCAACGAAAACGTGGCGGCGGATGGCAGCGATGCGATCCCGTTGGTTAACGATCTGGACTTCCGTGAAAACCAGGCGCCTGTTATCGATTTAAACTCTGAGGTTGCCGCCCTAGATCTTAACAGAGGTCACAGTGTTGAATTTGTTGGCGGCTCAAGCGCGGTTGCTCTGAGCAACACAGAAGTGGCTGATACCTCTGCCTTTGGCGAGGCTGATCTACAAACCTTAACCATTGTTGTTGATCAGGCTAACGTGCTCGATGGTAATAACGAGATTGTTAGTATTGGCGGTTCCGATTTTGCGCTTGATACCGATGCCTCAACTACGGTTGCGGTAGGCGGGTCTGCCTTTGATGTTACTTATAACAGCGCTACTGGAACCTTTACGGTTGTGAATAACGCACTAATCGGTGACAGCGTCGCCGATGTTATGTCAGAACCCGACCTTAATGCGCTGGTACGGAGCATTACCTACGACAATCAGTTGTTAACCCCAACGGGTGGTGTTCGCGAACTTGGCTTCACTTTGACTGACATTGCGGGCAACACCAGCGCGTTGGCAACCTCTCTGGTTGAGGTCAATAGCATTGTGTCTGAAGCGGACATAAACACTACCCTGGTTGATACTTCCGTCGACGGTAACGTGCTCACTAACGATGTTGACCCTGAGGGCGAAGCGCTGATTGTTAGTGAAGTTCAAGGCGTTGAGCTTGTCGATGGCGTGGTTAGGGTAGCTACTGACAACGGCGGTACGGTTGAAATATTTGATGATGGCTCCTACACCTATACGCCTGCTGAAGGTTTCACCGGTGAAGACACGTTCGAGTATGGGGTGTGTGATGCAGACGGCGCCTGTGGGTTAGAAACAGTCACAATAGTGGTGGCTGATCCAACGGCAGACGCGGCCAACACGCCGCCAATTGCTCACGATGATAGTTTTGTTGCAGTTTCCGATCCTGATTCGCCTGCATCAATTTCGAGTTCAGTGGTCGGTAACGATGGTGATCCCGATGGTGATCCAATACAGATACGCAGTGCGGTCAATGGATCTGGTGAGACCGTAGCGGCGGGCAGTACATTTACTACTGCCAATGGTGGTGTGGTCACGCTCTCCTCTGATGGTGACTTTGATTACACCCCCGCTGCCGGATTCCAGGGCGAGGACAGCTTTGACTACACAATCGCGGACCCGAACGGCGCCACCGATACTGCCACGGTAGTGATTCGAGTACTGCCAGACGACGTTCCTGGTGTAACAGATAACCCGGACGCGAACGACGATACGGCGGTTACGCAAAAAAATACGGCGGTGTCAGGTAACGCGCTTGCCAACGATCTCGCGGGTAGCGACAACGAATCGCTAACTATCACTTCGGCAGATGGCGTCGAAGTATCTGCTGACGGGCAATCCAGTATCATTCTGCCGAGCGGCAGCGTAGTACAGATCAGCGCTGATGGCGGATTTGTCTACGCGCCGGCAGATGATTTTGTCGGGACAGAATCGCTGGCTTATACCATTGCGGATGGAGCAGGCGGTACGGACACCGCTACGCTTTATCTAAGCGTCTTTGATAGCGTGCCAACCCTTGAAGATGACATTAACAACACGTCCGTCAATTCCCCGGTTGAAGGCAATGTGCTCACCAACGATAGCGGTGGTGATCCAGACGATACGGTGGTTATTGGCGACGGTTCTGGAAGCCCGATCACCGAACCGGTGACTCTCGTTACCGATCAGGGCGGTACCTTAACCATCGCTCCCGATGGTAGCTATACCTATACGCCACCTACCGACTTTGTTGGCGAAGACTCCATTGTGCTTGAAGTTTGCGATGAAGGCGGTAACTGCGTCGAGCAAATACTAACGCTCGATGTTGTCGATACGCAGGCCGATTCAGATAACACGCCTCCCCTTGCGCAAAACGATCACTTCGAAGTTACCACTCTACCTGCGCCTACAGATTCTGGATCAGAATCTGAGCCTGACACCTTGTCTAGTTCGTTGTTTGGTAATGATGGTGATCCCGACGGCGATCCTATTGTGGTCTTGAGTGCGACTAACGCCGACGGGATTGCGATTGGAGCCGGAACACCATTCGTTACCGCAAATGGCGGTAGGGTGGTAGTTTCTGAGAACGGTACGTTCGACTACACGCCGGCCATTGGCTTTGTAGGCACTGACAGTTTTGACTACACCATCGCTGATTTGGATGGTGCGACCGACACCGCTACTGCAACCTTTGACGTGAGTATTGATTCAAGCCCAGGCGTAAACGATGCCCCCGACGCTAATGACGATACGGCTGTGACTCAAAAGAATACGCCCATATCTGGTAACGCGCTCGACAATGACACTGACCCTAATACAGAGACGGTACTGACAGTCGTCGAGATCGGTGGCATAGAAGTTGCACCAAACTCACCAACCTCGATTACCCTGGCGTCAGGCAGCGTGATCGAGATAAACAGCGACGGTAGCTATAGCTATCAACCTGCGGACGATTTTGTAGGTACGGAATCTCTTGCCTACAGTATTGCGGACGGCAGTGGTGGTACGGATACAGCAACATTGTTCTTGAGCGTATTTGATAGCCCGCCAAGGGTTGAAGACGACATCAGTATTACGATCGTGAACACAGCTGTAGAAGGGAATGTGCTCACCAACGACAACGGTGGTGATCCGGAAGATGCTGTAGTGATTGGTGATGGCGCTGGCAACCCGATAGCTGGTGTTGTGAATCTGGTAACCGATCAGGGAGGCAAGTTAGAGATACGTCCGGATGGCACCTACACTTATACCCCGCCTACTGACTTTGTGGGTGAAGACACGATTACCCTTGAGGTTTGTGATCAGGGCGGAATCTGTACAGATCAGGTACTGACGATTGATGTTGCAGACCCGGCTGCTGATGTAGACAACACGCCGCCTTTGGCTATCAACGATCTGTTTGAAGCAATGACTGATCCGCTTGCGCCTCAGACTCTATCGAGCGATCTGTTTGGCAACGATGGCGATCCTGATGGTGACCCTATTTTGGTGTTAGAGAGTATTGATGGCTCAGGTATGCCCATAGCCGCTGGTACTCCATTTACCACGGCAAACGGCGGGACCGCGACGGTTAACCCAGACGGCACCTTCGACTATACGCCCGCACCTGGTTTCATTGGCGAAGACAGCTTCGAATACACCATCGTCGACCCAAGCGGTGCGACAGATAGTGCGATTGCCAGTTTCAATGTACAGCCAGATTCGACGCCTGGTGTAAATGATGCGCCAGATGCAAATGATGATGCGCTGGTTACTCAATTGAACACGGCTTCAGAAGGAAACGCGCTGGTTAATGATGTAGACCCGAACGCAGAACAGTTGCTTACGGTTACTATGATTGACGGTGTACCTGTAGTACCTGAAGTTCCGACACTGGTTACTTTGCCTAGCGGCAGCACCGTCGAGATCAGTAGCGATGGTAGCTATACCTACACGCCCGCCGAGGACTTTGTGGGCACAGAAACGCTTGCCTATGACATAAGTGATGGCACTGGCGACGGCACAGACACGGCTACGCTGTACTTTAGTGTCTTCAACAGTCCACCGAGCCTCGAAGATGACATCAACAATACGGCGCTCGACACGCCCGTTGATGGAAACGTACTCACTAACGACACAGCAGGTGATGAAGGCGATTCACTTGTTGTCGCCGATAGCTTTGGCGCGCCCTTAGTAGGGCCTGCATTGTTAACCACCGTCGCTGGTGGTGATTTGCTAATTAGACCAGATGGCAGCTACACCTATACGCCACCTGCCGGTTTCGAAGGTGAAGACTCTGTTGAGATTACCACCTGCGATGAGAACGGTAGTTGTGACACGCAGACCCTGACCATAGATGTTACTGACCTGACCTTGAATCCGGATAACGCAGCACCCATAGCCGCTGATGATCACTTTCAGGCCGTGAGCGATCCTGTTTCGCCTGCAACCCTGAGCAGTTCGGTATTTGGCAACGATGGGGATCCCAAGGGTGACCCAATCGAGGTGCTCAACGCCATTGCTGAAGACGATTCCGAAGTATCAGCGGGTACCGAATTCACCACCGCGGGTGGCGGCCTTGTCACGCTGAACGCTGACGGGTCGTTCGATTACACTCCCGCTATCGGGTTTATTGGTCAGGACAGCTTTGATTACGTAATTGTTGATACGGGCGGAGAAACGGATACCGCTACGGTTACCTTTGATGTGCAACCAGATAACACTCCGTTGACCAACGATGCTCCGGATGCAAATGATGATCTAGCCGTCGCTCAACCAAATGCGACAATTGATGGCAACGCTCTGCTGAATGACGTAGATCCCAATAGCGACCCCTTGGCGGTTTCCGCAATTGACGGTGTACCGGTTACAGGTCCCACTACGGTCACTACCCCAAATGGCGGCTCGCTCACCATCGATACGGATGGCACTTATACCTACGCCCCCGCGACGGGCTTTGTAGGTACTGAAACGGTTGTCTATGACATAGAAGATGCTGGCGGGACCACTGATACTGCGACCATCTATCTGTCGGTATTTGATGGTCCGCCCATTGTCGAAGACGATGTGAATCTGACTCCTGTCAACACAGCTGTAGCCGGTAACGTGCTGACTAATGATCGCGATGATATTCCTGGTCAGCCAGTAGCAATCGCCGACGGCACTGGTGTGCCTTTGACAGCGCCCGTCACTCTAGCGACAACCGCTGGTGGACAGTTGGTTATAGAGCCAGACGGTAGCTACACCTATACCCCGCCTGAAGATTTTGTGGGCGAAGATACGATAACCCTGGAAGTCTGCGACGCGGTGGGCAATTGTGTAGAGAGTGTTCTGGTGCTTGATGTAGTTGACACAACCAGTGACCCAGACAATGCACCGCCAGTGGCGCTTGATGATCATTTCGAGACTCATTCTGATCCGCTGGAACCTGGTACTTTGTCGAGCAGTCTCTTCGGCAATGATGGCGACCCCGATGGTGAGGCGTTTGTTGTAAGCGAAGCTGGAGGTGTGCCTGCTGGCACGCCATTCACAACCGCAGCGGGTGGCGTTGTAACTGTACTTCCTGATGGAACCTTCGATTACACGCCAGCACCTGGCTTTATGGGCGATGATAGCTTTGACTACAGTATTGTAGATACCAGTGGCGTTGCCGATGATGCGACGGTAACCATAAGCGTGGCTCCCGTTGGTAACCCGGCGACAAATACTGCACCAGATGCGAATGACGATGCTGCGATAACGCAGAAGAATACGCCGCAGATCGGCAATGCGCTCATTAATGACGTGGACGCGAATCCAACTGATGCATTGGTAGTTACGGCTATAGACGGTAACCCCGTATCTGCGGATACGCCCACAACCGTTATGCTGCCTAGCGGCAGTGTGGTAGTGATCAACAGCGACGGTAGTTACAGCTATACGCCGGCTGACGACTTTGTTGGAACCGAAAGTCTGCCTTATACCATAAGCGACGGGAATGGCGGGGTTGATACCGCGACGCTCTATCTCAGTGTATTTGATACGCCACCCGAACTTGAAGACGACATAAACAATACGTCGGTTGATCTTCCGGTGAGCGGAAACGTACTTACTAATGACAGCGGTGGAGATCCGCAGGATGACGTACAGGTTGGCGACGGTAACGGAAATGCGTTAACCGAACCGACGGTGTTGACGACTGATCAGGGTGGTACGCTCTTGATTACCGCCGATGGCGAATACACCTACACACCACCTCAGGGCTTTGTCGGCGAAGACAGTGTTGAACTAGAAGTCTGCGATGAAGCGGGCAACTGCGGCACGCAAACGCTTGTTATTCAGGTGGGTGATACGGCAGAGAATCCTAACAATACGCCGCCGATAGCAGAGAACGACAACTTCTCTACGTTCAGCGATCCAATCAACCCAGACACCTTAACAAGCAGCGTGCTTGGAAACGACGGTGACCCGGACGCTAATCCGATTGAGGTAGTCAGCGCTAATGGCCTGCCTGCTGGTACTCCATTTACGACCGTGAATGGTGGTTCGGTAACCGTTAACGCTGACGGTACGTTCGCTTATACGCCGGCTCCGGGCTTTACGGGGACAGATAGCTTCAGCTACGTGGTTGTAGACACGTCTGGCGCTACTGACGATGCGCAAGTCACTATCGAAGTGCAGCCCGATAGCACTCCCGGTAGCGCACCTGGCAGTAACGATGCGCCAGATGCGAATGACGACGCAGCCATTACTCCTTTAAATGAGTCTACGAGTGGTAATCTGCTTAGTAACGATGTTGATCCTAATGGTGACGCCCTGCAAATCGTTGCTGTTGATGGTAATGCGGTAACTGGGCCGACTACATTGACTACGCCAAATGGCGGCATTCTTGTCGTTTCACCGGATGGTACCTATGACTACACCCCGCCCGAGGGGTTTGTTGGTACTGAGTCTTTAGTATATGAAGTGAGTGATGGAGCGGGTGGTGCAGATGAGGCCACCTTGCTTTTGAGCGTCTTTGATTCACCCCCAGAGATTGAAGACGACGTTAACACCACTAGCTCTAACATGCCGGTTGCTGGCAATGTGCTGACAAACGACAACGGCGGCAATCCCTTAGATGAGGTTCATGTTGGGGATGGATCGGGCAATCCGATCTCTGATCCAGTTACTCTGACCACCGATGCCGGTGGAACGATCGTACTGCAGCCTAATGGCGATTATGTCTATACCCCACCGCAGGATTTCTCGGGCGGCGATAGCGTGACTATAGAAATTTGCGATGCCGGCGGTAACTGCTTCGATTCGACGCTGAGCATCGAAGTGATTGAGACGCTTCTCGACCCAACTAACACAGGGCCGATTGCACTAGACGATAATTTCGAGACGTTTAGCGATGCTGACGCGCCGGGCACCTTAAGCGGAACGTTAACCAATAACGATGGTGATGCGGATATAGATCCCGCCGGAGCTGTGCCGCTAATCTCGCTCGCGGGCGGTGTTCCGGCGGGAACCCCATTTGTAACAGACAATGGCGGTGAGGTTTTAGTTAACCCAGACGGTACTTTTGAGTACACGCCCGCCGCAGGATTTGTAGGCGTTGATAGCTTCGACTATCGACTGGTCGACCCTCTGGGTGTGAGCAGCCTCGCGACGGTAACGATTGATGTGTTCCCTGATGCTGATCCTTCAGTCAACGACGCGCCTGACGCAAATGATGATCTGGCGGTCACATCGCCGGGCATGCCGGTCTCGGGTGTCGCGATTGCGAACGATGGTGATCTAAACGGTGACTCGCTCATGCTGAGTCATGTCGATGGCGTTGCGTTTTTGGGCTCGACGGTCATAGAAACTTCCAGCGGTGGATCGCTCGCGATTGATTCCGAAGGAAACTACACCTATACCCCCGCGGAGGAGTTCCAGGGTACCGAGCAAGTCACCCTGACTATTGACGACGGAAAAGGGGGTACGGATACCGCTACGCTTTTGCTTGTAGTAGAAGCGCCTGACGTAGGTCTGAATTTGCTTACTCTGCTCAAGGTAGAGAAATTCCTGTCACCGAGTCCGGATGAAGTAGATGAAGCTGAGGAAGAGCCTGAAGCGTTTGGGTTTATTGACCTGTCTGTTCTGGCTCCAGAGGTTGAAGTTGCGCCTGAGTCTAGCGTGCTCGGTATGCTTAATGAAATGCAGCCTCTTGGCAGCATTGATGAGATGTTTGCAGATCTTCAGGCAGTGTCTGAAAGTGGTCAGGCAGATCCCGCTCTGGTTGCCTTGCTTGAAGACCTTGAACCGATTCAGGGCAGTTCATCTCGAATCGACGTGCTTGGCGTAGAAAACAGCGACGTGGACAACTTCGAAGGCCAGTTTGGTATAGATACGTTTGTCCGAGACAACGTTTTGGGCATAGAAATGTACGATTCGGAGCCCGGTAGCAACAATTTGGAGTTCAATGAATTCCATGTGACGCTGGCCGATGGCGGTGATTTGCCCGATTGGATCTCTCTGGATTCAAGCGGCACTCTGGTCGCAGACGCCCCAACGGATGTCGAGAATCTGAGCCTCAAGATCATTGGCACCAAGGCAGATGGCACTGCAGTCGCCCGCTATGTGCAGGTGAATACGCAAACCGGCGCGATTGGCGAGATGGGTGCGGTAAGATTGGGAGGCAAAACCTTTAGTCAGGCTCTGAGCGAAGCCCTCTAGTGACAGGTAGTCATAACTTACAATCTTGAGGGTTCTGGTTGTGTAATCTTGGCGCTTCAAAAAATGGAGCCGCTGGGAATTACAGATGACCCTCGCCGACATTCTAAAGCAGCAGCGTGCGCTCTATACCGAAGAGTTTGAGCACCGGGTGAGTAGATTTGCTGATGATAGCGCCCAGGTGTTGCAACCGGAGGCGCTGTATCGCGGCGTCGACGACGAGCCGGTGCGGACGGGCTCGTTGGGTCTTCCCGCGCGGGGCGATATCTGCGTTACGCGTGACAATCGCATTGTTGAGATAGCGCGCATTGAGTCCCCGCGCGCACTCGACTTTGAGCCGTTTCAGTTTGTATGGGCTGACGCCATGCAGGTAGCGTTGCACCCATTTACCTGGGATGAGTGTTTGCTGTGTATTCCAGAGCCCATGGTCTCGGTTGATTGGTTGGTGGTTACTCGCTGGTTTGATGAATCGATCAAGTTGCACCTTCCTCACGCAGATGTTGGTGGCGCGGCTTTCGCGGTCCACAACATGAGTGATCCGCGCGAATCCCCCGATGGTGTGCGTTTTGAGATTGATTTTGGGTCAGCGCCTGTTGCGGTTTTTGAGGCGCTGCTGTCCACGCTGGTTACTGCCGGCGCTGGTCTGGTTGTAATTGGTCGCGCTCCAATGCAGTTGCCTGCGGAACCTTAGGTCGAAGGTTGGTTTTCGACACGCGTTAGCCAGTAATCGGCGTCAAAGGAATCGTCACCTAGCAGGTAGCGCCAGAACCTTACCCGGTTGAGTAGTTCAAGACGTCCGGTATCTAACTCGAACCAGGATTCGGGTTGCATCAGAATTTTCTGTACTGGATCCGCCGCGCGATTGGGATCGGTCCAGAATATGGGATGCTGTTTGTGGTGATCTGCAGGCAGGTCGCTTGTGTCCCAAAGTCTGCATTGTGATTGTTGCGGGGCTAGTCTTATCTTTAGCATATAGCGTTCTTGTTGTGAGCGATTGCTGCCCCCGCCGTGCCACAGGCCATGGTGTAAAAATAGCAGTGTGCCCGCTGGGCATACAACGTGCTGCTGACCAAGGATATTGTGGTAGCGACTGATCGCGGCTTCGCTAACTATGCGCAGATGGGTGCCAGGCACAAATCGTGTTCCACCCATTTCTAGCGTGACTTCATGTGGGAAATACATGATTTGCAGGTCAAATGCCCGACGCGGATCTATGGTGGAATCCTGGTGGGTATGCTGGGCTTTCTTTATGTAACCGGCGGTGTAGCTGGGTGGAAAGGTAAGGTGCAGAAAATGGTGATCAACCACACAGGTCTCGCCTACTAAACTCTGCATTACACCTTTCACCAGGGGTAGTCGCAATAGTTTACCGATGGGCGAGGAAGCATCGTAAGCCTTGCTCCACAAGGTGCCGGGATCTACGAACGGGATGGCCTGTTCCTGCATAAGCTGGGCGTAGTGTTGTTGCGGGTTGTTGATTAGATCGGTTTGCTCTTTTCCTTCTTTGTTTGCAGTATTTGTAGAGAGCCGTACTTGCTCAAGAAAGCTCTGATTGATTGCTGCCGGAACGCAGGCGTCGAACCGCAGAAAGCCTCGTGCCGCAAAGGTGGCCATCTGGACGCTGTTAAGAAGTAGAGTTGAATCGCTCAATCTGTTTCGTTCGCAAGCTGTTCAAAGAAGAATTCATATTTCAGATAGTCCGTCTGAAACTCCTGGCCTGCCGTTGCAGGTAGCATTGGGCTCGCCTGAAATAGTCGCCAACCGTCAGCAAGCGCCTGTATGCCGGTTTTATAAGGCGGTTCATTTTGTTCACCCGGACCGTTGGCGAAGGGCTCATTGCCGTCGTAAAGCGCCCAACCGATCACCTCAGAATCGAGGGTAGAAGAGCGAAGATACAGCACCAGTACGCGCTGTTTCTTGCCTGAATTGTTCTGGCCATTAGCCAAAATCAGGCCTTGGCGCTAGGTCGTGCGCTTACCCGCTGGTGCCACTCCCAAAGATTTTCGAGATTCCCTTCGGGCTTGAGCCCCACTAGCTCTGTAGCGAAGTCTATTGCGGTTAGTGCGGTTATGTCGGCTACGGTGAAGCGGCTGCCCGCCATGTAACTGCGGCTTGCGAGTTCTGCGTTTAGTCGCTCGTAGAATCGATGGGTGTTCTTGTCGCCCGTTTCTTTTGCTTGCTGGTTTTGCTTGAAACGTCCCGCGGCGATCTGTGCAACAACCGGGCCGTTCACCCAGCTCACGCCAATGGGGTTCCACAGTTCTAGCTCTAAAAAGCGATTGTTCATCTCGATTTGACCAAGCTCAACAGGAGTTGCTCCGAATAGATTGGGCTCTGGATGCAATGCTTCAAGATAGCGACATATGGCTACGCTCTCGGCAATATATTCTCCTTCGTCGGTTTCGAGCACGGGGATCTTACCGCTGGGATTCATGCGCAGGTAGTCGGGGGTGCGTTGTTCACCGCCGCGCATATCCACCTGTTGCATGGGAACCTCGATACCCTTCTCTGCGATAAAGATTCTCACGCGGCGCGGATTAGGAGCGGCGGTTACGTCATATAGTTTCATAGATGTTCCTACCCTTCTTTCTGCCTTTCTGTCTGCCAGAGGGGTGATGCATCTTTCATTAGGCGATCCATTTTTATCATTCTGGCGACGGGCTCGTTAGATTTAGGGTTACTGAGAGTGGCTTCGTACCAGAGCACTTCAGTCTTTGGGCTTTCGCTTACGGCCAGGGCGTGGCCGTTAAGTTGGTACTCGGTGTTGCTTACTACCGGGCCATTTAGGTATTGAACCTCTATTGCGCCATACAAGCCTACGTAGTCGCCGTTGATGGGCGCAATTTCAATTTCGACGCCGCGAAACAGATGCACAAAGGGTGCGATTGGCAGCACTCGCCCGCCCCAGGTTTTGTTGTCTTCAGCATTCTCGGTATAGAGGCTCATAGGTTCGGTGATCACTTGAAGCCGCTCTTCTATCGCTGCGTCGTCTGCTTTCGCTGTAAGTACTGGGCTTGGCTTGTCTGGCACAACGTTTGAGAGCATGCGTATGTCGGTTGGAGTTCTCACGCTCTGTAACCGGGTCTGAATTTCGGATGCTGGATCTTCTCCGAGTGCTGCCGTTCCAGACATGACCAGATCGCCTGCCTCGTTCTCCATCCAGACTTTAGCGCGGGTGGCAGACTCCCCTTCCAGAAATGCACGCACAGGATCGCCGTCGAAGGTGGCTTTTTTGAAATAGAGGCTGAGATTGCCTCGCCGCCACCAATCTTGTCCGAAGTACTCGACCATTAACGGGGGGAACTGCTCCATATGTAGCGAGCCCGCCACGGTGCCGCCATCGAAGCCTAGCTTTTGGGCGGTGTCGTCATCGTGGATACCGCCTTTCTCATTAGCTGAGGTATTGGTTGGTTGCCGCCACGCGCTTTTGATAACTGCCATCTGCCCTGTCCTCTTGTATTTGCTGATCACCCTTCGGCTTAACATTAACACGCGCAGGCCCAAGAACCCGGTTATGCTTAAGTCCTTACTAATCTGGGTAGTGGCCGATGAGCGAGCAGTACACACTTTATGGCGGCGATATTTCCTACTACACGGGAAAAGCGCTTTCGTATTTGCGTTACAAGGCCATTCCGTTTGACTACCGGCAGGCTACCCGTGACATTTACAAAACCGTGATTATGCCGTCGGTAGGGTGGCCCGTGATTCCGGTTGTTACAACACCGGATAAAAGGGTATTACAAGACACGAGCGACATTATTGATGAGCTGGAGAAGAAATTTCCACAAGCCCCGGTGATACCTGCAACGCCAAAACAGAAAGTAGTTGCGCTGCTTATGGAGGTGTACGGCGATGAGTGGCTAAAACTGCCGGCGATGCACTATCGTTGGAATCACAACCTCGATTGGATTATTGGCGAGTTTGGCAAACTCTCGGCGCCACACCTCGACGAGGCGGGGCAGCGAGAAGTAGGAGAGCAAACCTGTAGGCCTTTTCGCGGTTCGCTGCCCATGCTGGGCGTGACGGAGCAAACCTTCGGGGCGGTTGAATCCAGCTACGAAGCACTGTTGTTAGAGCTTGATGAACACTTTGTGAAATACGATTATCTGTTTGGCTCACGTCCCTCTATAGGTGATTTTGGTTTGATCGGGCCGCTGTATGCGCATCAATATCGCGATCCAAATTCCGGTGCTCTTATGCAGCGTCTGGCCCCCAATGTAGTGAGATGGGTGATGCGCATGATGGAACCCGTAGCACTTAGTGGTGAATTTCTACCCGATGATGAGGTGCCTGATACTCTAGTGCCTGTTTTGGCGCGCATGATGCGCGAACAGGTACCGGTAGTTCACGACACTATGGATGCGCTTGCCAATTGGGCCGAAAATAATCTCGAAGAAACGGAGGTGCCTCGTGGCATTGGGATGCACAGGTTTACACTAGAAGCAGGCCTTCAGAATGAGGCGAGCGAACAGCGAGCCATTCAACCCTTTTTGCAGTGGATGTGGCAACGGCCGCTGGATGCCTATAATAATCTCGACGAACAGTCGCAGAGCGCGGTTAGCTCATTGTTAAGTAAAGCAGGTGGTGAAAGTGCCTTGCTTAAGAATCCTGGCGTTCGGGTACGTCGACGCAACTACAAACTTGAGGTTGAAAGATAGTCACAGTGAACACCTTGCGTTCTCTAGAGCAGCTTGCTGAGGCCGGGTTGCTTGCCAACTCTGGCTCCCATTCGGGTCTTGAATCGGTAACGGCCAGGTATTCCGTTGCCGTGACCGAAGCGGTCAAAAACTGTATCGATCTTAAGAATCTAGCCGCTGATCCTGTGGCTCGTCAGTTCGTACCCGACGAGCGTGAGCTCATTGAAGGTGAGAATTCGTTGGTAGACCCTATTGGTGATGAGGTGCATTCGCCCCTTAAAGGACTGGTTCATCGTTATCCAGACCGCGTGCTGCTAAAGGCTACCCAGCTTTGCCCAGTGTACTGTCGGTTTTGCTTTCGTCGCGAATCGGTAGGCGGCAACGCCGAGAAGCCCTTGTCTGGTGATGACTTTGAAGCGATTTTTGCCTACATCGCTGAGCATTCAGAGATTTGGGAGGTGGTGGTTTCCGGCGGCGATCCGCTAGTGCTCTCTGATGCTCGATTGCTTGCGTTAATGCAAGGGCTGGCGAGATCCCCGCATGTAAAGGTGGTGCGGATACACACGCGCGTTCCGGTTGTTAACCCTGAGCGCATCACAAGTGCACTAATTAGTACGTTGCGTTCTTGCAACAAAACCCTGTTTATCGCCATACATGCGAATCACAGCAGCGAGTTTTCTCGGGATGCGCGCGTCGCCTGTGCGAAGCTTGCAGATGCAGGCATTCCGCTTGTTTCGCAAACAGTGCTGCTGCGCGGTGTCAACGACAGCGTTGATGCACTTGGTGCGTTGATGCGCACCTTTGTAGAGCTGCGAATATCGCCGTATTACCTGCACCAACTTGATCGAGCGCCGGGCACCGAGCACTTCCGCTGTTCCATAGAGAAGGGCCAGGCCTTGCTGCGGGCGCTGCGTGGCACCTGGTCTGGCCTGTGCCAGCCAGATTACGTCATTGATTTACCTGGTGGTTACGGCAAAGTCTCTATTGGACCGAGCTATGTGCAAGCGCACGAGAGTGACCAGGAAGGTAGCAGTGAGAGCTTAAGTATCACCGATCCTTTTGGGGCGATACATAACTACTCCCAGAATCCTGCTCTTCAGCAAGAAGGTGTAAATGACTGACGACGGGCGCCCTACTCTAACTTACTTCGATCTGCGCGGGCGTGCAGAAGCAATTCGGCTGCTGTTTACCGATCAAGGTATTCCGTTTATGGATCGACGCATTCGCTCGGCCGATAGCTGGCAAGCGCTGCGTCGATCACTGCCGCTGCGCGTGTTACCTCACTACTCGGATCCTCGCTTGTCGCTGACACAAAGCCACGCCATTTTGCGCTATCTAGGCAGCAGTGTAGGCATGATTGGGTCTGATCCTGTTGGCCAGGCCCCTTACGATGAGGCTCTTCACGCTGTGGCGGAAGTACAAGAAGCGCTATGGCAGTTTGCCTGGCGGCCTGAGTATCAAACCCAGCCCGAGTTGTTTGAGAATGGTGCGTTAGGGCTTTATCTGGCTAACTTGCAGCGTCTCTTTGCTCGGGATGACAGTGAATTTTGGGTAGGAGAGAGCATTAGCCATGTGGATTATCTAGCGTTTGCGCTAACCGATGAATTGCGTGCTTTTTTTCCGGCAGCTCTGGTCGAGTTCGAGCTGCTGGCTGCTTTTCACGCTCAGATGGCGGCGCGGCCAAGAATTTCTGCGTACATCGGATCGCGCAAGCAACCCGTCGTATTTGGCATG
Organism: uncultured Pseudomonadales bacterium; assembly: GCA_964519335.1. Lineage (GTDB taxonomy): Bacteria > Pseudomonadota > Gammaproteobacteria > Pseudomonadales > Azotimanducaceae > JALZVT01. The sequence goes on from CAZFIA010000062.1 coordinate 15,038, forward strand.
GGACTGCACGGCCCGAAGGTTGATCCTGCGGCGGAGATCAGTGACGGCGATGTGTTCGAAAACCCCTGGCGCGAGCCGATAAGGCTCGCGCCGAATT
>CAZFIA010000062.1:15234-22116 GCA_964519335.1 uncultured Pseudomonadales bacterium
GATAAGGCTCGCGCCGAATTTAGACTAGACGAGCCGATAAGGCTCGCGCCGAATTTGGACTAGACGAGCCGATAAGGCTCGCGCCGAATTAGCTCGCCTATTTCAACAGGAAAGGCGAGCCATTAATCGCTTGCACAAATGTGGCGGTGCAAAAAGCGGCAAACACAATGCTTGCACAAACGAGTGTCAGGCGAGCCTGCGACGGACCTAGCTTGTTTGAATTTTGCAGCCACAACAACGCTGCTCCGAACAGCGGGATAATTTGCATCGCGTGTATGCCGAAGAAATGCGCCACCCTTAAATCGCCTCCGCTGCGTGACCAGTTAACGAGCGGCAGGCCTCCTGCATCCGTTGTCTCGCCGCCCACCCAATGTGCGTTTGCCCCACCAAGATAGCCGCCGAAGCCGCCGCCCAGAACAAAGGTGCCGATGAGACCAATAGCAACCGACAGCACCCAGATGTCGCTGGTTCCCCTATGGCGCAAGATGCTTGCGCCCATCCACAGGCAGACCGCAACCAGCAGGACGGCGCCCAGACCCATTAGTGAATACAAAATGCTTGTGAGCGGTGTGCTGTAGTTGAAGTGTGAGGCTTCGCCACGAGCGCCTTGTATCAAGATATAGAGCATCTCTAACAGTCCGCAAACGATAGGGATGGTGCTAAGCACTTTCCCGCGCGTGGTATTGAAGTAAGACGCCGGCATTAGGGATGCAAACCAGCCGATGGTTGCGAAATAGACTGCAAGCGATAACGCAAACTTGAACGGCTTATGCCAAACCGATACGCCTTGAAACAAACGCTCGTCAACCAAGCTCGCAGCGAGACATACGACTGCCAGCCCGGTGTAGACGATGGTCCAAAAATACCAGCTTGCGTGTCGTTCACGCAGTTCATAGGCCAGCCGGTATCCCAGGTTACCTGAGCTGCCTAGCTCCGCTTTCGAAACACTCATCAGTGTGCGACCTCAGCAGTTGCGTCCTTTGATTGAAAAGCGGCGACTGCCGATCGCAGCACAAGATAAAGCACGAGACCTGCAGGGCCCGCCATAAAGGTTGCGATTAGACAGGGAATGACCAACAGATGATGTACCCCGCGACGCTGGGCATCACGAACCTCCCAGGCGCCGACAAATAGATCGAACGCCAGGTAATGAACCCAGCCGCCAAGCAATAGTGCGTCAACAGAGAACAAGGCTTTCACCTGGGCGAGTGAACCGAAGCCGCCATCGGCAGGCGTCTGGCTTGCGTTGCTAACCATAAGAACGAGATAAACCACGCCGATAAGCGCGGGAATGACGAGCCGCGCCGCGACGTCGACAACGAGCGGGAACCTTGGCAGCAGAACCAACCCGGCCCAACCGAGCATCGCAAGCCCCCCGCACACCGAAAAAATAGTTTCCAGAGTCTCGTTTGAATCGAACATAGCTGCTCCCTGCCGGATTATTCTGATTTAGGTCAAACTTGTCAGTGACAAGATAGGTTGATTTTTACGCTTCCACACGTTGATGTCAATCTTTTCGGTGTCAAGATGTCAATTTTTCTCCCGCACCTCTAAGCTTGGCAGATGGCGACCTACCACCACGGCGATCTCTATACGGCATTGCTGACTGCGGGCGAAGAAGTGCTAGCCGAACGAGGCCTGCAGGGCTTTACGATGCGCGAATGCGCACGCCGGGCGGGGGTTTCACATGCAGCGCCGAAGCATCATTTTCAGGATGTGCGTGGCTTTCTCACCGCAATCGCGGCCCGAGGTTTTGATCACCTCACGGCTACGCTGCAAACCCATCTGGTTGAGCTTGAAGCCAATGCCGATCTGGCAGAGGAGTTTCACGCTGTCATCTGTGGTTATTTGTCTTTCGCCCAGAACTGGCCCGAACACTTTCGAATCATGTTTCGCAGTGATCTGCTGCATTCTGACTCTGCAGTGCTTCTGGGCAGCTCTAGACACACGTTTCTTGAGCTTACCAATGTGGTGCTGCGCCAGCGTGGGGAGCCCGAGCTTGAGCCCGAAGTGAACCGCGCCATAGACTTCTCGGACAATCTGCCATTAGTGCATGACATTGTGATCGCCTGGTCGCACGTGCACGGGTTTGCTCACCTACGGCTCGAAGGGCAGCTGGTGATGGTGGGTGCAGACACCGAGGCGAGAATAGTGAGACAAGTGTCACAGCGACTTAGTGAACTCATTCAAGAGCAAAGTAGCTATAGCGGAGATTGACGAGTGTTCCTAAGACCGAACCAATGATTTGCTAAAAAAGTGACTCCTACCGCAGACCGACTGTGTCCTTGTTTACCTTGAGTTGTAGGAACCCCAGCTACTATATAGGGGACGTTCTTAGAGCCTTGAGATCTTGAATTTTACCGCCACGGCGATGGCATTGCTTGCGCTTCTTGGCGCCGCCATTCCCGTTATTCATCTATACAAGAATATTGCTGTGCCGGGTGCTGCCTCGTTACTCGCCATATGCGCTGTAGTTGCGATTTATCCTCTCGATGTGTTGATGCATTTAGGTGAGGCGGGTGTGCGCCACAGGTTTTCATCGGTTTCGCTCTTGGCGCCGCTATATCTTTTGGCGATGGTGTCCTATCTGCGGGTAAGACCTGTTGGATGGCATTGGATTCGTCCGGTGCTGTTTGTGTATATGTTGTTCGGTGTGATTGCCCCATGGCTGCCGGGCACCTGGTACCTGTCGTTCCCGTCTGTGCAACCCTATGCGTCGTTCAACCACTTCCTTTTCAACGTGGAAGACGGCCTATGGGTAATGAAAGTTGCGGATTACATGATGATTGGCTCTGGGGGCTTCCTGGTCATCCAGCGATTGAGCGACTCTCGCAATTCCAAATCACTATTAGTCGCGCTGGCGGTAGTGCCGATGGCGGCGGGCGGCGCGGATCTAATAGCGAGCTTAACCGGTTATGCGCCTTACCACGGCGTTACGAACGTACAGGTCGGAACCACGCTGGGCCTCTTTGCTTTGAGTTACGCGTTGATGCGTCAAAGCATGCTGACGCGTGTTCCCGTATCACGGAATTTGCTGATGAGCCATATGCGCGAAGGTATGTGCGTGATTACCAAGGCGGGTGAGATTGTTGACTGCAACGAGGCCCTGGGTGCCATCATTGGCGTGTCTCCAAGCAAGCTGATTGGTAGAATCGCCAATCGCGTGTTACCTGAGTCTGTGCTTGCCCAGCTTGATGAGTACGAATCAAACGGGTCAGTAGAAGCTACTGAGCTTCGACTCGACAACACCGGCCGTACTGTAACAGTGAACGTGAAATCTCTGGAGGAAGAGCAGGCTGGAGCATCCTTGTTGATAACAATCACTGATGTTACTGATCAAAGTAACGAGCTGGCCTCGGTTTCTGCTGTTGCGGATGAGTTGCAGCAAAAAAATGACCGGCTGGTAGCTCTAACGAAGACCGACCCACTAACAGGGCTAGGAAATCGTCGTTGTTTGGTAGACGAACTGAGCCTTCATGCCAAGGATGACAACCCTGCCAAGATCGGCCTGGTAATGGTAGATATCGACCACTTTAAGGTCATCAATGATACGCACGGTCATGCTGCGGGTGATGCGGTACTTGTTCATCTGGCGACGGCAATGCGCGAAACCTGCCGGGACAACGACTTGATTGCTCGTTGGGATGGCGAGGAGTTTGTTGTACTGCTGCATGATTCTGATGAAAAGCGATTGCAGCAAGCAGCGGAACGCCTTCGATTGCAGATAAATCGTTTAGTTATCAATCTAGAAAACGGGGTCACGTTGCAAGTTACTGCGAGCATAGGCGCGTCAATGGTGCGAGATGGGCAAAGCCCTGAATCTGTTCTGCAGCAGGTTGACCGATTGATGCTTGAAGCTAAACGCGCGGGACGCGATCGCGTGGTGTCTGACCAAAGCGAAACCTAGACTCAGGCCCAAACTCAGGAGAGGGGTTTTAACGCCGTTACTTCGATCTCGATCTTCATGTCTGAATCGAGTAGATCGGTAATAAGCAGGGTCGCTGCAGGCAACACCTCCCCCAAAAAACGCTGAAAGACAGGCGCGAACAATTCGACGTCGCCGCGATTGGGCACCATATAGGTGACGCGAACAATGTCCGAAAGCGCGGCACCCGCCTGGCCCAGGGCAGTCTCAATGTTCTTGAAACATTGCTCGGCCTGAACTGCCGGGTCGGGGCTAATGGTCATGGTGCTGTAGTTGTACCCCGTAGTCCCTGACACCAGTACCCAGCGACCGTCTACTACCGCCCGCGAGTAGGCATACTCTTGTTCAAGAGTAGACCCGCTCGTTATCCTCGTTCTGATACTCGACGCCAAACTACAGGTAGTTACCTAGTTGCTCAGCGATTTCTTCAGGTGTTGCTTTTGGACTGAATCGCGCGACGGCATTGCCATTTCGATCTACCAGGAACTTTGCGAAGTTCCATGCGATGTCGGATGTATCAGAAGAAGCGCCAACTTCGTTGGGCTGCGCTGATTTTAGGTAGTTATACAGATCGCAAGCTTCCGGCCCATTTACATTGGTTTTTGCAAACATGGGAAATGTGACATCAAACTTTGATGTAGCAAAGTCTTTGATTTCTGCATTGGAGCCTGGCTCCTGTGCGCCAAACTGATTGCAGGGGAAAGCGAGCACTGAAAAGCCGTTGCTCTTGTTGTCTTCATACAGAGTACGCAACCCGGCGTACTGTGGAGTGAGTCCTCAAGCACTCGCTACGTTTACGACCAGACAGACCTGATCTTTGTAGTCAGAAAGGTTTACGGCGTTGCCGTCTATGGAATCCATGGTGAAATCGTGCATGTTGCTCATTGGTGGTTTCTCTCCTTTAGTTATGGGATTAGCCCTGATCATAGTCTAACGTGATTTGTGTGCTAACGGGCTCTGCCTGGCAGGGTAGTGTAAAACCTGCGTCAATCTCTGAGTCCTCAAGCGCGTAGTTTTCACGCAGTTCTACTGTACCGTTGGTCAGCCTCGCGCGGCAGGTTGAGCAAACGCCGCCCCGGCAAGAGAACGGTAAATCGATGTCCGCATCTTCGGCGCCTTCCAGAAGTGTGCCCGCCGAGCGTTCCATATCGAAGTGTCGCTCGCGCCCCTGCAAAATGATGGTCACTGCAACAGTGTCCTGAGAATCTGGCAGGGTGGTGGGCTTGTGACTTGAGTTGTTTACTATATCCAGACGATTGATGTTTAGAGTTTTCAGATTGCTCTCTAGCCAGCTTGCCAGTTCTTCCTGCGTGTCTGGTGGGCAGGCAATCGAGCAGTGGGTAATGGTCGTTAGGTCAAATAGTTCTTCGGCACAACGTTGCAGGCGTTTGGTATCCAGTACGCCTGTTAGTACATCGAAAGGTTGTTTCTCGCTTCTAGTGATTGCAAGTAAGCTCAACGCCTCCATGTAGTTGTTTTTTAGGGCGAGCAAGCTTTCGAGTTGCGTGAGTTTGCTGCTGCTAGGCGTGCTGCATATCCAGGTCACTCTGCTTCCGTTGGTTAAGTGCATCGTAGCTTGTTCAAGGGCAGGATCGTTGCCCTGATCTTCACTGATCAGCAACAGATGTGAGTTAGCCCGGGGTGGCATTACCACTGGACTCCGGGGTGCGCTCGAGCGAGTGACTGCATTTCAGCCAGCAACAATCCCAGCTCTTCGCCGTGTTCTCCGCGCTTGCCGAACCAGCGCAGCGTAGGTTCTCCGGGGACGTTGAGACGTGCCTGCTCCAGTGTTTCTACGATTGTTGAGTGCCAGTCTTTATACAAATCTTCGGGCAAAGGCAGCAAACCTGTGGCTGCAGACTGCTCGTCAAGTGCATCGCTCTGAAAGAGTTCGCCGGTAAATTTCCATAGTGATTCTATGGACGTTTGCATGCGCTCGTGGCTTAAGTCTGTGCCGTCGCCAAGGCGAACCGTCCATTCTGATGCCCAGAGCCAATGAAATTCGGCCTGTGGTAAGAATCGTTTGGCCAGCCTGCCAATTTCTTTGTCAGTCGATTGCGTCGCGGCGGCGTACCAGGTTTTTTGCCAGCCAGAGAACATGAGCTGGCGGGCGACAGTGTCGCCGAAGTGGCCATTGGGTTGTTCGGCTAGAGTTGCATTGAAGAATTGATGTTCTGCGCGTTCGTAAGCGAGGGCGTCTTCATCTCTGCCTTTGCCTTCTAGCTTGCCGGCGAGGGTTAGCCAGGCACGCGATTGATCAACCAGTTCCAGGGCGATGTTTGCGATCGACAAGTCTTCTTCAAGTATAGGTGCGTGCCCCATGAGTTCACTCATGCGGTGGCCAACAATCAGGCAGGAGTCGCCTATACGTAGTACGCAGCTGCTGGTCTCGGTTGAATTCACTGTTTCAGTACATTCACAGGTTTTCGATGCCATCAGGCACGCTGTAGAACGTGGGATGTCGATACACTTTGTCTTTGGCTGCTTCGAACAAAACATCACTGTCTGATGGGTCGCTTACCGCAATGTCTCTCGACCTCATTACCCACAGGCTTACGCCTTCCATACGCCGAGTATAGAGTTCTCTGGCTTTGGCAAGGGCCATCTCGGGATCCGATGCGTGCACACTGCCAACATGCCGATGATCCAAACCATTTTTGGGCCGCACAAACACCTCAAACAATTCGAAGTTGCTCACTTTGTTTAGCCTCCTATCTAAATCTACGTTGCGTTTTTGTTGGCCCAGGCGGTTGCAGCGTCGCGCACCCATTGGCCTTCTGTGCGTGCCTTAGTGTACTGCGTTAGTCGGTCTTCATTGCAGGGCCCATTGCCATTGAGCACTTCACTGAATTCTTCCCAATCGATAGGGCCGGTTTCGTAGTGATTGGTCGTTGTGTTGAGTTTCAACTGATCATCTGGAATGCGTAGTCCCAGATGGTCTGCCTGTGGGACGGTTG
>CAZFIA010000063.1:0-21852 GCA_964519335.1 uncultured Pseudomonadales bacterium
TACCATGGCGTTAACCGAGAAGTGTTTGCCGATATCGCGCAAATAATCGACCAGGTTAAGTTCGGACGCCCAGTCGTAGTTATTCACCACCACTGCAGCATTTGGCCCCTCGAAATCGAAGAAGCGCTGCACCTGCTCGCGGATGCGATCTGTCCATTCTTCCACCACAACGGCATCGTTTAGATTCCGCTCGGCCGATTTGCCAGAGGGGTCGCCGATCATTCCCGTTGCTCCGCCCACCAGCACCAGCGGCTTATGCCCAGCCAGCTGAAACCGGCGCAGCGCCAACAGCGGCACCAGATTGCCAATGTGCAGACTGTCTGCGGTGGGGTCAAAACCACAATAGAGGGTACGCATGCCCTCACCCAGGTGTTCATCAAGCCCTTGTTCGTCTGAGCACTGGGCCAGTAAACCGTGCGCACGCAGATCGCCGATCAGCGAAGCGGTATTCGAAACAGCGGCGTTGGAGTGGTTCGTCACTTGTTGTCCAATTATTTGTCGAATCGATTGGCTTCGGTCAAACCGTACCGCCAAATCAGGGACTCTAGGTGAGCATGAGCTGGGTCGCAACGGATGACCTAAAAGAGCAAGCGCACTCACCCCACCGCGAACCCTTTCTCTTGGCGGCCAATCGCCTATACTTTGTGCTACAGCCAATCAGACAAAACTGCGCGAATAAGCAGGTCTTACGGCTCTGCCAGGACGGCCCATCCCTATACTGGGAACAGCGCTAGGAACAGCGAACAAAAAATAAAGAAACTGGGCGCGCTTCTCGGGAAGATAGGACAAGCCGCGGCAGACAATCGAGGCTGGAAGGACCGGAATTGAATAAGAGCTACTTTCCCATCAAGCACCTCATTCTGGTGGCACTTCTCAGCCTGGGCATGGTGACCTTTGTCGCGGCGCAATTTACCGATGATGGCGACGCCGCGCGCTTTAACGGCGATAGCGTACTCGAAGATCTCAACTTGCCAAACCCACAGGCCGGCAGCACAGAACGCAAGCCAACTACCTATGCATCAGCCTCCGTTTTAAGGGGTCTCGTAGCAAGATCTAGCGACACCCCAACCGCGCTCAGCGTTCCCCAAACGGACGACATCTCCGAGGCACTAAGGCCAGACAATCTGGAACCGCCCCCACCAGTGCACTACACCCACGTAGAAGAGGTTCGCACCGGCGACAACCTGTCGAACATTTTCAACCGTCAGGCGCTTTCAGCTAACGTACTCTATCGAGTAATGCAAAGCGGTCCGCTAGCCGATCGCCTCAAACATATTTTTCCAGGTCACCGGTTAACCTTCATTACCACCGAAGACAATCAACTGGTGCGGCTCGAATATTCGCCAGGCCCGTTAGAAACGCTTCAGTTCGATCGTGACGGCGAAAAATACGTGGCCCAGGCGGTAAACCGCGAGCCGCAGCGTTTAACCACCTACAAGCACGGGTACATTGATCACTCGTTGTTCGTTGCCAGCCAGCGCGCGGGCCTGGCTGACGATGTCACCATGCGATTGGCGCAGATTTTTCAATGGGATATCGATTTCGTGTTAGATATCCGCAAGGGCGACGAGTTTCACGTGTTGTTCGAAGAGCTGTATCTCGGTGAAAAGTTCATTGGCTACGGCGACATCCTGGCTGCTGAATTCTTGAATCAGAAAGACGTCTATCAGGCGACTTACTATAAAAATCAGAACGGCGATGGCAACTACTTCAATCCGCAAGGCGAAAGCATGCGCAAGGCATTCCTGCGCGCACCAGTGTCCTTCTCACGCATAAGCTCCAATTTTAATCTGCGTCGCAAGCATCCGCTATTCAAGACCACTCGACCGCATCGTGGCATCGACTACGCAGCTCCCCAGGGCACTCCGATTATGGCTTCCGGTGACGGCTATATCGTCCAGATTGGCAAGAACAACAGCAACGGAAACTACATTGTTTTGCAGCACGGCGAGCAATTCACCACCAAGTATCTGCACATGTCGAAGTTCGCACGCAATATGAATAAGGGTAAGCGCGTAAAACAAGGTCAAACCATCGGCTATGTAGGGCGCACGGGGTACGCAACCGGACCGCATCTACACTACGAGTTTCTGGTAAACGGAACCCATCGCAATCCTCGCACAGTAAAGTTGCCAAACGCGCAGCCTGTACCTGCTGGCGAACGCGATCGTTTCGCTGCGCAAACCCAGCCCTATCTCGCCTTACTAAAGAGCTTTCAGGAACAGCAACAGCTCGCCGCAGCAGACTAGTGGGCCACTAGTGTCCCTATTCGTCGGGGTCATGACAGGCACTAGCATCGATGCCCTTGATGTTGCCGCAATAGAGTTACGAGAGGAACTTGAACCTGCTTTTCAGCTCATAGCTAATGAAGAGTATCCGCTGCCAGAGGAACTCCAGGCAGAAATAAAATCACTTGCTCGCAACGCTACCATTGACTGGCAGCTACTGGGAAAAGTAGATGCACTCATCGGCGAGTTTATCGGCGATAGCGTGAACGCACTTATCCATAAATACGGCCTCGATCGCAAAGAAATCGCGGCCATCGGCAGCCACGGGCAAACCGTGCACCACTCACCCGACACCAATCCGGCCTTTACCGTACAGATCGGGGATGCCAGTCGAATCTGCGAGCGTACAGGGCTCACCGTCGTTAGCGATTTCAGGCGAGCGGACATGGCTGCAGGCGGCCAGGGCGCACCGCTGGTGCCGCCCTTCCATCAAAAACTGTTTGGCTCAACCAAAACCCAACAGGATATTGCGGTGTGCAATATCGGGGGAATCGCCAACATCACGTTGCTGCCCGCAGATTCGACGGTCGACCTAATCGGCTTCGATACCGGACCGGGCAATGCACTGCTCGATGCCTGGTGTCACCGGCATACGGGTTCAAGCTGGGATTCGAACGGCGACTGGGCTGCCTCGGGCGCAAGCGATGCAACCTTGTTGAGCGCGCTGCTCGGCGATCCGTTCGTGCAACGCAAACCACCCAAGAGCACAGGCGTTGAGCACTACAATTTGCAATGGCTCGACAACCTCCTCCGCAGTCAGCAAAAAGCCCATAACCTGACGGCGCTCAAACCCACAGACGTACAAGCTACTCTTAGCGAGTTCACAGCCCACTCGATCGCTGATGCGCTTCGAGCAATATCTCCCAACTGTGGCCAGCTCATTGTCTGCGGCGGTGGACGCCGCAACGCGGACTTGATTGCGCGCTTGACCAAAGCCGCTGCTTGCAGCGTCACAGATTGTGACGCAGTCGGCGTTAATGGCGATGCATTAGAAGCCGCGGCCTTCGCATGGCTCGCAAGCCAGACGCTTGCAAACTTACCCGGCAACGCACCAAGCGTGACGGGAGCCACAAAAAAAATGCGACTTGGCACCATTACAGCCCCTTTGGGATAAAGGGTTAGAAACTACCGAAGCCGTAACTCCTGTCGCAGAAAATAAAGCTAAAACACGGAGAATAAAGGCCTCCTAAAAGTTTGGGTATGTCGAGATATCGGGCCGCAAAACAGCAGTCGCGTAATCTCATTCCGCTGATGCATTTTAAGGCCTTTTCAAGTCGTATCGAATCCAGAGTACTCGGGATAATCGCTCTGCTTACGCTGCTACCAATTGCCCTGCTAGCTTATGGTTCCTGGCAGCAAATGCAGCGCCTGTCGATCAGACATTTCGAAGACCAGCTACAGGCTCAGGTAAAAAGCCATTCCTCAGAGCTGAGTCAGAGATTCAATACAATCTCGGAATCTATGCGACTAGCGGATCAATCTGCTGCATTGACACATCTCACCCTACTAGAGAGAAAAACTCTAGCGGTGCCCCCGTCGGTAGATCGACTTACACCTGAGAGCAAGCCTCATCTCATCTATTCCAAATCTCATCTCTGGGTTGCTGTACCTGGTGCAAGTGATACCCGCATCAGAGAGATCAATCAGAGCTCTCTGCTTGCTCCACTAAGAAAACTGTATCCCACCGTTGCATTTTGCATGGGCTTTAACGGCAAAAAGAGCGCCAACTGTCAGCAAGAAAGATCTAGGGCTGCCGCCGTTTCAGTAGAATACCCCATAGTTTTTGACAAAGAATTCGCGACAAACTTCGACGTCTGGATTATCGCCAGTGCTTCAAACACGGTAGCTACTCAGGGAACGCCTCAGTTCGCAAGATCGATGCTGATTACGCTCTTTCTCGCCGCGATGATTGCGATCGCCGCAGCTACGCTCGCCAACAGGCGCGTACTCGCCCCCCTCGATGAGTTTAAGCGGGGCACCAAGGCACTTCTAAATCACGACTACGACGTCGAGCTGGATATTAAAACAGAAGACGAATTCGAAGAGCTAGGGTTAGCCTTCAACTCTATGACCGAAAACCTGCGCGCCTCCAACCGCCTTACGGCGGCACTGCAACAGGTTGACCAGCTGATTCTCAAAACCACCGATATGGAAAGAGTAATTCGATCGGTGCTTAATGCAATTCGCCGAATCGAGGCCAACCCAGCCTGGGTCCTGACCTTTGGGCACGAGACGGTGCCCGCAGAGCAGTTGTACTGGGTAGACAGCGAAGGTTCGCTCGAAAACTCAGACACCAACGACTGGAACGCCGAGCTACCGCTTATTCCGTCGATGCAAGATGTGCAACCCGACGTGATGAGTTCAATTTCAGGACTGCAGATAGAAACGACGCTACCTGTGCAACTCGACGATCATATCGTTGCCGTGATGCTGATTGGTCCCCCCTCCGAAAATGTGACCTCCAGCGGCATGCAAGCCGCAAATCTGCGCCACTACGGCGAGCTTACAGATCGATTGTCGGTGGCAATGACCCATATCGACCGATCGCTAACGCTCTACAAACAAGCGAACCAAGACGCGCTTACTGGCCTTCTAAACCGCCAGGCGTTCGAAAGAGAACTGAGACAAGATTGCCTGAACGTCCAGCGTGACAAGATAGAAGGCGCACTGCTGTTTATCGATCTCGACCGTTTCAAACAGGTAAACGACACAGAAGGACATAAAGCGGGTGACAGACTGCTGTTGGTGATCGCACGCCGCCTTCAGCAGAGCTTGCGTCCAACAGACTGTATCGCGCGACTGGGTGGGGATGAGTTTGCCGTAATCCTTCGCGAGGTGCCAAGCGAGCCCACCAGCGCCAAAGCATCTCTCATCGAAACCTGCGAGCGAATAATCAGCCGACTTTCTAAGCCCGTAGTTGTAGAGCGGCTGGAACACAGCATTCATGCCTCTATTGGTATCGCCCATATCAGCAGCGAGTCTGCAGTGGCAGATCAGATTCTGTCGCGCGCAGATGTGGCGATGTACTACGCAAAAACCAAGGCTGGCTGTAACTACGCATTCTACGATCCAAGTTTGAACTCTGAATCCGAACAGCGGATTCAGCTTGAATCAAAGCTGCGCCAGGCACTAAAGAGCGACGACATTCGCCTGCATTACCAGCCACAGCTGGATCTAAAGACCGGCGCCATTATCGGTACAGAGGGCTTGCTGCGCTGGCAGAGCGAACTCAACGGCAACATACCGCCGAGCCTGTTTATCCCTATCGCAGAAGAGTCGGGGATTATTCACGATCTCGAACCGCTGATATTCTCCCACGCTGCAGACTTGCTGAAACGATCTGCGGGAACAGACCATGCTGTCAGGCGCGTCGCTGTTAACGTTTCTGTGCAGCAAATCGCTCTACCTGGTTTCGCCAAGCGGGTATTCCGCTATCTTGAACAAACCGGGCTCAAGCCTGCGCAACTCGAAATCGAAGTCACCGAGTCTTTGTTTATTAAAGAAATGTCTATGGTGGTAGAAGAGCTTACCGAACTTCGCGCGGCGGGCATTGTGATTGCACTGGACGATTTCGGAACCGGCTATTCATCGCTGAATTATCTGCGAACATTGCCGATCGACATAATCAAGATTGACCGATCATTTGTGCAAGAAATCGAAGAATCCGCCGAAGCATTGGAGCTGGTAGAGAGCATCCTGCGGATCGCACGGTCACTTAACAAGAAGGTTGTTGCCGAGGGCGTAGAAACCCATGCTCAGCTAGATCTGCTACGACGCCTGGGGTGCGACATCATCCAGGGCTATCTGGTGTCACGACCGTTGCCGGAATCAGAGCTAACTATGTTTATGGCAGCGCACATAGACGCAGACTGGCGTGAAGATACAGACCAAAAGGTCGTCAACCTCAAGTCGGGCTAGACTGAAATTTAGATCGAAAAGGAGTTGCCGCAGCCGCAGGTGGTAGCCGCATTCGGGTTTTGCACCACAAATTGCGAACCCTGCAAATCTTCCGTGTAGTGAATCTCGGCGCCTTCAAGGTATTGGTAGCTCATGGGGTCAACCAGGACCCGGACCCCCTCATTCTCGATAACGGCGTCATCTTCTTCTGCCTCACCTTCATCAAAGGTAAAGCCGTACGAAAAGCCACTGCATCCACCACCGGTCACAAAAACGCGCAACGCAAGCGCGACAGTTTCTCCGGGCGGGGCGTCTTCCTGCTCCTCATCAATGAGTGCGCGCACCTTGGAGACAGCAGATTCGGTGATCGAAATGTCCAATACTCTCCCCTTTGAATTAAGTGGCCTAAATCGGTTTAACGAATCCCCGTAACCACGTCGCCCACGGCGTCACGCATTTTCTTTTTGGCCTGCTCTTCCGGGCTCAGCACGGCGTTCGGCATGGTTTCGGGATTGGCGTCTTCCAGACTAACCATTTTACCGTTAACAACGGATCCAGCCTGCATTTCTACCAGATTGTAGTGAAGGTTGCCTACCACCTTGGCCTGGGGGGCAAGTTCCACCTTATTTGTTGCGTAAACATCGCCTTCCACGGTGCCGTCTATGACCACGTGTGGGGCTCGAACTTCGCCAATTATCTTACCACCTTCACAAACCACCAGTTTGGCGGCTTCAGGGGCAGCATTTTTCGCGTCACTTGCCGTGACATTGCCCTCAACGACACCCGTCACATAAAGCTGATCTTCGAACAGCACATCGCCTTTCATGCGGGTGTTGTTGGCGATCAGTGTTGTACCGCCTTCGAGCCCGGCACTAAATCCGTGGCTTTTTGCGGGTGGTTTTTTACTAAACATACCGATTCCTTTCTATTTCGGGCCAATTCCCGAATTTTCCGGATGGATGTCACTGGTTCCGGGCGATATCTGCACCCTGAACAAACCAATCGTAGCGCTGCTGTATCACCTCTCCCGCTGAGCCTCGATCGAGCGTCACGATGACGGTTTCGGGGGTAAAGGTCTCCGGCAACGCAAATTCACCGGTGTAATTCTGGAAATAGCGGAATTTGAAGATAAGAGGGTACTCCGGGATTGTGGCTATTTCTGTGAGGGCGAGCACCGCACGCTCACCTGCTACCGCCCCATGTACCTCAAAATACACCTCCCCCTCCTGCCAGGCATGACGCGCTACTGTTTGGGCAATCACCAGTTCATAACCAAAGACGCCTGGGCGCTCGGTAGGGCTTAAAAGCATCTTCTCAATACGCAAGCCTTTTGCCAACTCTTTCGGGGCCATTAAGCTCCGATAGAACGCCACTTCCTCTTCGAGAGAGGCGATCTCAGACTGTAGCTGCCGGAAGCTGGCCCGGACTTCGTTATTCGCACCGACATCGGCGGTCTGCGCGAGCCGCAACTCGGTGAGTTCGGCACGCAACTCATCGATTCGATCCAATTCAAACTCGGCTTGCTTCGCTCTTAGCTGGGCGGCTGGCGACTGGGCTGGGTTACCGGCAGAACCCAACAAGTAAGCAACTGTGGCAACCAGCGCCATGGCAAAGGGTAAACACCACCAGAACCAGGCCCCGGGTCGATAGCGCACCACCTGAACACGTGCCACCTCATCCGCCAACGCAGCAACTGCAGGCTGTTCTACAGATTGGGACTCAGCATCGTTATCCATCAAAGCACTCTTAATATTTCATAGATACCGCAAAAACTGCAGCAATCTGTCTATTGTGAGAGTCAAAGATGAAAAATACATCATCAATCGGCTCTACTCGTGCACCGGCGCAGAGCAACAGCGCAGTCAGCGCGTATACTGTCCGGCAAAGCTCAAAAAAATCGCCCCGTCAGGAACGCTCTGCACATTGAACCATGCGGCAAACTATTCGATAGCCTCGCTCCATGCTGCTAAAGAGCAGACAGTGACAGTCGGGCAGGCAGTTGAATATGGCTGCTAAGCGCAATCCAGAGTCACTCGATTTCTTCCGCCGCCAACTGGCTGGCGTAAATGCACTGCCCCAATTGTCGTTTTTGGCGCTGCTGGTCGGTCTGCTAACCGGACTGGTAATTCTGCTATTCAACGCGGCCGTTGACGTGGTCCTCGCACGCTGGGTGCTTGGTACGCATTCCGAAGATTTTGAATCCCTTTCGCTGTTTCTGCGGATGTTATTGCCCTGCGCTGGTGGCCTGGCTATTGGCACCGCCTTAATGCGCCTGCGCAGACGCGATACCCGGGTGGGCGTGGTGCACGTCATGGAACGCTTAAGCCGCCACCAGGGGCAACTGCCCTTGCGCAATGCGGCCATACAATTTTTTGGTGGCATCGTCGCCCTGATTTCTGGTCAGGCGGGCGGGCGCGAGGGTCCTGCGATTCACTTGGGAGCCGCAGCCTCTAGCCTGATTGGCCAGGCGTTTGAGCTACCCAACAATAGCGTTCGCACGCTCGTCGCCTGCGGCACCGCAGCCGCTATCGCTGGTTCGTTCAATACGCCAATTGCAGGAGTCATCTTTGCCATGGAAGTTGTGATGATGGAATACACCATCGCAAGCTTCATACCTGTAATTCTCGCATCGGTAACCTCTACTGTTCTCACCCACTCTCTGCTCGGAAACGCAACGGCATTCAGTATTCCGACGTTGCAGCTTGCCTCGCTGACAGAAATTCCATTTATTATCCTTGCGGGACTAATGATTGGCTGCATGGCCGCCGCCTACATCACGTTGGTAGAACAATTTTCGCGCCTTAATCAATGGTCCTTTCCAATGCGCGGGCTAGTTGCTGGCGCTCTGTGTGGAATTTGTGCCTTTGCAACGCCGCAGGTTATGGGCATCGGCTACGACACCGTCAATTCGGCACTGCTCGGCAACATTGCCATCACAACCCTGTGCCTTCTGGTGCTAACCAAGTCAATCGCCAGCGCGGCTTGCCTGGGCCTGGGACTACCGCTTGGAATTATAGGACCAACCCTATTCATTGGCGCATCTTTTGGTGGTGTGCTTGGCCTGCTAGGACAAGCCATCGCGCCTTCGGATGTCTCTTCTCCCGGTCTGTACGTCATGCTGGGAATGGCCGCGATGATGGGTGCTGTCGTCCAGGCGCCACTCGCAGCACTGATGACCGTGCTTGAACTTACGGCCAACTCAAATGCCATCCTCCCAGCCATGCTTATCATCGTTGTGGCCACACTTGTGACCAGTGAAGTGTTTAAGAAACAGTCGGTATTTCTAACTACGCTTAAAACTCTAGGCCTCGAATACCCACCGAGCCCAGTCACTATGCATTTGCAGCGCGCGGCGGTGGCCAGTTTGATGCAGCGTAATTTCGTTCGCACACCCGAAACCATCACAGTAAGCAAGGCTCAGGAGCTGCTCGAACGCAAACCGCTGTGGATTGTGGTCGAAGCCAACAGTAACGAGGCTCACTGCCTGCTCAACCCCTCCGATCTGGCCGCCTGGCTCGACGAATTGGCAAGCGGAAATGAAGACGAGCTGCCAGGCCCTTCTCGCGGACAGCGCAAACGAATGCGATCGACAGATGAACATGGCGACGAATCGGAACCAGAAACGGTTTCACCAGCAGAGGGCAACAACGCTCTCGAAAAGGCCGACGCCCCTGTGACCGCAGAGAGCCTGGAGCAAGATGAAGCACTCGAACCTGCGCTTCCTGTCGATATCGAACTGCTGAACATTCCGGGTCAGCGTGAAGACGTCGCCAATGTCGACATTCGCGCCACACTTCAGGAAGCCCTCGACGCTCTGAATAGTCAGGGCGTCAGAGCACTCTGTGTTCGGCGTACCTCAATGCCACTTATCGCGCCAATCATGGGCGTAATGACTCGCGAGGACATCAACAACTATCGCTCGAAATAACTAGTTCCTGTTCAGAAAGCGCAGCTTTTAGACAGAAACTAGCTATCATCTGGTTCTGAATACCACAGCGTCTCAAATAGCTAATGACCAAAGAGCCCAGTTCTTTTTCTCAAATCCGATCTCAGGCGCTTATCGAGCGCGCTCAAAAGAGCATTCCCGGGGGAGTTAACTCCCCGGTCCGGGCATTTACGGGGGTTGGCGGAACACCTGTCTTCTTCGAGACGGGCAAGGGCTCCCGTCTCACCGATGTCGACGGCAACAGCTACATCGACTACGTGGGTTCTTGGGGACCCATGATTCTGGGCCACTCGCCTGATCACGTGATAGACGCCGTCGTTAGTCAGGCTAAGAAAGCGCTTGGTTTTGGTGCGCCTACCGAACTTGAGGTTGAACTCGCCGAACTCGTGTGCCAACGCGTCCCGAGCATCGATGCCGTGCGTCTTGTGAGCTCTGGCACCGAAGCCACCATGTCTGCCATTCGGCTGGCCCGTGGTGCAACAGGCCGGGATCTCATCGTTAAGTTTGCCGGCTGCTATCACGGCCACTCCGATTCGCTGCTGGTAAAAGCAGGCTCTGGACTCTTAACGCTTGGCATCCCAAATTCGCCCGGTGTCCCCGAGAGCATCGCGCAACACACGCTGAACCTGCCTTACAACGATTCGCAGGCTCTGCAGGATGCGTTTGCAGAATTTGGCGACAAGGTAGCCTGCGTCATAATCGAACCCGTCGCCGGTAACATGGGTTGCATCCCACCTAATCAAGAATTTCTGAAGACGATGCGCGCCCTTACCGCGCAACACGGCGCGGTTTTGATATTCGATGAAGTAATGACAGGGTTTCGCGTCGGGCCTGCGGGCGCCCAGGGGGTTTACGACATCAAACCCGATCTCACGACGCTCGGCAAAGTAATCGGTGGCGGTTTACCGGTCGGTGCTTTCGGTGGCGACGCAAAGCTAATGAATCAGGTAGCACCCGCAGGGCCGGTTTATCAGGCGGGCACACTTTCCGGCAATCCTCTAGCCGTCATCGCAGGCCTAACCACCCTGCAAAGTCTCACACCTCAGATGTACATTCAGCTTGCAGAAAAAACAGCTTATCTGGTAAACGGTCTGCAGCAAGTCGCTGCAAAAAATAGTGTGCCGATCGTTACCAATCAGGTTTGCGGCATGTTTGGCGCCTTCTTTACCAACGCCACCTCTAAGGTCGAGAGTTTCGAAGACGTTGAACAATGCAACATCAAACAGTTCAATGCATTCTTCCATGAAATGCTAAAGCGCGGGGTGTACCTCGCCCCTTCAGCCTTTGAAGCTGGCTTCTTAAGTGTTGCACACACCACAGAAGACCTGGATCAAACCATCGCCGCCGCAGACGCGGCCCTTTCGATTGTCGCCTAACCCTTCTTGATACTTCATTTTACCTAAGAGCGGAGCCAATTTTGACTACTTCTACAAATCAATCCGGACAGTCCGGAGAACTCGCCGTTTATGGAGTGGGAAACGCCCTCGTCGATATGGAATACAAGGTCGACGACAGTTTTTTGGCCGATAATGACATCGCCAAAGGGTTGATGACTCTGGTAGAAGAAGACCGACTCGACGATCTAACCAACGCCTTGCAAGAATTCACGCCCTCCCGTTCTAGCGGCGGTTCTGCGGCCAATACGGTGTACGCCGTGCAAGCCCTCGGCGCTAACGCGGCTTACGCCTGCAAAATTGCAAACGACGAAACCGGCAACTACTTCGCTCAAGAAATGCGCGACGCCGGTGCTCATGTTGCAGATCATGCGAAAGTAGCAGACGGCAAAACCGGTCGCTGTCTGGTGCTCATCACGCCCGACGCCGAACGCAGTATGAACACGTTCCTGGGCATTTCGGCAACTATCACCACCAGTGCGCTGCAGCCCGAGGTACTAAGCCGGGCAAACTATTTATATATAGAGGGCTACCTGTGCTCCGGTGACGAAAGCACAGCACTTGCCGTCGCTTGCCGGGAGCATGCCGAAGCATCAAACGTGGCCACCAGCCTCACTCTGTCCGACCCCGCCATGGTTGAGTTCTGCAAGGACAACCTCGTCAAAATTATTGGCAATGGGGTCGACCATATTTTCTGCAACGAAGAAGAGGCCCTGACATGGGCGGGCACAGATCGTCTTGAGATTGCAGCCAAAGAGCTCGCGGACGCGGGCAAGAGCTTGAGCATTACGCTCGGCGCAAAAGGCAGCTACGTGGTGAGCAAAGATGGCCATAAGGAAGTGGCTGGCTTCTCGGGCAAGGTACTGGACACCAATGGGGCGGGCGACATCTACGCCGGCGCAAGCCTATGGGGCTGGCAGCAAGGCATGACTGCTGCAGATGCAGCGCGTTTTGCCAACTATTGCGCTGCGCATCTGGTTGGCCGCTATGGCGCTCGACTGGCCAATGCGGCGGCCTATAGAGAGCTCCGCGAGAACTATTAGATCTCGCAAGCCCTGCCTTTATCGCTCTTTATCGTTATAGTGTCCCTATGCCTAAGCAACCGTTGCAACAAACTACACTCGAGACCCTGCCCAATTTAGGCAAAACCACCATTATGTGGTTGCGCGCCATTGGCATTCGCAATGTGGAAAGCCTGCGAGATCGTGGCATCTACTGGGCCTTCGAGCGTATGCAAGCGCGTGGCTTCCGCGTAACTACAGCCGTGCTCTTTAGCCTCGAAGGCGCACTGCAAGACCGGCCCTGGCGCTCCTTTAGCAGCAGCGAAAAAGATGCACTGTTAAAGAAACTCGCGCGCTCTATCACACGTCCAGACGCCGATGCTCGACCGGTGCCGCAAGCAGCGCCTAAGCGGGTCTCTTCTTCAGACTCTTCAACAGTCTCCTCATCAAAAGAGAACTAGAGAAGCACCGGTAACGACCCTGTGATCCGGAGCTCCTCCGGGCTCACATAGCAGGTATAGGCCAACACCTCGACACCCGCCTCGGCAGCTGCGCTAACTGCTTCGGCGTATTCGGGATAAATTTCATCTGCGCAGCGCACCTTGCGGATTCCTGTGTGCTGCACGCAAAACAGCAACAACGCGCGCTCTTTAGCAGAGCAGCGCCTGCTCAGTGCCCGCACGTGACGTAACGCCCGCTCGCTTACCGCATCCGGGAAAGCACCTGTTCCTTCCGCCCCACACAACGTCACGCTCTTTACCTCGACGTACCCAGTTGCGCCCGACGCATCAACAAAACCAAAGTCGAAACGACCGGCCTCGTCTGGCACCCCCACTTCCCGAGTAAGTTCACGAGGCGCAACAAGCTCGCCGATCACGCCGGCATTTATGGCCTCTTCAACAAGGCCATTCGCTCTACCGGGATGAATACCAACCAAGGCAGTGTCTGTGCCCGCCTCTGCAGTCTCAAGTGGCTCTATAATCTCAAGCGTGTTGGCGTACTTTCGCTTAGGGTTGGTGCTCGCTGAAAACCAGACTCTACTGCCTGGAGTGCTACATCCGGTCATCGCTCCGGTATTGGGGCAATGCATGGTTACCTCTGAGCCGTCGCGCAAGCGCACATCCGCAAGAAAGCGTTTGTAGCGTCTAATCAAAACGCCAGTCGCGAGTTCCCCATCAAAATGCACTGGCTCAACCGGCTCCGCCGATTCCCCAATCGCTGAGCGCCTGACGAATACGCTCGAGTCCAAGCTCGATCCGTTCGGTAGATGTGGTGAATGCAAACCGAACGTGTTGGGCTGCACCTACGGCGCCAAAATCTGTACCTGGCGTTACTGCGACTTTGTATTCGTCAACCAGGCGCCAGCAAAAAGTCTCCGCATCCATGCCTGTGTGGCTCACATCAACATAAAGAAAGAACCCTCCACCCGGCACAAAAGGTAAACCAAAACCCAGTTGCGACAACCCACCCGCCAGCAGGTCTCTGCGCGCACAAAAAATATCCCTTCGCTCTTCGTGAATAGCCATTGCTTCCGGGCTAAAGGCCGCAATGGCCGCGTATTGGGCAGGCGTTGAGGGAGAAATAAAGAGATTTTGGGCAAAGCGTTCGAGCGGCTCTCTCGCCCATTCAGGTGTTACTATCCATCCTAGCCGCCAACCCGTCATACCAAAATACTTCGAAAAGCTGTTCACCAAAAATATATTGCGATCTATTTCCCAACCGCAGTTGTAACTATCGCTGCGCTCCTCAAACACCAGACCAGAGTAGATCTCATCGAGCATCACAACGCCTCGATGTTGTCGAACCGCCGTACAGATATCGCCCAGAGTCGAAGCACTCAGCATACCTCCAGTCGGATTGGCCGGAGAGGCAAGCAACACGCCTCGCGAGCTATCACGCCATGCGTCTTGTACCTGCGCACCAGTAAGCTGATATTCGTTGGCAGCCGTTGCGGGAATAAGCCGGGGTACTGCATTCACCAGATGCGCAAAGGCTGAATTGCAGGGATAGCCGGGATCAGCCATCAGCAATTCATCACCAGGATTAAACAGTGCAGCCAGCAGCAGCGTAAGCGCGCCACTCGCCCCAGAGGTCACCATGATGTCTTCAGGAGCAATATTCTGACCAAGATGGTCACGGTAGTAACCAGCAATAGCCTCGCGCAACGAGAGCAGACCATCCGCATTGGTATATTTGGTCTGACCAGCACTCAGGGCAGATTGACCAGCGGCAATGATGGGCTCGCAGGTACTAAAATCCGGTTCCCCGACCTGGAAATGCACAACCTGATGGCCTTGACGTTCATATTCAAACGCCCGTTTAGACAATTCCATAACCCGAAAGGGCTGAACAATCTCCGCCCTTTTCGCAAGCCTCTTTTCAAGGAAAGGGGGCGGATCAGCGATTGTGTCTGGCGTTTGAGGTGAAGTTTGACTGACATCCGCCACGGGAAAGGTCCGGTTGGTAAAAGCCGGTCAGTGTATATGGTCAATGGGCAAATGTTCTGGTAGTTTACGCGCCCTCGCGACGCCGCGGGTTAGCCCGAAGGGCATGATTCCACCGAATCTAGTCTCTTCGTGTGACTTCAGGCAGCGTGTCGCTAGCCTAAGAGGACTGATCCGCCGATGGCCGCAAAAAAAGACAAAGCTGCTCCCAAAAAGAAGGCAGCCAAGAAAACGACGGCCGCCAAGAAATCAGCAGCCGCAAACACCAAATCCGCAGAGAAAGCGGCCAAAAAAGTTAGCCAAAAGGCTGGGGCCAAATCTAAGGCAGCCACATCAACAACTGCCAAAGCAAAGGCCGTAAAGAAAACCACCACCAAAAAGGCAGCAAGCAAATCGAGCTCTGCCACTAGTAAAACTAAGAAGAAAGCAGCCACGACCGCCAAGAAAACTCCAGCTGCAAAGAAAACTGCAGCTAAAAAGACACCCGCAGAAACAAAATCAAAAGCCAAAGCAAAGGCCAAGGCGAGCGCTCCAAAAAAGCCCGCGGCCCCAAAGAAAAAGGCGGCCACTAAAAAAGCGGTTGCTGAAAAGGCCCCAACACCAAAAAAGACAGCGAAAAAGAAGGCAGCCACAAAAAAAGGCCGCGGCAAAGCCAAGCCCAACATCGCAGAGCGTTCAAAGCCTTTGCGTAAAAGACCGCCGGCAAAAAAGCTGCAGGTCACGCTCCTACCTCGTCCGACAACCAACGCCAAAGCATCTGCGGATTCGCCTTTCAAGAACTACACGCCCTATGTAGAAAAGAAGAAAGAGCAGTACATGAATCCAGATCAGGAAGTGCACTTTCGCACCATTTTGAATAACTGGCGTACCGAGCTGATGGAAGAGGTGGATGGCACCATCAACCATATGCAAGACGAAGCAGCGAACTTTCCGGATCCTGCTGATCGCGCAACCCAGGAAGAAGAATTCAGTATCGAACTGCGAACCCGCGATCGCGAGCGCAAGCTGATCAAGAAAATCGATCAGACGCTCGAACGGCTCGAGCAGGAAGACTACGGTTTCTGCGATACCTGCGGCATAGAAATCGGTTTACGCCGGCTCGAAGCTCGGCCAACCGCCACGCAGTGCGTCGATTGCAAGACACTCGATGAGCTCCGAGAGCGCCAGCTTCACGGCTAATCAATCCGCGAGCGAAGCCCGAACAGGCACAGAGGTACCTGTTGGCCGCTTCGCACCCTCACCCTCAGGACCTCTTCACTTTGGCTCGTTGCTAAGCGCGCTGGCGAGTTACCTCGACATACGCAGCAGACAGGGCATTTGGTTAGTGCGCATCGATGACATTGATACCAATCGATCCGTTGGCGGCAGCGAACAGGTCATACTCGAATCCCTCGCCGCTCACGGCATGCAGTGGGATGAGCCCATCAGTTGGCAAAGCAAACACACTCAGGCCTACGAGCAGGCCCTTACATCACTTGCGGAGCGCGATCGACTGTTTTTCTGCAACTGTTCACGCCAATCGCTCAAGGACCAGCCCGTCTATCCAGGTACATGCCGAGATAACCGGGTACGTCCCGAGCAGCTACGCAGCCACCTCGAAGAAAGCGGCGAACGCAGCCATGCGCTGCGGATTCACGTGCCGAATAGCAGCGTAATCGTGACCGATGAGCTGCAGGACTCTGCCGCAACCGCAAAACTGAGCGCCTCTGGCGACTACGTTGTTTTTCGACGCGATGGCCTTGTGAGCTATCAGTTAGCTGTCGTCGTAGACGACATCCTAACCGGTGTTAACCGTGTGGTGCGTGGGGCAGATTTATTGGCGACAACCGCGAGGCAACAAGAACTCCATCGTTGGTTAGGCAGTAAAAGCCCGGCGTGGATGCATTTGCCCATTCTGCTCAATCAGCGCAATACCAAACTGTCAAAACAAGCCCATTCGCAACCCATCGATAACTCGCAGGCAAGTGTGAACCTCGCAATCGCCCTGCAGCTACTGGGTCAAAATCCGCCAAATCACGCAACAGCCATGGCCGCGTCGGAGCTCACCCGGTGGGCAACGGAGCACTGGCAACCAACACAACTACCCCGCGAACAAACCTTCAGCACTTTTGTCGGCTGGTGAGTTAAGCTTCGTACATGACACGGGTTCTACTTGCAGGCGCTGCATCGGCAGACGCGATGTTGGCCAAAACACTTCGCCAGGAAGGCTATGAAGCCTGCGCCACCAATGGCCGAGCTGCACCCTGCGCCGCTGATCTAACCGGTATCGATGTTGTGCTTTACGGCACGCGCGATGGCGCGCTAGAAGATCGGCTGGAGTTTCTCGGAACCCTCCCCGATGTGCCTGTGATAGTGCTCTCTCGTAACCCGGACACCCGCGCAGTAGTAGCCGCCATTCACGCTGGTGCGAGTGACTATCTGGTTCGGCCGTTCGAAAGCACAGAGCTGTGTGCAAGCGTCGAAAAGGCCCAAGCACGAGCCGAGAGCAGCTCAGAGCCAACCATCGCCCTGATCGGAAATATGCTCGGCGACAGTCCGCCCATGCAGCAACTGATTGAGCGCATTCGTCGAGTAGGACCTACGCAAACACCGGTGTTGATTCAAGGCGAAACAGGCAGTGGTAAAGAGCTGGTCGCACGGGCGGTGCACACCACATCTACCCGCAGCCATCTACCAATGGTGGTCATGAACTGCGCGGCCGTTCCTGAAAGCCACCAGGAAGCTGAACTCTTTGGCAACGATGCCGCCGATCAGCAAGTTTCACAAACTGGGCTAATCGAAACAGCACACAACAGCAGTCTGTTTCTGGATGATGTCGCCGAACTAACAAAAGGATCACAAGCTAAACTTTTGCGTGTACTCCAAACCGGAGAAAACCGCCGGCTTGGCGCTAACACCACCCAGCCCGCTAATGTGCGATTGATCTGCGCGTGCCAGCGCGACTTAAGCAAATTGGTCAGCTCCGGCCAATTTCGCGAAGACCTGTTTTATCGGCTCAATGTCGTTTCTTTGACACCCCCACCGCTACGCGATCGGGGAGACGACGTTCCTCTACTGGCTGAACATTTCCTCAAACTCAGCGCCCGTAAGCTCGGTAGACCCGCTACATCCTTAACTCCTGATGCGCTTCTGGCCATCAAGAGCTATAGCTGGCCCGGCAATGTGCGCGAGATGGAGAACGCCATCGAACGAGCGGTGATCCTGGCGAGCGATAGCCTAATCACCCCAGAACTGCTCGCCATAGATTCAAGCGTAGAGATACCAGAAACAGGCCAAAAAACGACCACCGAGGCCAGCGATCCGAATATCAGCCTCGAAGACTATTTTGTGAAATTTGTGACCGAAAATCAGGATCAGTGCACCGAAACCGAGCTGGCAGAACGCCTCGGAATAAGCCGCAAGAGCCTATGGGAGCGACGTCAGAGGCTGAATATCCCCAGAAAACGGACCCGCAAAAGGGCTCCCAGAAGGTCCTGACCGCGCCTCTGATGCACCGCCAGGCCCCGCAGGCCCTCCAGTGCCCCCAGATGGTCCTCAGATACTCGCCTTTTGCGCCCGGTAGTTGTTAAACTAGGGGTCTACTTAACCGCTCCGCGTGGCCCCAAAGGTTAGGCCCGATTCTGCACTCTTCCTGTATGCACCCTTCTTGTATATGCACAGTTCTCGCATATGAAGACCATACAGAGCATGAAAAAAAAGAAGATGCCGAGAGCGAGCGATAGATTAAATAGAATAAGCAGCCGCTATCTGACCGGTTGCAACAACTAGCTCTGTTACGCCACCAGCGATATTCGTGTGGCGGCAGACAAGGTACGGTTAAAAACGCTACAGGGACGCACGACCTGTCGGGGCGCTAGCGCTCGTGGTTGCACTGTCATAGTTGGACTGTAACGAAACACCAAAACTTCACGTAACGCCTGTCCCGATGACAGGCGGGTAACCGGCCGATCGCGGTCAGAAAAATGCGAAAAACAAAATGCGTACACCAAGTGCATCAAAAAGCCCAAGAGGCATAGCCCTTCATGGATGATTCCATGGAAGACAGCGCCGCTGAAGAATCACAGTCTGCCGCTGACACATCAGAAAAACCTAAAAAACCGACAGCGGTTGCAGCTCCTGGCGAAATCGACCCAGAGCTGGTCGAACCGGCGGCGGTAGAGGTTGTACAGCAACTTCGAGAGCATGATTTCGAAGCCTATTTAGTAGGCGGCTGCGTTCGCGATCTGCTGCTGGGGCTAACCCCAAAAGATTTTGACGTGGCCACCAACGCCACGCCGGAAGAAGTTCGCAAGGTGTTTCGCCGGTCGCGCACCGTCGGTCGGCGTTTTCGCATTGTGCACGTTCGCGTTGGACGGCAATTATTCGAAGTTTCTACCTATCGGAAGAACGTAGATGAGGACGATTTCGCAGACGACGTCACCACCTCTGAAGACGGCGTCATATTGCGCGACAACAGCTACGGCACCCTTGAAGACGACACCTTCAGACGCGATTTTACTGTTAACGCGATGTACTACGACCCGCTCGATGGTTCTGTCACCGATCTGGCGGGGGGTCGAGAAGATCTGGCGGCAAAAAGGCTTCGCCTCATAGGCGAACCCGCGCTGCGGCTGCGAGAAGACCCGGTGCGCATTTTGCGAGCAGTTAGATTTGCGGCCAAACTGGGATTCGAGATCGACCCAACAGTACAGGACGCTATCCCCAATACTGCAGAGCTGCTCACCGCAATCCCGCCGGCCCGCCTGTTTGATGAGATGAACAAACTGTTCCTAGCAGGCACGGCTGAACGCGTGTGGCAATTAATGAGCGAGTTTGATCTAGCGCCGATCTTATTTCCGGCAACAGATCCGGACGATGGCTTTGTGAAACTCGCAATGGTGAGCACCGACGGTCGAATAGCAGAAGACAAACCGGTTACCCCGGGATTTCTTTATGCCGTATTGCTATGGGATGACTATCAAGCACGCATCACCGAGAACTTGCTGCAGCAGCCAATGCAAGAAGCAGAAAACAATGCAGCTCAGGAGTGCATTCGCGAACAGCAACTGACCATCTCCATTCCAAAACGTTTTTCTCAATTTGTTCGCGACGTGTGGACGCTGCAACCACGACTAGAAAGACGCCAGAAGAAAAACCTGTCTCGCATGCTGAGCCACCCCAAGTTTCGCGCAGCCTATGACTTCTTGCTGCTACGGGCAGAAATGAATCTAGTGGAACAGGAAGCCGCAGATTTCTGGACCGAAATTCAGGAAACCCACGAAGTTGTGCCTCGTCCGGACCCCGACGACGAAGAGTACAGCGACGGCGACGGTGGCGAAGGTCGATCGCGACGTGGAGGAGGTAGAGGCCGAGGCGGCAGAGGTCGAGGCGGCGAAGGAAGAGGCGGAAGATCTGGCGGTCGCTCCGGTGGAAGATCTGGCGGCAGATCCGGGGGGCGCAACAAAGGTAACAATAGATCTGAAGGAAACAACCGATCCGACGGCAACGTGGCAGAAGATCAGGGCAACCGATCGAGCGGCGAAGCCAACGGTAATGTTGCCGACAACCGCGGCAATCAGGCGCCACGTTCAGAACAGAAAGCAAATGGCGATGCGCCTAAAAAGAAACGTCGCAGACGCCGCAGACCAAGACGTCGCGGGGGATCCGGCGAAGGCGGTGGCTCGGGTGATGGTTCGAGCGGTGACTCTCGCGGCAACAAGAGCACTAACTCCGGAGAGAGTTAACACCGATGTCATCCAGTTCAGGCGTACAGCAAGGCGTCACTACCACTGGCCGCTCAGCCGGGGTTGATCAGGTTGGAGAATTCGCCGAGCTCAGCCAACGTTTTAGTGAAGCGCCGCAATACATTGCGGTAGAGGGCCCTATCGGCGTCGGCAAAACCACATTGTCGAAGCGCCTGGCAGAGACATTCGATTTCCCTTTGCTCCTGGAACCGGCAGCCGAGAATCCATTTCTGGATCGTTTCTATCGAGACCCACAGGCTAACGCACTACCCACCCAGCTGTTCTTCTTACTGCACCGGGTTCAGCAAATGCAAGACATTGGCACGGGCGGGCTTGTTGAGCCAAATCTGGTTGCCGATTTCCTGATCGAGAAAGATCGGTTGTTTGCGGAACTAACGCTTGATGCCGAAGAGTTCAAACTATACGAACAGATCTACCATTCTCTACGCATCAATGCTCCTAGACCCGACCTGGTGATCTACCTACAAGCCCCTACACGCGTTTTGCAAAACAGGATCCGCGACCGCGGTATTCAGTATGAGCGCTACATCGACGACGGCTATCTCGAACAACTCGCAGATTCTTACGCGCAGTTTTTCCACTTCTATGAAGAAGCACCGCTGTTAATCGTTAATGCCGCAGAGATTGATCTGGGTAACAACCAGAACCACTACGACGCTTTGCTGAACGAAATTCTGGGCAAGCGCACACCCCGACATTACTTTAACCCTCACCCTACTCTTCTATAGAGCGGCAAGATAAGAACAAATAATGAGCAGCCAGGTACAAAACAAAGCAGTCACTATCGCCACCCTGCAAGACATCAAGGATAGGGGCGAAAAGTTTGCCTGCCTTACTGCCTACGACGCGATATTTTCAGAGCTAATCTCTTCCGCGGGCATCGAAGTTATGCTGGTAGGCGATTCTTTAGGAATGGTGCTGCAAGGCCACGACAGCACATTGCCGGTGACGCTCGACGACATGGTTTATCACATGAACTGCGTTCGGCGTGGAAACAAGGGCTCGGCCATCATGGCGGACTTACCCTTCATGAGCTACGCCTCCGAAGAGCAATCACTCACCAGTGCCGCAACGCTCATGCGGGCAGGCGCTCACATCGTAAAACTTGAGGGTGGAGCCTGGCTGTCAGAGTCCACAC
>CAZFIA010000064.1:0-21760 GCA_964519335.1 uncultured Pseudomonadales bacterium
TGCGTTCCAGAAAATCCGCCATCTCCCGCAGTGCGCGGTGCGACTGATCATTGGTGTTGGCAGGCGAAAGCACAGGCCAAATGTGGGGTGCTTCGGGATACTCCGTAAGCTGGCACGAAACACCGCACTCGCGCGCACGTAACGCCAGTCGTTTCCCGTCGTCTTGCAGGTTATCTAAGCCGCCCGTCTGAATAAGCAGTGGAGGAAGACCATCGAGTGCGCGAAAGATCGGAGAGATCCTTGGATTGGTGGGATCTTGTGTCATTTCCCCTGCGCTTACGTAGGTTTCCACCAACCACTCGATGGTAGTTTTGTTCGGCTGGGTTGTATTCCGCGCTGGATCGTTCAGTGATTCGCTCTGTAGTGATAGGTCGGCATATGGGGAGTTACCTATCAAACACTTTGGTAGTGGCAATCGGGCATCTCGGGCGTCGGCTGCAACGGTAACCGCAAGTGCAGCACCTGCGGAATCTCCGGCGACGGCAATAGTGTTATACCCCTCGGCGAGCAACCATTTGTATGCGAAGAAGGCATCTTCCATTGCTGCAGGGAACGGGTGTTCGGGGGCCAGGCGATAATCCACTGCCAGCACCTGCACGCCGGTGAGGCGCGATAGCCACACGGTCATGTTGCGATAGTCTGCGGGGTGCCCGCAAAGATAAGCCCCGCCGTGCAAGTACAAAATTACCGGTGCACCGGCTGTAATGCCATCAGTTGAGATCCATTCTGCCGCTACGCCTCCTGCAACGACTGGCTGTGCTATGTAGTTCTCTACTGTGGGTGTGATTGTGGCGGCAATAGCTCGCAGCGTTTCAATATTGTGGCCGTTAGCCCAGGGGTCTTCATTGTTTTTGTTCACAAGCTAATTTGATCTGCGGTGGGTAGTTCGTTGGCGCCGAGTCGGTCTCGCTTTGTGTTTTGAAAGCGCACAAAATCACCGATCACCACCTGCCAGACATAGAGTCGTGGTTGCCCCTCGATCGATTGCACAAAGGGGCTGAAGCCCATCGGGACTAACCGGAAACCGTTGCGGACTAGGCTGTCGGTTGCTGCATAGTCTGTCAGCAGGTCCAAATAATCTGTCATGCGATCGGGGCTGAGCATGTCGATAAACGCGACGCTATGCTCGGCGCGTGCGCCGAGACGTTTCAGAAGCTCAGCGGGAAACAGGCCGCCGGTCCATCGTGCATTGATTTCGATCACCCGAATGTCATCTCCTCGAACGAAGAAGTCGATGCCGCAGTTCAACCCACCGGGCGCATGGTAGCCCTGAGCTTGAACATAGCGACCCACGGCAAGACAGACGGACTTGTGTGCTTCACTTAATTTGATCTGGTCGCTGATGTAGTTGCCGACCCACAGTCCCTGCGCAAACAAGATACGGCGCACGTTGTTGATTTCAATGGAATCTGCCGAGATGCTGAGATCTAGCGTCATCTCTTGCCATTCGTTGGTGTCGAGGCGTTCTTGCAGCAACACATCTAAGCTATCTTCATACTCCTCTACGAAGGTGACGGCCTCGCTAAGGTTTTCCACATACCCGACGTTGCGGGCGCCTGCCAGCCCCTGAATTTTTATCATCGCTCCTTCTGGGTGGGCGGAGATGAAGTCAGCGCCGACCGAGGTGAGTTCAGATTTTTTCATCACAACGGTTTTTGGCACTGGAATTCCTGCGTCTGGCGCATGTGCTGAAAAATGCATTTTGGAATTGAGTTGCGCAGAGAGTTGCCAGGCGTCAGGGTCGTTGTGCAGCGCCAGGTTGCTGCCACTGGTCATGTAGAAGCCCAGTCGATCCCCAGGGAGTTGTCGTTTAGCCAACTGTTGATAGAAGTTCTCTCGGGGTGCAAATACTCGGTGTGAAACGGGTATCACATCCTCCATCAACTGTTCGAATAGCCGTTGGTAAACTTCGAGTGTGCTCAGCCAGGGTTCTTCTTGAAATACTTCATGCAGAGCGACGTAGTCTTGACGCCGCCCCATGTAGATCAGCGCAACTTGCAGCATAGCGGTAAGGGTTATGTTGGCCGCGTGATCTTCGCGTTGCTTGGCGGTGAAGTCCTCCTCGTTAAAGTGCAACAGGCAGTCATCAGCGAAGAAGGTATAACACGTGGAAACCGACTGTCCGGGAGAAAAAGGACCGGTGGGAGGACTATGGCGTGAGCTCAAATTTTTTGCTTCCGCGTCGATTGATATCTCACCTGCTACTATAAACCAGACGCCATCGCTCAGGGAGCTACTTAGCAGTGCCAGCCATAGCCATTGAAACGCCTGAAGACGTTGCTGCAGCCCGTGACGGCATCCTCGCCTTCGCAGAGCAAGAGATTCTTCCCAGACACGCCAAACATCAGGCGTTGTTTGATAACCCGAGAGCCCTCTACGAAGAAGACGGACGCTTCTCTGCCGCCTTGCAAGATCTAATCGGTGAAGTGCGGCAAACGTCTGCAGAAGCAGGCTTCTATCAAATGTGCGTACCCGAAGCCCTCGGTGGCGGAGGCCTCGGTCATCTCGCTTACTACACCGCCTGGCAAGCCCTATTTCATCGCTGCGGCCCACAAAACTGGCTGATGCTATACGCTCTCGCTCATTGGGCATTTGGCCCCAGTCGACTGCTCGAACAAGTAACCGAAGAAGCTCAGACAAAAATTATGCCGGGGCTTCTAAACGGCACCCAATCTATGTGTTTTGGATTATCAGAGCCCAACGCGGGTTCTGATGCCAGCATGATCAAAACCAAAGCTGAAAAAGACGGCGACGGCTGGCGCATCAGCGGCCGGAAGATATGGACAACCAATGCACCGGTTGCCGACTACTGTGTGATTTTTGCCATCACCGACAGTGAGCGGGCTGCGCGAAAGAAAGGAGGGATAACCGCGTTTATAGTCCCAACCGCGTCGCCAGGCTTCTCAGTGCAACGGATCATAAAGTTGTTTGGTCACATTGGCGGCGATGAGGCCGAACTCGCCTTCGATGATCTCTACGTTGAGCCCTGGCAGGTTGTCGGCGAACTAAACAATGGCTTCGCTGCCGCACTCTACGGCGTTTCTCTCGGTAGGATCTACAACAGCGCGCGTTCTGTAGGCTACGGTCGCTGGGCGGTTGAACTGGCTTTAGAGTACGCTCAAACTCGCGAGGCATTTGGTGAAGCGATTGCAAACTATCAAGGGGTTTCGTTCCCTCTCGCTGAATCTGCGACCCAACTACATGCTGCGCATCTCATGGGAATCAACGCGGCGATGCTACTCGATCAGGGGCTGCCAGCGGTGAAAGAACTAAGCATGGCAAAGGCCTACTCGGTGCAGGTCGGTTACGCCGCCGTAGATCAGGCGATGCAAACTCATGGTGCAATGGGTTTTACCAATGAAATCGGCTTGACTGACGCATGGCATGCATTGCGTATTGTCAACGTGGCCGACGGCACCAACGAGATTCTAAACCGAACGATTGCTCAGCGATTGCTGAAGGGTGATCTGGAGATATAAGTCTCTTTTGGCAAAAAGAGAACCCGAAAGTTGGAGTAAATCTCGCCAATATTGAGGGGAGAGACACGTTATTCGTTTTTGGCTCCGGCTAGACTTTGGCGATGAAACACTTAGCTATCCGCTGGGCGATTCTAATCCCCCTTTTCGTAACATTGTATTTCTCCCTGCCCGCGATTTTCGAGCAGCTGGAAGTTTCTACGGTGCAGCCGATTGACTCTACCAGCCGAGAAAAAGTGCGCCCAGCAAACGTACCGGAGCCGATCGCAATTGTTCGGCCACCGGAATCCTACGACGGCATTTGCCGCGCCCGCGAACACAAAACAGCACCTAAGGTTTCGCCAGATATCTACAAATGGGTTGATGCCCAGGGGCGGACCCATTTTGGCGATAGCCGGCGATCGAAGACGGCCCAGCGTGTCGATGTTAAACGAGAGACGGCAGCGCAATTTAGTTTGAAAGTTAACGAGAGTGGCTCTGCTATGCCGCTCGATTTTCGAAATCAGCTAGAGGTACGAATTCGCAAGAGCTATGTGGTAATGGCGCGGCTATTACCAGAAGAGAAGGTCCGTGCATCTGACGTAAATCTATGGGTGTTTGCGTCGAATGCCGACTATGAATCTTTTAAGGGGCAACATGCGCCGGGCCTGTCTGGTACAACGACGGGTTTCCATAGTTCAAGGAGAAATATAGCCGCGGTGTGGCATAAGAACGACGCGCAGCTAATGCGTACGGCTATCCATGAGGCCGCACACGTGAATAATTGGGCCATGTTGGGTAAAACGCCCACCTGGTTGAATGAGGGTCTAGCTGAATACTTGGAACGCATGAAAGTGTACGGCCAGGCCATCGAGATCGAGCCCAATAAGGGCTGGTTGCGAACGATCAAGAAACACGCCCTACCTTTACCGACCGTGCTGCGCTCCTCGCGAAAAGATTGGAGCGGCGAAACTCGCAGCGCTTTGTACGCGCACAGCTGGGCCTTTGTCTATTTTTTACTCGGCGAGGACGACACGCGTAACCTGCTGAAAGACTATCTAGCTGCTGCGGCTGCGCAACCTTGTGTAGCCAATGATTTTATAAGGTACTCCGATGCCAATTTTGCTGGTGGGTTTGCTCGTCTGAAAAGAAACTATTCTAATTGGCAACCAGAAAAAGCGACCGCGCATGTGTACTAAAGGCGCCGGTTGGCGCGGATAGCTTATAGTTGATCCAGCCGAAACGGCGACGCCGATCCTTACTTTATGGCCAGCGCAGACCGCAACGCTCTTGCACTACGATCGGGTCCGTCGTGACTCCAACCCGGAGGACCCCACAAATAGAGCAAGCGATCACGCCATCGCGAAGCGCGGGTCACATCCCGCGTCAACGCGCGATACTCATGCGTTAGTACAGTCCAGGGTTCTTCGTTTGGCAGATCACTTGTTAGCCCAAACACCGGCGCTTCATCATCGAGTTCTTGTTGAAAGGTACCGAACAGACGATCCCAGATGATGAGCACGCCACCGTGATTGCGATCCAGGTAGCGTGGATTGCTTGCGTGATGCACTCGATGGTGTGATGGGGTATTGAACAGCCACTCGATTGGCGCTGGTAGTCGGGTTATTGCAGGAGTATGTACCCAGAACTGATAAAATAGATTTAGCGAGATCATCGCTAACACCATCGCGACGTCAAAGCCCAAAAGAGGCAGGGGTAGCCAGTAGAGGTATTTAGGCACTCGCTCGCCCACACCCTGGCGTAGCGCGGTAGCGAAATTCATGTGCCGCGCTGAGTGATGGTTAACGTGTCCTGCCCACAGTAAACGACATTCGTGGTTGCTGCGATGAAACAAGTAATAGACCAAATCGTCGAGCAGAAACAGAACTAGCCACGCCCACCATTGCCGACCTACGTTATCAGCGAATGGGCTTAATGCTTCGAGGTGTAGCATTAACCAAATTGCAAAAAGCTTGGGCAGCACGTCTACGAGCGCAGAGGCGAGCAACATGGACAGTGAGGCCAGAGTGTCCCTGCGGTTATACCAACCGCGTTTTTGCTGGTAGCTAAAGCAAAATTCAAGCAGCATGGCAAATAGATATAGGGGCAACATCCATTGCAGCAATGGATCGTTCAGAAACTCAGCAGGAGATTGGCCGTTCATATCATGGCGCTAGCAGATCGCCCTCATCAAGCCGTGATTATTCAAACCTGATGACTAGAAGTGTCGCGAGCCGGCTGGAATTCAAACCCTTCGTAGCCAGCGCTGGCTACTTCATTCAGCCGATCAAAATACTGCGACCCTCTCACGTGCGCCAGAAACTGGCGCGGCTTACCAGGGATGTTCGCGCCAACGTACCACGAGTTGGTTAATGGATAGAGTGTTTGATCGGCCATTTCATTGATTTCTTTGTCCCAGCGAGCGCTGGCCTGATCTGTTGCGTCGATTGATCCTAGGCCATTTTCTTTCAAATATTGAACGCACTCACCGATCCACTGCACGGTACGTTCGCCACCCAACGGCATGGTATACAAAACGCCGGGTGAACTTGGACCATGAACCATGAACATGTTGGGAAACCCGGGGATAGTTGCCCCGAGATAGGTGTTGAAGCGCTCGCTCCATTTCTGTTCAAGGCTCACGCCACCTAGCCCTTGCGGGTTGATATTCAACATGGAACCCGTCACGGCATCAAACCCGGTTGCGAGAACCAGCATATCTATCTGGTGTTCGCCGTTCTTGGTTTGCAGGCTGGTTGGACCGAACGACTCAATTGCGTCCTCGCGAAGATCCACCAATGATACGTTGTCGCGGTTGTAAGTCTCGAAGTAACCGTTGTCCAGGATCAACCGCTTGGTGCCAATGTGATAATCAGGCAGCAGCTTCGCGGACGTAGCGGGATCACGAACCATCTCGCGTATCTTGCCGCGAACGAATTCTGATACCTCATCATTCAGTTCTTTGTCCATCAGCACCCCGCGGAAGCTGTTGATCGACAGATGAATGCCGCCTTCTTCCCACATTTCTTCGTAAATCGCGTGGCGTTCTTCGGGTGTATGCTCAGCCGACTTTCTGCGAGTGGTTTTGAACGGCCAGCCGCCACGCCGGTACATCGATTCACGTAACTCACTCCAGCTATCCCTGTATCGGGAAAGCTCTTCTTTCTCGAGAGGTCGATTGCGAGCGGGTAGTGAGTACTGAGGCGTGCGCTGGAAGACGGTCACGTGCTCGGCCTCTTTTGCTATTTCTGGTATGGCCTGAATTCCTGATGAGCCTGTGCCTATAACTGCCACGCGTTTGCCCGCAAAAGATACCGGCTCATGCGGCCAGCGGCCTGTGTGGTAACACTCGCCCTCAAAGTCATCGAAGCCCGGGTAGTCGGGCTTGTTGGCAATAAACAATGCGCCTGTTGCGCAGATTAGGAACTGCGCGGTGACCACTTCGCCAGTGTCTGTTGTAACCGACCAGCGTTGCTTTTTGTCATCGTAACTCGCGCCTGTGATCCAGGTTTCGAAATTAATGTCTTTTCTTAGATCGAATTTGGTTGCGAAGTGTTCTAGATAAGCGAGCACCTTAGCCTGTGAAGTTTGGGTTTCGTCCCACTCCCACTCGTTGACGAGTTCTTCGGAGAACGTATAGGCATAAAAAGGGCTGCTGGGCGCATCTACCCGAGCGCCGGGATAGCGGTTATACCACCAGGTACCACCCACACCGCCGGCACCATCAAACACGCACACATTCAGCCCTAAGGTGTCGCGCAGATGATGCAGTGCGTATAGGCCACTGAAACCGGCACCAATGATGATGGCGTCGCAGGAGTTGCTGTCGGCCATTGAATATTCTCCGCAGATCAATCTAATGCTTGGATCCGCACACCAGACTTATGGGGTGTGGGTCGTCCCCTTTGTTGTACCACGAATCGCTCCCGTGTGCGCTTCGCTCGATTATGCGCTTTGTTGGGTAATCTCCGCGCTGTCTCCTCGGTCGGCAAATTGATCGGCCAGCACCGCCGTGCCGCCGCTGGCTAACGTGGCATCTTCTTCTTTGACAGCCTTTAGTATCGACTCGATATAACGATGGATGGAGTGATCGGCGAAGTGATCGATCTTCCGGTTTTTGAGCCCGCTCAAAAAGCCGCGCCAACGATCGCGGCGTTTCAAGATTAATCCGTACTTTTTGAATTCACCTGTGCTGTTGATGTATACCTCGCTACCGCAGTGGCGAAACCCCAACAAAGGCGGCGGAACGCGGGTAACGATATCGTTGTTGTTAACGAATCGGTAGTGAGCCAATTTCACGTAGTTGATGTAGGCCTTGTTGCCAACGCGGGGGCTGCCGTAAGAATAGAGTTCCTCCGGCCGGCTATTGATATGCGATAGGAAGCAGCGTCCGGCGCAGATAGTGGCCATTGCTGCGCCGAGCGAGTGACCACAAAACCACAGCGGTTGTTTGTTCTCCGTCAAGGCGTTTTCTAACATGGGCCATAAGTCATCGACCTCTTGTTTGAATCCGCTGTGGACTTTGCCTGTTGTTTCCGCCAAGACGCTCCTTGCGTTGGCGTCTGCTTTAACATCATTCCATTCGCCGGGTTCGGTTCCTCGGCAAGCGATCACACAATCATGCTCGTTTCGAAATCTATAGGCCTGTGATCCGTCGCGATCATAAAAAGTAACATCGGGAAACCCCGCTAGCTCAGCAGCAGCCGTCGCCTCGACTTTGTCGTTGTACGCAATCATCGCCAGTTCACCGAACAGCAACGCTCGGCGTAGAAATGACAGTTCACCGATTGGCCTGGTCACTTCCGAATGAATGACCAGCGGTGTTTCGTCGTGATCCTTAATCATCTTTCCGACGGGATTTTCCATCAGTTCAGCGTGGTCCTATATTCCTGGTTGCTTGAGACAGGTAGCTGCCGACGAGCCTAGGCAACCATCCAATCAATATATTGTTGCGGATTTCTTGCCCACCGGCCACACCAGCGTATTCTTGGTTTCCGTACTCCATCACGCCCACGCAAGTCACGGGAAATAGCCGCATGAATAGTCTACTCACTCCTTCCTCCAGCCGCCTGGCGGATGCGCTTCTGCTGTGTGCGGTGCTCGTGTTAGGGGCCTATGTAGATAAGCGCGGGTTAACGATGACCATATTGGTTGATGGAAACGATGTTGGCGACCTGTACGAAGTACCGGGTACACCCGCGATATTGCTACTTGATGGTAACGATAACGTGGTGTTTGGAACACTGGATTCAGACCCTAACAACCCCGATTTGCACAATGCCGTAGACGCCCTCATGGCGGAGAGAGCATAGTTACCTGCGATCCCAATGTAGATAAGCTATACATTAGCCATTGCGAATTCAGTCATCGTAACAATCAACAGGCGAGCCAGAGCAGATGTCAGACAGGCAAAAATCAAAGCACCAGATATCACCGGAAGACCAGAGCTACGCGCTCATGTCTTGGAAGCGCTACGACGATGAGGTGACCGATGAGTTGTTGCGTGCGACGACGAGCGCCTTTGCGCTCATAGCGGTTTCAGACGGTGATTTGGCCCAACCGGAAATCGATCGATTCATGCAAACGCTGCAAGAACAGTCTCATTTGTTCCCGGCGCT
Source organism: uncultured Pseudomonadales bacterium (assembly GCA_964519335.1). Lineage (GTDB taxonomy): Bacteria > Pseudomonadota > Gammaproteobacteria > Pseudomonadales > Azotimanducaceae > JALZVT01. The sequence continues at coordinate 9,074 of CAZFIA010000064.1, forward strand.
CGATATGGCGTCGGTTGCTCCGGTGTTTCAAGATCTTTGCGGAGGGATGTTCGTCGATCCTGAGGCCGGGCGTGAGCGTGCGCTTCAAGATGTTTCGGCAGTCGCGGGTCATTCGGTGCACGTTGAACTCGTTAAGGCAGCGGCCCAAATAGCGGTGAGTGCTGACGGACGCACTGATGCGCGTGAGTCAGCTCTGCTAAAAGAAATTACTGAGGCGCTGGGTACCTAAATAGGGTAACCACAGCGCCTGAATCAAATTAGCAGGGGTGCTTAGGCACCTACTTTGCCACCGGTGTCAGCACATGACTTGCCGGTCAGTGCAACAAAGCCACCCTGGCCCTTGCATTCACCTTGACCCGCGCATGCGTTGGCGGCGGTCTTGCAGTCGTTGTGCCCTTTGCAGATATTCACGCCGTAGCAGTGCACTAAGTCTGACGAGGCGACAGAGCCGCGCCAGTCATCCTTAATCTCACCACCGATATCAGCGCAGCCTTTTACAGGTGCCGTCACAAAGCCGCCCTGACCTTTGCACTCGCCCTGGCCAGCACAGGCGTTGTTTGCTGTCTTACAGTCGTTGTGGCCTTTGCAAATGTTGGCGCCGTAGCAGTGGCCTAGCTCCGCTGAGCCTGAGCTTGCTGCAGCGGTTGTAGTTGCTTCTGCTACCGCTGAAGATGCACTAGCTGCCGCCGAAGAGGTACTCGCCGCCGCTGAAGACGCAGTGTTCGTGCTTGTATCACCGCAGGCCGCCAGGCCGGCAACCGCCAGGGCAATCGCTGAGCCAGTAAGCAGGTTGTTTTTCTCGTAGTTCATTGTCTAATCTCGCTAAACTAATGTTGTTAGGGGGCTGGAGAACCCTACTTAAGAGGCAAAAAGCCTGCTGAAGTTCCTCAGGAGGCGGGAATTATAGCGCGCCTATTCTCGGTTTGTCAGCGTGAGGGGTAGACCCGGTCTAAGTTACCGTCACGCCGTTTCTGCGACTGTCGCGCGTTCCTCTTTTACTTTCATAAGCATGATGGCGCCAATCACCATCAGTATCGCGAGTGACGCGAAACCGATTCTCTGTGAGTCGAAGATGTCGGTGGCTGTTGCGACTAGTAGCGGCGCCAGGAAAGCGGTGGCGGTTGCTGATAGCGCGAATAGGCCGAAGAACTGCGTTGCCATTTCGGGAGGCGCTAATCGAGCCATCAGCGTTCTTGAGGCTGACAGCCCAGTGACGAAGAACATGGCGAACACCTGATTGGTGCCGAAGTAGAACAGCTCCGGTAGCGTTGAAAAGTACGGAAAATTCCAGACCGGTTCCGTACCTACGTTTACCACATACAAAATGGTGTCGGGTTGTACCGAAACAAGAATCAGCAATATGACAGAGCTTGCGACGATGGCGATTCGCAGAGTCTGTATAGAGCCCAATCGGTCATCGAGCCGCCCGCCAACGTAGGCGCCGAACATAGCTGACCCGCTGCTGCATAGTCCAAAAATCAACAGGGTGGTGGTATCCCAACCAAAAGTCCCCGATGCATAGACCCCGCCAAAGGTGAGGACTCCGATCATTCCATCAACGAAGAACATGCGGGCCAGAAGGTATCGGGCGATGTTTGAGTAGTGCCTAACGTGCTTGAGCGTTTGTATGACATCGCGCATACCTTCCCGGGCTACCTGCAGCATCGGCGAGTTAGATGCCTTGCCATCCGGAGTAAACAAAAACACCGGAAGACTGAACAGCAGCATCCATAGGCCTGCAATCGGTCCCACAATGCGATTGTGCTCGTAAGCAGACTGATCAATCCCAAACAGTGGTTCGGTCGGCAAGAACGCCCAGGGTTGAGTGCCTGGGAGTGAAAAGGCCAGCAACACAAACAGCATCAACAAAAGCCCGCCAATGTTACCCAGCGAGAAGGCAAGCCCAGATATCAGGCCAATGCGATCAACCGGGGCAACGGAGGGCAGCATGGCGTTGTGGAATACTTCAGAGACGGTAAAGCAAACCTTGATGCTGAACAGAATGGCGATTGTCAGCGGAAGGCTTAAACCCATTCCCTTAGGCTCGACAAACCACAGGCTGAAGGCTCCGGCAGACATTATGAGGATGGTGGCGATGATCCACGGCTTGCGCCTGCCATCCTTGTCCGCAATCGCGCCCAGAAACGGTGCTGTTATCGCCAGCACCAGCCCAGCTGAAGCGGTTATATAGCCGATGAGCGATTGACCCTTGATGGGGTCGCCCACAACGGTGTTGCTGAAGTAGGGGTAGAAGATGTAGATGATGACCATGATGTAGTAGGGGTCGCGGGCGGCCTGACCGAACGGCCAGCTGAAGTAGCCCAGGGGGTTGGCGGCGGGGGCGCCAGATAGGGTCACAGCGTGGGTTGTGGTCAATTCATCTCGCCTTGTTTTCTACTTTTTTATATGTGCATCAGCCCGAACACCGTGCACCTATTTCAGGGGAGAGTAAACCGCGAATAGACGGGTTAGCTATCTCAGGTTTTAGAGAGACTCTGAGAGCTTTGCTAGCAACTCCAGACGATTTTTGTACTCCCTTAGATTGTTGTATTTATGGCCACAGACAAACCGATCGACGCCCAGTTCGCGAAATCTCTGTAACCGCGTCAGCGCCTCGGCAGAATCTTGGAGCGGTAAACTGCTCATCACCGTCACGGGTCCTCGCGTTACGTTTGAGGCTTTTGCCAGTTCCGTAAACTGCTCAATCTCAGCAGCGAGCTTGTCTGGGTTTCCGCTCATTGGCAGCCAACCACAACCGAAACGCACGCAGCGTCTTTGAGCGTGTGATGCGGCTCCACCGAGGTAGATGGGTGGTAGGGCAGGTTTGGGATCGAAGAGAAAATCCTGACCGTTTCGTTGAACAACATCCTGAGTGAAACTCTGTTGCAAGAACTCAATAAGCTCATCGGTTCGCGCACCACGTTCGTTTCTGGGCACACCCAGCGCACGAAATTCGGGTTCCATCCATCCCACCGCGAGCCCCAGAATTAGTCGTTCTTCCGTAAGCTCATGCAGTGTTGCTATTGCTTTGGCGGTGGGTAGCGGCGGCCGGTAGGGCGCAATAAGTACGCCGACACCCAGCTTTATGCGATGGGTCGTGCCGCCTAGCCACGCAAGGGTCGTTAACGGATCTGTGTAGCGCCCGCCACTGCCTTCGGCGTCGTCGGGTGGTATCGCGATGTGATCGGTAATCCAAACCGATTCGAAACCAAGCTCCTCGGCGTAGCTTGCGCCGGCGCGGAGAGTTGTTCGATCGCTCTGCGGCCCCATGTTTCTTAGCGTTACCCCAATGTGCATAGTATTCTCCTTCTCGATCCACAATAACCGGACCCGGCGATAGTAAAACAATGGCCTTTTCGTTTAATACTCCCACGCGCGAGATTCTTGAGCAGGTAGTCCGAGAACCGCGGTTCAAGGAGCTAACCCGGTTACCTGTCTGGGCGCCGATGGAAATTGCGCTCGGAGTAGGCGCGTTCTCGTTGTTCTATTTAGGCACTTCGCTCTATCTGGCAGGTCATATCCACTTTCTGGTCATGCTGCTTATTAACTCCTTCTCGATCTATGTATCGTTCACTCCCTTGCATGATGCCACGCATCGATCCGTTTCAAGCCATCGCACGCTCAATGACCTGATAGGCACGCTCTGTTGTTTGCTGTTGTTGCCAGGCATCACCACACGGGTGTACCGATATCTGCATCTGGAGCATCATCGATTTGCTGGTGACCCAGCCAAAGATCCAGATGAGCTCTTTGTCTCTGCCCCAGCGATGCTTTTACCCTTTGTGCTGGCTGGCTTGGATGTCCACTGGTCGATCTGGTATTTCAAGCACGGGCGCTCGCGGCCGAGAAGCGAACGCATTGAATTCGCGGCGGGGCTTACTTTCTATGTTGGGGTTCACGTTGCGTTCTTGACCAGTGCATACGCACTCGAGTTCTTTTTGTGCTTCATGATTCCTCAGCGCTTTGGGTTGTTCTATGTATCCTGGTTCTTTGCCCACATACAGCACCCTGAGGGTATGGAGTGGGAACAGGTGCCGTTCCAAACCACGGTGCGCATAGTCACGAATCCGATGGCCCATTGGCTACTGTTGGGCCAGTCTTTTCATTGTCTGCATCACCTGGCGCCCTCCATTCCATACTACCGATACCGACGTGCATGGAAGTTGGGGGAGCACTTATTCGAACAGCAAGACGTGCCAACCCGAACGCTCTGGCGGCCATCGCAAGACCTGAAGTTGCCTTCTATACAGAGGGGAGCGTTCTTACCGGCGCGTGTAGAGGCCGTGCGAAACGTGGCGGATGATGTTCGTACGTTCGAATTGGTTCCTGGGGGAACCGAGCGGTGGCCGAGGTTTCAAGCCGGTGCGCATATTGATGTGAGAATCGATATGAAGCCTGAAAAAGATGTAGTACGACAGTATTCATTGTGCAATTCCCCCTTGGAAAATCAGCGGTTTCAAATTGCGGTAAAGGCAGGCGAGAAGGGCGGGAAAGGCTCTACATTTCTGCATCAAGAAATTGAGCAGGGCGATCTTATCCAAATTAGTACACCCAGAAACAACTTTCCGCTGCGATATGACCTTACTCGGTATCTGTTGGTTGGCGGCGGTATTGGCTTAACCCCGTTGCTGGCGATGGCCCACGAGTTACACAATCGCGGTTTGGTTTTTAAGCTGCATCTATTTGTAGCGAATAGGTCGAGCCTGGCTTTCCACAATGAGCTCTCGGCGATGCCGTTCGCAGATTCTATTCAGATTTACAGCGATGATGCAGATTGTCGTGCCAGATCGAAGATTGATGCCGCGATTTCCCGGTATCAAGCCGGCGACGTGCTATATCTTTGTGGTCCTACGGCGTTTATGTCTGCGGTATTGGACGTTGCGAAGAATAACTCGTGGCCTAGCGAGTTCATTTACTCAGAGACCTTTGTATCTGTGCAGGTAGACCCGGTGCAAAACACGGCATTTGAAGTGCAGGTGGCGAGTACGGGAGAAGTGTTTTCAGTGGCGCCTGACGAACAGCTTATCGAAGTTCTTCATATGAACGGTTACCCAGTGATGTGTTCTTGCACTCAGGGTATCTGTGGTTCCTGTATCACACCGGTGCTTGATGGCGTGCCCGAGCACAGAGATGCAATTCTGACTGACGAGGCGCGAGCATCTAATAATTTGATGACCGTATGTGTTTCGCGTGCACGCTCTGAGCGATTGGTGCTAGATCTATGAAGGTCAGTGATTTGACCGCTCAGACCTAGATCTTCCAGCCCTCTTCAGCCTCTGCCGCTACGCGTCTATATGCAGGCATGCAACGCCAAAACAGAACGGCAGAAGTCGGATAGAAGATAGCGTTGGTTGTGGCTAACGAGTAATGCAGCAGTTCATCATTCATAAATACGTAGTCTGTAAACCAGGCGACACAGCTAATGCCTACCGCCATGCCTAGAATGCTGGTGCTGAAAATATAGATCGCGGTCGCCTGGCCGCGCATGCGATTCGGTGTAATAAGGGTGAAGGACGCCGCCAATACTCCGATGTAAGCCGCGCTTAGCACCATGCCGGGACCTAAGAGTAAAAAGGTAAGGGCGGGGCTTCCGGCAAGGGGAGCACCCACAACAAAAGGAATCGCGATGATCGACGCGTAAAATACGGTTCGCACGAAGCCATCGGTGTGCCCACCGGCCACCATGCGCTGGGCTACCCACGCGGCGCCCATTACACCTAGTGACCCTCCCACCATCATTATGGTGCCGTAGTAAAGCCCAATGTCAGATTTCGACATGCCGTACACCCGGGTTAGGAACTCGGGATACCAGGCCGCGTTGCCGTAGCCTGCCATGGCAAGCATCGAAGACCCTAAAAATAAATTGACGTACATGCGCTTGCGCTGCCATAGGTAACCCAACACCACCGGCATGGGAAAGGGTTCGGCATCTCCACCCGCGCCGGTCACTGACGTCGGTACTCCTTTGCGAGTGGGTTCTGGAATGGTGAGTAACAACAAGCTTAGCAACACACCCGGCAACCCCACAGAGATTATGGTCGCCTGCCACGGCAGTAGCTCGCCGATAATGGGGAACACCAGCGTGTCGAGACTGGCGTAGTAGTCATACAGCACTCCACCAATGAGCAGGGCTAACCCGCCGCCCATTTTCACGCCTAACTTGTAGGTTGCCATGGCGTATCCGAAGTGCTTTGGCCGAAAGCTGTCGGAGATGAGCGAGTAGGCCGCTGGCGCCAGACCAGCTTCCCCTGCGCCGACGCCCATGCGTGACGCAAACAGTTGAGCAAAACTCTTGGATAGACCGCCGGCGCAGGTCGCAAGACTCCAAAACAGCACGGAGCCGGCGATAATTGCTCGCCTTGAGAAGCGATCAGCCAACCGACCAAGGGGTAGTCCTGCCACGGCATACATGATCGCAAATGAAGAGCCCATCAGGAGGCCATATTGGCTGTCTGTTATTTCTAAGGTTTCGCGGATTGGACCAACAAGCAGGCTGAGTATTTGTCGATCGAGGAAAGACAACACATAGGCAGAGAACAACAGCGCCAGCCCATAATTGGCACTTGCCAAGGTTGGATAGTCATCTACGTCGATGGCTGTTGATTGTGTATTCATCAGCCCATAATTGCAGGAGACTCAGGTTACGCCAACCGATTTGTTGGCCTATTTAAACCTGGATGCCAGGAGGCTTTCCGCTCTCCTGGCCTGGCGCCAGTTTTGTGATCTACACTTTGAGCATCTGGATTGCTTGATACCGTTCCTTGCAGAGAAGAGGAAGCTTCTGCCAAATCGGCATATCGATTCCCCACCTGGGGTTAGTTTGCTCACTAACAATCTTTAGATCCAGATTGTCATAAAGCGTTTTCCAGCTCTCTGCGCTTCGAAAACGGACCCCTTCACCTGCCGTATTTGCGCCAAGTCGACGCGTTATTCCCTCCACCGCCTTGCTGGAAGTGAGCGAATAAATAAGCTGACCGGTAAAGTCCTGGCCAATCCAAGGCTCGTAGAAATTCTCTATAACAAAGACCACACCACTTTCGCTAAGCATCGATTTTGCTTTTACGAGTGCCTCGCGCTGTGTGCGCAGCGTGGTCGCAGAGTCTTCGCCAATTAGATGATGGAGTACCAGGCGGAAAACTATAAAGTCATATTTTGTGTCGCTGTTGAAACTATCAAATGGCGCTAGTACAAAATCGACACCCGGATGTTCAATTCGCTGCTCTGACGCATCGACACCGGGATCAACCACGGTAATTTTCAGGTTTTTATTGTTGCAACGTTCAGCGACAGTGCTGGCGAAAGCGCCAATACCGCCACCAATATCGAGGCCTTGTACGGACGATGCATCGATCGAATCTATGTAATCTGAAAGTTCAGTAACATCAAAATCGTCACGCAACGTGCTTTTTGACCATGCGATGAACTTCTCATCGGAAAGCTCTTTTCTTAGGCTTGAGCTCTGATCTGCCGAATTTTCGCTCACTGGATCTTTATTCATAGTTGCGGTCTGTGCTTGTTAGTGAACCAGTCGCGGTAGGCGCGCCAGCAGCGGTTATTATAAGAGAAAAGGAGTATATCGGGTCTTTCGTGAAGGGTTTAGCGTACAGGTGTAAGAACAGTCGGGATTACGTTGTTCTGGTGTAATCGAAAGATAAGGCGTTGTCGATTTTCTTGCAAATAAGGCGCCCTTTTGTCGAACGGCTCATCGATCTTTGATCGCCGGCGAGGCCCGCCTGTAGCCAAATATGGTGGATTTTGGGGTCGAGATTGGATTGAGCGGGCCCCGATCTGGCCATAGATCCAGTTATGGTTTTAGAGGTGCTGGAGCCTCGAATTTGGCCCGCGATAGGCCCGCGATAGGCCCGCGATAGGTAAGCAGCTTGAATGTCATTGAGCGGTTGCCGCTGGAAGGCACCTCGGATTGCCCCGTCGATAATCTTGTCGATTAACCCCTTTTTAGCCTGGGCTTCGTTATATACAGAACCCATGTCTAATCGGAGCATCCCATGCCGCCACGGTCTCTTCTTATCCAAGCTATTCGTCCCATCGGGAGTTGTTTGCTATTGCTTGCAACGGTCTGCAGCGCTGAAATGCGCACAACCGTCGATGACCAGACCGCGGTTGCAGTCACTATCTATAACGAAAGCCTGGCGCTGGTTAAAGATCAGCGTGAGCTGAGCCTCCCAAAAGGCCGGCAAAAGCTGGCTTATCGGGGGGTGAGTGCCCAGATGCGGCCTGAAACGGCTTTGTTTAGAGATTTTGAGAACAGCGATGCCTTGCAGGTTCTGGAACAAAATTTCGACTTTGATCTGCTCACGCCACAAAAATTGTTAGAAAAGTACCTGGGCCGCGACGTACGCATCGCGACGGTTAATCCCGCTACGGGCAAAGAATCTGTTCAAAACGCGAAAGTTCTAAGCGTTCAAAACGGTACTGTAGTTCGTATTGGCGATCGCATTGAAACTAACCCGCCGGGCCGATTTATTTTTGATCAGCTACCCGCCACCCTGCGAGATGAACCAACGTTGTCCATCGAGCTTGATAACAATACGGGCGGCAAACGTGCTGTGGAATTGAGCTACTTGACGGCTGGCCTATCCTGGAAGGCTGATTATGTTGCAGAGATTTCGCAGGATGATAAGAGTCTCGATATTACTGGCTGGGTTACCTTGGATAATCAAAGCGGTACCGGTTACAACAACGCGGCGCTCCAATTGGTAGCTGGTGATGTTAATCAGGTGGCGTCCGCCATTGAGATGCGTAACAAGCATCCGATGGTGATGATGGAGTCGTTGGCAGCGGCTTCTACGATGTCTGAGGAGACGCTGTTCGAATATCACCTTTACAGTTTAGGGCGCCCAACGAACATACAGGACAAGCAGACAAAGCAGGTCTCACTCATGTCTGCTGGTGGTGTTAAAGCAATAAAGGAGCTCGTACTCCAAGGGCAAAACCATTACTACTACTCGCGCTACAACCAGATCGGGCAAAAACTAAAGTTTAGTGTTTATCTACAATTTGAAAATGAAGAAAGCAATGGTATCGGCATGCCTCTACCCAAAGGGGTTGTCCGGGTTTATAAGCGTGACAGCAAAGGTAATGCACAGTTTGTTGGTGAAGATAATATCGATCACACGGCGGATAAGGCGAGCGTGCGCCTAAAGCTCGGCAACTCTTTCGATGTGACCGCAAACAGGAAGCAAACCGATTTCAAAATTCTGACGCGGGTTTTAGGTAAGCAAGCTTTTGACTCTAGCTTTGAGATCGAGATAAACAACGCGAAAAAGGAAGCGGTAGAAGTGATTATACGCGAGCCCATACCTAGTGATTGGGAAATGCTGCGCGAGAGTCAGCCGCATGTAAAAGTTTCTTCAGGAATAGCCGAATGGCGTGTTCAGGTGCCTGCAGAAAACAGCAAGAAGCTTAGCTTTACCGCTCGGGTTGAGCATTAGCCCAACAGAGCACTAGCCTAACAAAAGGTCCCTGCAGTATCGCTACGATCAGCTATCTGCAGACCAGATTTGGTCTGTTTTGAGGCGCGCTTTGATCTCACGGGGAAGCCAGCGTTGTTGTAAGTCGGCCAGCTCACTCTGCTGATCGCCGCTGGTCCAATTCAGTTCTTTGCTCATGGTGCGAGCGATAAGACATAGTTTTTCGAATGTCATATGGCCGGCGACCAGATCCTCGTTGCGGCGTAACAAAATGTCGCTCAATTTTGCGGCCATGGTGTGCTCGATGTGGGCACGACAATAATTCTCTATGTCGTTCTCACTAAGATCGCGAGTGCTGTACACAACATTGTCAGTCTCGGGTAACGGGGTGGTGCGAGTGACGCACGGCGTGCTGTTTCCCAGAGTCTGGCAAACAATATCCACGGTTTGTTCGGCAATCAATCGCGCCGTCGTCCACTTAATACCAAGAGTCGATGTTAGATTGTTCAGCCCGCCTTGTTCGGCGTGATTCACAACACGGCTTTCGCGCGAGCGACTTGCATAACTGCTCGATTCGTCCTCGGCTGGAGTAAGCCCCTGGTAGCAATAGAGCACATCATCGGTCGAAAGATTCAGAGACGGGCGCGCCTCGTTGATTTCCTGCAAAAACTGGTCGACCGATGCAGCAAGTTCTTTCTTGTTATCTGGAGAATTAGTTAATGTCGATTCTGGACCGCCTGCACCGTCGGGCATGTGCGCTGTGCCAATCATCGTTCGTCCATTCCAGGGAACGGCAAAAAACAAGCGCTTTGTTGTTCCGATCTTGGAATCGGACGCCTGCCGGCTTTCGAAGGCTACGGCTGTTTCAGTGGCAGGCAGACGCGTGACCAGGTTTAGGCTCCGTGTGAGTGGTAACTCAATCGCAACCTTATCTCCGGATGCCTTCGCGGCCCAGCTTGCCGCCCATGGGCCTGTTGCATTGACCACGTGCCTGGCTGAAATATTAAACGGTGTCGCTTCTCCGAGTGCATCTACTACCGACACACCGGTGCAGCGATCATTGTCTATCAACAGTGACTCCGCGCGAAGATGATTTGCGACAGTTGCACCGTTCTCAACCGCGTGAGCAAGAATTTGGAGGGCTGCTTTGTTTGCGTGTCCTACCTGTGCATCATCCCAGATAGCGCCGCCGCTTAGTTTTTCAGACTTGATGTCGGGTGCGTGGTTTAAGCATTCTTTGGCGCTTAAGATTCGTCCGCGTCGTAGTCGAGATTTTTCCGTGAGAGCGCGATTGCGGTCGATGCCTAACAGTTCGTAGAGCCTCATGCCTGCAAACATTGCCATTGGGCCCCGCATGCCGTGCCCATAGGTTGGCATCAGGAACGGGAGAGGGTGGACCAGATGCGGCGCATTGCGCAACAAGTAGCGTTGTTCGTTGATCGATTCCCGTGAGCGCTTGAAATCAAAGTGCTGCAGGTAGCGAATACCGCCGTGAATTGTTTTGAGTGAGTTGTGGCTTGTTTCCCCTGAAACGTCACCCATATCGATGGCCGCAACTTTAAGTCCGCGAAGTGTGGCATCACGTGCCACCGATACCCCATGGATGCCGCAGCCGACAACAACCAGATCAAAAGTCTGCGACCCAAGCGCCTCAAGATTTCGTTTCACGGATTCGTCTGGTCCCACTGCTCACCAACGAGAGCAAGTAGGTGATATCCACTCCGTCCGATCAGCCGCTCTGGCATCGCGTTGTAAAGGTCTACGAATAGTGAGTTGTATAGTCTCGCTTTCCAGCCGTTATGAACTTCCGTGCGGATGGGGAAACGTTCGATCAACATTTGTCGCTGATCGAATGCTGAAGTTAATGCGACAAACTCAGCGGGATCGAAATGGCGGAATACGGGTGCGTCGCGATAGTCGAGTTCTACGCCGAAGCTTCGATGCAGTCTGTATAGCCACGACCGCCGATTGATGGTCATCAGGAGCGCATGCCCGCCGGGTTTTAGTACCCGATGGATTTCTGAAATCATGGTTTCAGGGTTGGGAGTAAAGTGCAGAACCGTGTGGCAATAGACAAAATCGAAGGTGTCATCGGGGAAGTCTAGATTCTCACCATCCATCACCGTGAAGGTTCCGTCGAGGCCGCGTTGCTTGAAATTCTGTCGAGCAAGATCTACGGCTCGTGGCGCAAGATCGACACCGGTTACATTGGCGCCACCGCGCGCGAATCTCGAAAGGTCGGTTCCGAGTCCGCATCCAACATCTAGCACTGAGCGGCCGGCCCACCCCTGATAGTTCACCACTCTCTCTAGATAAGCGAGCTTCTGAAATCGGTAGCGTTCTACCTCGAGAAAATAGGCATTGCTTCCTGTCTCGAGCGAAGAGGCTACTTTCCAGTCGGAAACCCGGTCTTTCCAGTACTCTCGCACAGCGGTCTTGACCGAGCAGGCTGGGGCGTTCATCAGAACTCTACCGAATCGCGCCGTTAAGACGGTTGGAGGAAATCAAGCAGACGCTGCAGTTTCTACCCTGCAGGAACAAGTGGAGATGGGGCGATACGATCAACATGATTTATCTGTTGTGTTCCTGATGCGGTCCTGCCGCAGACCTGCTGAGGTCCTGGTTTGTGGGCGGTTAAGAGATGGGCCCAAAATGTCGCGAAATGGCAGTATAAGGGGGCCTATCGCCTGATGAAAGGCACTGAGTCTGCTTGCTATCACGGTTATAGGGCGCTGGTTGGCTCGTTGGGTCTAAAGCGTGACTTTGATCACGTCAGTGCTAGGTTGTGGAACCTATAGGGCGTCCTTAACGGTTGTTTCGATAGCGGGGAAATACCCTCAGCGCGGCGCGGGCTGTAGTCATTTTTCAGAGTATGTTCGGAGTGCTCGCCCTGCTGCAGTGATTGGAACATTCAAGTGCACAGCTGTATGCGGTAGCGCCCATAGCCTTATCTTTTTGCTAACTGTTTACCTTTTTCCATGCTCTAAACTGCGTGCTCCGTGCCGCGTACGGTTCTCGATGCCACCGCTGCAATCGAACCAGCTCACAGCCAAGTGGATCAGTGTTTTGGTGATAGGCTACGGGTGATTCGAGGGGCGACCAGCGTCGACTCGAAAAGTATCCAGTAGCGGAGGGGCATTGCATGCCTAGAGTAAGAGAAGTCGACGGACTGGAAGGGTTTGCGGGTGTTTATGCGAACTGCCCAGACCTTTTCAAAGGATTCATGTTTAGGTACGGGCTTCTGTGGTCGCACAGC